>JBIKZZ010000046.1:0-15367 GCA_044354435.1 Rhodoferax sp. | reverse complement strand
TCAGGAGTATGCACCTGGCTACCGCTCGCGTGCCGGGCTCGCTGGCGGTAGCTACGATCATCACCTGTGCCATTTTTGCTACTGCCACCGGTATCGTGGGCGCGGTGGTGACGCTGATGGGCTTGCTGGCCCTCCCGGCCATGCTGCGGGCGGGCTACAGCGTGCAGCTGTCGGCTGGTGCTATCACGGCGGGTGGTTGTCTGGGTATCCTGATTCCGCCGTCGGTGATGTTGATCGTGTACGGCGCCACCGCTGGCGTGTCGGTGGTTAAGCTGTACGCCGGAGCGTTTTTCCCGGGCATTATGCTGGCTTCCCTGTACGTGGTGTATGTGGTGGTGGTCGCCAAGCTCAAACCCCATTTGGCGCCGCCTATGTCTGCTGAAGACCGTCACGTGCCACTGCCCGAGTTTGCCCAGATCGTGTCAAGCAGCGTGAGCCAAAGGGTGCTGCCGGGCCTGATTGGCGCCATCAAAGGCAAACGCAATAGAGCGGTGCCGCTGAGCAGCCTGCTCAGTCACCTGGGCATTGCGGTGTTGCCGGCGCTGTCGGTGGCCCTGATCATGGGCATGGTCTATTTCAAGGTGACAGCGCCTCTGGTGGAAGAAGCCTCTGAAGGTGTGGTGGCGATGGGTGCTGCTGCCACCGGCGTGCCCGAGGAAGAGGAAAAAAGTGTTAGCGGACTGGCCGAGCCTGAAGAGGCTGGAGACCTGAAGCCGCCACCCGGCGCTGCTGACACGAAGGCCGAGGCCGCTTCTGAGCCGGCCGCTGCGTCCACCCAGGCGACGCCGGCCGAGCCGGTCAAGGCAGTGGCAGTCGAGCCTGCATCCAAGGCGGTTGCCGAGCCTGCCGCCGTGCCGCAGCGAGTGCCTCCGCCAATGAGTTTCTGGGTTGCTTTGGCCAGTTGCGCCGTGGCACTCGCCATTTTTTATGCCTACTTCAGCTTCGCACGGCTTGAGATATTCAAGATGCTGCTCGGCTCGTTCTTCCCGCTGGCGGTGATGATTCTGGCGGTGTTGGGCACCATCGTATTCGGTCTTGCGACGCCCACTGAAGCAGCGGCCATGGGCTCCATGGGCGGCTTGCTGCTGGCTGCTGCCTACCGGCGTCTGAACATGACGGTGATGAGGGAGTCGGTCTACCTGACCGCCAAGACCAGCGCCATGGTGTGCTGGCTGTTTGTAGGCTCCAGCATTTTCTCTGCCGCGTTTGCGTTGCTGGGTGGGCAGGAGCTGATCAACCAGTGGGTTTTGTCGCTGGACATGACCCCCGTGCAATTCATGATCCTGGCCCAGGTGGTGATTTTCTTGCTGGGTTGGCCGCTGGAGTGGACCGAGATCATCGTGATCTTCATGCCCATCTTCATCCCCTTGCTGCCGCACTTTGGCATTGACCCGCTGTTTTTCGGCTTGCTGGTGGCACTGAACCTGCAAACTGCGTTCTTGAGCCCGCCGGTGGCGATGGCAGCCTTCTACCTTAAGGGGGTGAGTCCGCCGCACGTGACCCTGAACCAAATCTTTGCCGGTATGTTGCCCTTCATGGCCATTCAGGTCCTGGCCATTTTTCTGTTGTACCAGTTCCCGGCCATTGGTATGTGGTTGCCGCAAATGCTCTACAAATAAGGCGGAAAAGGCGCTAACATTGACGTTTACGTAAACGTCAAGTAAGCGGCTGCAGTTCTGATAGGCAGCCCACCGATGGAGCCCTGCCATGACCGACCTGTCTGCTGAATTTAAAGCCCTGGCCAATTACCGACCCACGCACAAAGTGCGTTTCGTCACTGCTGCCAGCCTGTTTGACGGCCATGACGCGGCGATCAACATCATGCGCCGCATCCTGCAGGGCATGGGTGCCGAGGTGATCCACCTGGGGCACAACCGCAGCGTGGACGAGGTGGTGACCGCGGCATTGCAAGAGGATGTTCAGGGCATTGCCATCAGCTCCTACCAAGGCGGCCACGTGGAGTACTTCAAGTACATGGTCGATCTGCTGCGAGAGCGTGGGGGCGCCCACATTCAGGTGTTTGGTGGCGGTGGCGGGGTGATTGTGCCGCCGGAGATCCGCGAGTTGCAGGCCTACGGCGTGGCGCGCATCTTCAGCCCGGAAGACGGGCAGCGCATGGGGCTGGCGGGCATGATTGGCGAGATGGTGATGCGCTGCGACCAGGACCTGACGCCGCACGCCCCCACTGAATTGGCGGCGCTGCAGGGCCACGGCGAGATGGCCTGGCGGGCACTGGCCCAGTGGATCACCGCAGTCGAAAATGAGAAGGCAAATCCGGCTCTAGCCCAAGAAATACGTGGCTTGGCTGCTACAAAAAAGATACCGGTCGTGGGCATTACCGGTACTGGTGGTGCCGGCAAGTCCAGCCTGACCGATGAGTTGATCCGCCGGCTGCGGCTGGACCAGGATGACCAGTTGCGCGTTGCGGTGATCAGCATTGATCCAAGCCGGCGCAAAAGCGGTGGCGCCCTGCTGGGCGACCGCATTCGTATGAACGCGATAGCGCCTTGGGCCCCCACGCTTGCCGCTGCGCGTGCTGCGCAGCCTGGCGGCGATGCGGACTCTGGGCAACGCGTCTTCATGCGCAGCCTGGCCACGCGTGACTTTGGCTCCGAGATCAGCGCGGCGCTGCCTGATGTGATTGCGGCCTGCAAGGTGGCGGGCTTTGACGTGGTGGTGGTGGAGACCTCGGGCATTGGCCAGGGCGATGCCGCCATCGTGCCGCATGTCGATGTGCCGCTGTACGTGATGACGCCCGAGTTTGGTGCGGCCAGTCAGCTGGAAAAGATCGACATGCTGGACTTTGCCGAGTTTGTGGCCATCAATAAGTTTGACCGCAAGGGGTCGCTTGACGCCCTGCGCGACGTGGCCAAGCAGGTGCAGCGCAACAAAGAGGCCTGGACCGTGCCCATGGCGGAGATGCCGGTGTTTGGCACCATGGCGGCGCGTTTCAATGACGACGGCGTGACCGCGCTTTACCAGGCGCTGCTCACGCGGCTGGCTGCGCTGGGGCTGCCGGTGCAGTCCTCGCGCCTGCCGCAGGTGGCCGTGCGCCACAGCACCAACCAGACACCGGTGGTGCCGGCGGCACGCACCCGTTACCTGGCCGAGATCAGCGACACCGTGCGTGGCTACAAGGCCCGTGGGCGTAGTCAGGCGAGGCTGGCGCGAGAAATCCAGCAATTGCGCGAATCAGCCCGCATGCTGAAGGAGGCGGATGCCACCAAGACCCGCGCCGCGGAGGCCGTGCTGGACCTGGCCGGTCAGCGCGACGCGCACCTGGGCGCAGCCGAGCGCAAGCTGTTGGCGCAGTGGCCGGCGATGCAAACAGCCTATGCCGGCGACGAGTTCGTGGTGACAATCCGTGACAAGGAAATCCGTACCGCGCTCACCACCAAGTCGCTCAGTGGCACCACCATCCGCAAGGTGGCGCTGCCCCAGTACGAGGACCACGGCGAAATCCTGAAATGGCTGATGCTGGACAACGTGCCTGGCAGCTACCCCTATACCGCCGGCACCTTCGCCTTCAAACGTGAGGGCGAGGACCCGACCCGCATGTTTGCGGGCGAAGGTGATGCTTTTCGCACCAACACACGCTTTAAGCTGCTGAGCGCCGGTATGGCGGCCAAGCGCCTGTCCACCGCATTTGACTCGGTCACGCTGTACGGCAACGACCCAGATCCCCGGCCGGACATCTACGGCAAGGTGGGTAACTCGGGCGTGTCGATTGCCACGCTGGACGACATGAAGGTGCTGTACAGCGGGTTTGACCTGTGCAGCCCGTCCACCAGCGTCAGCATGACCATCAATGGCCCGGCGCCGAGCATTCTGGCGATGTTCATGAACACCGCGATTGACCAGAACATCGACAAGTTCAAGGCCGACAACGCCCGTGACCCGACAGAAGCAGAACTGGAAAAGATCCGCGAATGGGTGCAGGAGAACGTGCGCGGCACGGTGCAGGCCGACATCCTGAAAGAGGACCAGGGCCAGAACACCTGCATTTTCAGCACCGAATTCAGCCTGAAGGTGATGGGCGACATCGCCCAGTACTTTGTGCACAACCGGGTGCGTAACTTTTACTCGGTGTCGATCAGCGGCTACCACATTGCCGAGGCGGGTGCCAACCCGATCAGCCAGTTGGCCTTCACGCTAAGCAATGGCTTCACCTTTGTCGAGGCCTATTTGGCGCGTGGCATGCACATTGACGACTTTGCGCCCAACCTGAGCTTTTTCTTCAGCAACGGCATGGACCCCGAGTACACGGTGATGGGTCGGGTGGCGCGTCGCATCTGGGCTGTGGCCATGAAGGAGAAATACGGTGCCAACGAGCGCAGCCAGAAACTCAAATACCACATTCAGACCAGCGGCCGCAGCCTGCACGCGCAAGAGATCCAGTTCAATGACATCCGCACGACTCTGCAGGCACTGATCGCCATCTACGACAACTGCAACAGTCTGCACACCAACGCCTTTGACGAGGCCATCACCACGCCCACCGAAGACTCGGTGCGCCGTGCCATGGCGATCCAGCTCATCATCAACCGCGAGTGGGGCCTGGCCAAGAACGAGAACCCGTCGCAGGGCGCCTTCATCATCGAAGAGCTGACCGAGCTGCTTGAAGAGGCGGTACTGACCGAGTTTGAGCGCATTGCGGAGCGCGGCGGTGTGCTGGGTGCCATGGAAACCGGCTATCAGCGTGGCCGCATCCAGGACGAATCCATGCACTACGAGATGCTCAAGCACACCGGCGAGCTGCCCATCATCGGCGTCAACACCTTCCGCAATCCGCATGGTGACGCCGTGCTGGACAAGCTCGAACTCGCCCGCTCGACGGACGAGGAAAAGCAGAACCAGCTCAAGCGCTTGGCCGACTTTCATACCCTTCACGCCGGCGAGGCACCGGCCATGCTGCAGCGCCTGCAGCAGGCCGTGATCGAGAACCAGAACGTGTTTGAGGTGCTGATGGATGCGGTGCGGGTCTGCTCACTGGGGCAGATCACCAACGCCCTGTTCGAGGTGGGCGGGCAATACCGACGTAACATGTAAAGTCTGCAACGCTGCGAATCTGGGCCCGTTTGGACACCATCTACATCATTGCTGCCTTGTGCAGCGCCCTGCTCCACGCCACCTGGAACGCAGGTGTCAAGTCCACAGGGCAGCATACGGCGGTGATGACTGGACAAATGCAGGTAGCGGCTTTGGTCGGTCTGCCGGTGCTGTTCTTTGTTGACATGCCCAATTTGGCCTCACTGGGCTGGATCGCCGCCTCGGCCCTGTTCAACGTGCTGGGCCTGAGGGCCATCTTGCGCGCCTACGACCATGGTGAGTTCGGGCTGGTTTACCCCATGTCGCGTGCCATCATGATCATGCTGGTGGTGCCACTGTCTACCTTGCTGGCGCAGGAGCAGCTTCCGATGGGCGCTATGTTGGGCATTGGCCTCATCATCTCAGCGCTGACCATGCTTGCCCTGGGTGCGCGACACGGCAACGATTTCTCTCGCCACGTCTTGATATGGACCGGCGTGGGCGGGGTCTTTAGCGCCTGCACCGTGCTGATTGATGCTCATGGCATTCGCCAGTCCGGTTCGCCGCTTGCCTACGGCTGCATCACAGCGATTGTCAACGCAGCCAACATGACCTGGCAGCAGCGTCGCTTGCCGGGCCTCTTCACCACGATACGCAAATACGCTGGCGTCACCCTGTGGTCAGGTGCGCTGTCGATGGCGTCCTACCTGCTGATTGTCTGGGTGTTTAGCAAGGCGCCCATTGCGGGTGCAGCGGCCTTACGCGACACCAGCTCGGTGTTTGCGGTACTGATTGCCATGGTCTTCATGAAAGAGGCAATCAACCGGACCAAGTTGCTGGCGGTGGCCTTGGCCATCGCCGCCATTCCGTTAATGCGCTTGAGCTGACGTGCTGCGCCGCCAGCGCAGGTGAGGCTTCAGCCGCCCTGGTGCGGACGCTTGCCGGGGTTCTTCTTGTTGTTGGTGGCGGTGCCACGCTCCAGGCTGCGCTTTTGGCCGCGTGGTGCGGTGAAGCAAACGCCCTTGGGGGGCACAGGCCGGGGGGTAGCCAGACGGTCGGCTTCGGTACGGAATTCTTTGGGCATGACGCTCACTCCAGATATTTGTTATGGAGGGTGGATTATCCCTGCTTCCGGGGCCTGATCGGCAGCTGCCGCCCAGGTGACTGTCAACTCTGTGTCGCGTCGCTTAAGCTGATGGTTCATCAAGGGGTTTTTGTCATGAACAATTTGTTTTCATTGCAGGGCCGCACCGCCCTGATCACCGGCGGCTCGCGGGGCATCGGCCGCATGATTGCCGCTGGTTTTCTGTCCCAGGGCGCACGGGTCTACATCTCGGCGCGCAAGGCTGCCGTCTGCGACCAGACCGCCGCAGAGCTGGGTGAGTTGGGCCACTGTGTGTCGCTGCCTGCCGATGTCTCCAGCGTCGCTGGTGCAAAAGCACTGGCTGCCGCCTATGCAGCCCATGAGCCGCAACTCGACATTTTGGTCAATAACGCCGGGGCGGCCTGGGGCGCGCCGTTTGACGACTTTCCTGAAAGTGGCTGGGACAAGGTGGTTGATCTGAACCTGAAGGCGCCTTTTTTTCTGACCCAGGCGCTCGCCGGCCATTTGCGCCTGGCTGGTAAACAGCGGGTGGCCAAGGTGATCAACATCGCCTCTATCGATGGCCTGTCGGTTAACCCGCAGGAAACCTATTCTTACGCTGGCAGCAAAGCGGGCCTGGTGCACCTGACACGGCGCATGGCGCTGCGCCTGATCCAAGACAACATCGCGGTGACCGCGATTGCCCCGGGTGCCTTTGCCTCCGAGATGAACCGCGACGCACGGGACCGGGCCGAAGAGGTATCGGCCCACATTCCGGCTGGCCGTATCGGGGTGGACGAGGACATGGCGGGCGCCGCGATTTACCTGGCTTCGCGGGCCGGCGACTACGTGGTGGGCGAAACCCTGGTGGTGGACGGCGGCGTCACACTCACGCGCTGATCGCCGCGTCGGGGTCGTTCAACTGGTGACGGTTGATCAGCGCCTGGCGCTGGCGTGGGTCGAAGTTGATGCGAGAAGCATCGTGCCCCACCGTCTGCAACAGGCGCGGGTCCATCACGCGCCGCCATAACGGTGGAAAGTAGGCGATGCTGAACATGCCGAAGTAGCCGTTGGGCAGGCGTGGCAAGTTGTCAAAATGGCGCAACGACTGGTAGCGGCGCAGCGGGTGGGTGTGATGGTCAGAGTGCCGCTGCAGGTGAAAAAGCGCCCAATTCGAAAAAATATGGTTGCTGTTCCAGGAGTGGTGCGGCTGGCAGGGCTCATACCTGCCGGGGCTGATTTCCCGTCGCAACAGGCCATAGTGCTCAACGTAGTTGGCCGCCGTCAGCTGAAAATTGGCCCACAAGGACGCCACCAGCAAGAAAGGAAGAATTTCCGGACCCAGCCAAAGCATCAACCCGCCCCATAGCAGCAGGGTGATCAGCGCGGGCTGCAAAATCTCGTTGTTCAGTGACCACACCGCTAGGCCCCGCTGGCGCAGTCGGGCAGTCTCCAACTGGCAGGCACGCCGGAATGCACCTGGCATTTCACGCAGCACAAAGCGGTAAATGGACTCGCCCATGCGCGATGACGCCGGGTCGGCCGGGGTGGCCACATCACGGTGATGACCGCGGTTGTGCTCGATGAAGAAATGACCGTAGCCGCTGGGCGCGAGAACCATTTTGGCCAACCAGCGTTCCAGCGCCGTGTTCTTGTGGCCCAGTTCATGCCCGAGGTTGATGCAAAAGCCGCCCACAGTGCCACAGATCAGCACCATGGCCACCACCCCGTGCCAAGGAAGCGCTTGCGTGGCGACAAACCAAGCACTGAAAATGAAGGACAGCCAAAGTACCGGCACCAGCAGGTAGGTGATCCAGCGGTAATAGGGGTCGGCGTCCAAGGCAGCCACGGCGCTTTCCGGCGGGTTACTCAGGTCTTCGCCAAGTAAGCGGTCCAACAGTGGGGCCAGTCCATAAAAGAATACAGCCGGGAGCCACAGGGTCCAGGCCTTTCCGGAGACCAGCATCAACGCCGGGCCTATGCCAACGATGCAGGGCACCAGCATAGACAGCAGCCAAGCGTAGCGCTTGCGGTCGCTGTACGGTTTAACGGTAAGGGCCGAGGCAGTAGGTGGACGCATAGTCGGTTGGTTTAAGGGTCAGAGCCGTAGCCAGTCGATTTTGCGGTAAAAAGTCGGACGCCATAGATGGTGCCCGAAATAGGCTTAGTTCAGCAGTTCGCTGCCCACAGCGTCAAACTCTTCGGCGTCGATGGCGGCGTCATAGGCAGCCCGGCTGTCGATGGCCTGTTGGGTGTAGGGGATCAGTGGTTTGTCCAGTGGGCGCAATTTGTGGCGGCGCAGGCGGCGCAGTTGCTCGGAGCGCTCCATGGTTTGCAGGACCAACTCAGGCTCCATCATCAGGCTGAACGGGTTCAAGGTAATCTCGGTGGTTTTCATCAGGCTTCTCCGGTAAGTTCAAGGCGCTTTTGCGCTTGAAAGAACTTTAGTCCCGGAGTTGGCCAACTGAAGTCAGCAATTGGCTGTATCGATTGTCAGAATTTCCCTTACAACGGCCTACGTCGGCGCGGCGCCAACGCCAGCGGGGACAAATCAGAGCAGCCGGACCTTGACGCCTTTGCCCTTGATCTTGCCGCCATTGAGCTTGTGCATCGCTTCCAGCGCAATGTCACGCTGCACGGCGACAAAGGTGGTGAACTCGGTCACATTGATTTTGCCGATTTGCTCGCGGGCGTAGCCGGCGTCTGCGGTCAGGGCGCCCAGCACATCGCCGGGGCGGATTTTTTCCTTGCGCCCGCCCAGAATCTGCAACGTGACCATGGGCGGTTGCAGCGGGCCCTTGCCGCTGGGCGTCAGGCTGCTCAAGGGGTGCCAGACCGATTCGCGATGCTGGTACTGCTCGATTCGACCTACGAAACCCATCTCGTGCAGGCTGGCCAGGCTCAGGGCCAGGCCAGACTCGCCGGCCCGGCCGGTACGGCCGATTCGGTGCACGTGGACCTCGGGGTCGGGCGTGATGTCGACGTTGATCACGGCCTCCAACTGGCTGATGTCCAGCCCGCGTGATGCCACGTCGGTGGCCACCAGCACCGAGCAGCTGCGGTTGGCAAACTGCGCCAGCACCTGGTCGCGTTCGCGTTGTTCAAGCTCGCCATAAAGGGCCAGCGCGCTGAAGCCCTGACTTTGAAGTGCGCCGACAAGGTCCTTGCACTGCTGCCGGGTGTTGCAGAACGCCAGTGTGCTGATCGGGCGGAAGTGGTTCAGTAGGCGGGCTACGGTGTCGAGCCGGTTGTCGCGGGTGACTTCGTAATGGCGTTCCTCAATCAGGCGTTCGGCCGGCGGCGCCTGGACCGTGATCTGCAGCGGGTCGCGCATGAACTGGGCAGCCAACTTGCCGATGCCCTCGGGGTAGGTGGCCGAGAAGAGCAGGGTTTGGCGGTCTTGGGGGCACTGCTTGATCACAGTCGCCATGTCTTCAAAAAAGCCCATGTCCAGCATGCGGTCGGCCTCGTCGAGCACCAGGGTGTTGAGCGCTTCCAGGCTCAGGTAGCCGCGCGCCAGGTGGTCCATGATGCGGCCTGGCGTACCCACCACCAAATGGGCACCGTGCTCCAGCGACGCACGCTGGCCGCGCAGGGCCACGCCGCCGCACAGGGTGACGACTTTGATGTTTTCTTCAGCCCGCGCCAGACGGCGGACCTCGACCGCCACCTGGTCGGCCAGTTCCCGGGTCGGGCACAGCACCAGAGTCTGCACCGCAAAACGGCGCGGGTTCAGGCGCACCAGCGCCGCCAAGGCAAAGGCGGCTGTCTTGCCGCTGCCCGTCTGGGCCTGGGCGATCAGGTCGCGGCCGGCCAGCGCTGGCGGCAAGCTGGCGGCCTGGATAGGCGTCATTTGGTGGTAACCCAGACTATCCAGATTGGCCAAGGTGCTTGGGCTGAGTGCCAGGGTTGCAAAGGCCGCGCCCTGATTCAGGGTGACATTTGAAGCGGTGGAAGCGGTGGGAGCGAGGGGCGCGGTGTTGGTCGTGGACATGGCAGTAGGTCGGTCCCGATCTGATTTGGGAAATGCTATAAATTATATAGCTTAAACCCTATATTTCATAAGGGCTGGAGCCCGATTTTTCCCAAAATTAGGGTGGGTGTCGGGAAACGATTGTCAGGCGTAATACTGCGCCACAAAGCCCTCAAAACTACCCTGTTCGTGGGCTTCTAATTGTGATTGCCGGGCAATTGACTCTTGCACACTGGTGTCGAACTGGGCCTGGGTGTCGCTGTCAAGCGGCATAGCCAGTAATTGCGCCTGGTGCTGACGCGCCAAAGCCATGCTGTAGCTGCTAAAGCCACCGGCCTGGCGGATGCCATCGAGCACCAGGGCCGAGGGGGTGAGCTCGGGGTGGTCGATGCGCTCGCGCAGCAGGCGCAGCGTGTCGGCGTACTGCGCGCCGCCGTAAGCGCTGTCCAGCATCTCGGCAAACGGCAGCATGTCGTTGAAGAGGCTGTGTGCCAGTGGACGCATGGCTTGCTCACGGTTGTGGGCCAACAAATGCAAGTCCGGGGCGCGGCCGTGGTTCACCACGCGTCGCTTGTTTTCGTCGTTTTCGGCCTGCTCCCTGCTGCTGATCGGCGGGCTGTCGCGAAACAGGCACATGAGCAAAAACATGTCGGCAAAGGTGCCCTGTTCCGGTGCAATGCCGATGTCGATGGTCGGGTTGAGATCAAACAGGCGCACCTCTACGTACTCGACGCCATAGCGCTGCAGGGCCTTGGCCGGGCGTTCCCCGTGTGGCGCCACCCGCTTGGGCCGGATGCCGGCATAAAACTCGTTTTCAATCTGCAGCAGGTTGGCGTTGAGCTGCTTCCAGCGCTCACCCTCGCGCACGCCAATGGCCTCATAGAAGGGGTCGGGCGTACGAATGGCCGACTCCAGGGCCTGGGTGTATTCGGCTAGGGAGTTGAAGCTGACTTGCAAATTGGCCTGGGCCCGGTTCTGGTAGCCGAGGTCGCTCATGCGCAGGCTGGTGGCGTCTGGCCCGTAGAGCGTGCCGGGCACCAGCGTCAGCAACTCGGACTTGCGACCTTGCAGAAACGACTCGCACAGCGCCGGCGAGGCACCAAACAGGTAGGGGACCAGCCAGCTGTAGCGCAGAAAATTGCGAATCAGGCCAAAGTAGCGCTCACTGACAAAGTCCAGCTCGGGCCGAGTGGTTGGACACAGGTCCTTCAGAATGGCCCAGAACGCCTGGGGCAGAGACCAGTTGTAGTGGGCGCCAGCAATCGTCTGCATGTGGCGGCCGTAACGCAAGCCCAGTCCTTCGCGGTAGACCGACTTGAACCGGGCGGAATGCGAGTGGCCGTAATCGGCAATCGGGATATCGGCCTCAGCGCCGAGCCGACAGGGCATGGAGCCGGCCCACATCAGTTCGTTGCCGAGCTGATGCGCACTGAATTGGTGCAGTTCGCGCAGAAACGTCAGCGGAAAAGCGCTGTCCTGCGAGGGCGGTGTGATGAACTCCAGCAGTGCTTCGGAATAGTCGGTGGTGATCCAGGGGTGGGTCAGCTTGGCGCCAAGCGCCAAAGGGTGGGGTGTGGTGGCCAACTGGCCGTTGGTGTCCACGCGTAGGCATTCGCGCTCGTAACCACGCGTGATGCCGCGCAGGACTTGGGCCTGTCCGCTACCGGCAAATTGGCGCGCCGCGTCGCAGCAGGTGAATGTCAACATGGATTCGCACTTCCTCTAGAAACGGCTGGGAGTATGGCAGTTTTAGGCGCTGGCCGCCCATCCAGGATCAATTCCGCTTGCCGCAGACCATGGACAATAGCGCCATGTCCTACCTGCCTGACTTCATTGCCCCCGCCCGTTTCAGCGACCCGGCCGCCGCGCTGGCCAAGGCGCGCGAGATTTACGATGGCAGCCTGGCCCACCTGCGAAGTGCCATGCGCCGGTTTGTGGCGGGTGAAACCTTGCCAGGGCATGTGCGCGCCTGCTACCCTTTTGTGCGGGTGCAGACCGACACCGTTTCGCGAACGGGCCTGCTGAAAAATGCGGGCCTGAGCTACGGTTTTGTTGCGGGCCCGGGCCGTTTTGAGACCACGCTAACGCGCCCCGACCTGTATGCCGACTATTACCTGGAGCAATTCACGCTGCTGATTCAAAACCACCGGGTTGAGCTGGAGGTTGGCACCAGCTCGCAGCCTATTCCGGTGCATTTTTCTTTTGCCGATCAAGACCATGTCGAAGGCAGCCTGAGTCCCGAGCGTCGCCAACTGATGCGCGATGTGTTTGACCTGCCCGATCTGGCCGCCATGGACGACGGCATTGCCAATGGCACCTACGAGCCACGCCCGGGCGAGCCACAGCCGCTGGCCCTGTTCACCGCACCGCGGGTGGACTACTCGTTGCAGCGCTTGCGCCATTACACCGGCACCGCGCCCCAGTTTTTCCAGAACTTTTTACTTTTCACCAACTACCAGTTCTACATCGACGAATTCGTCCGGCTCGGCCATGAAGCCATGGCAGACCCTGGCAGCGAGTACATCGCCTTCATTGAGCCGGGCAATGTGGTGACCCGGCGCGTCGGCAGCGACGCCGTGGCATCTGACGCGCTGGGAAAGTTGCCACCGCGACTGCCGCAAATGCCGGCTTACCACCTGATGCGCGCCGACCGGAGTGGCATCACCATGGTCAACATCGGTGTCGGGCCCGCCAACGCCAAGACCATCACCGACCACATCGCGGTGCTGCGGCCGCACGCCTGGATCATGCTGGGGCATTGCGCCGGTTTGCGCAATTCTCAGCAGCTGGGCGACTATGTGCTGGCCCATGGCTATGTGCGCGAGGACCATGTGCTGGACGAGGAACTGCCGCTGTGGGTCCCGATACCGGCGCTGGCCGAAATTCAGGTGGCGCTGGAGGCGGCGGTGTCGCAGGTGACGCAACTGCAGGGCGCCGAGCTCAAGCGGGTGATGCGCACCGGCACCGTGGCAAGCACCGACAACCGCAACTGGGAGTTACTGCCCGACAATGGGCCGCAACGCCGCTTTAGCCAGAGCAGGGCGGTAGCGCTGGACATGGAGAGCGCCACCATTGCCGCCAATGGCTTCCGGTTTCGGGTGCCCTATGGCACTCTGCTGTGTGTCAGCGACAAACCTTTACACGGCGAGATCAAGCTGCCGGGTATGGCCGACCATTTTTACCGGGAGCGGGTGGACCAGCACTTGCGCGTGGGCATTCGGGCCCTGGAGTTGCTGCGAAATCAGGGCGTGGACCAGTTGCACAGCCGAAAATTGCGCAGCTTTGCCGAAGTGGCCTTTCAATAAGCGAGGCGCATGGTCATGATCCCCCCTCTTTTTTCAGCCCGGCATTTGTCCAAGCGCTATGGCGCCACCACCGTGGTGGATGACCTGTCCTTTGATATTGCCCCAGGTGAGTGTCTGGGCGTGATCGGCCCCAATGGCGCTGGCAAGACCACCACCATCCGCATGTGCCTGGGGCTGTCGGTGCCCGATGGCGGCACGATTGAGGCCTTGGGCGGCCAGATGCCGCGCGATGCGCTGGCGATCAAGGCGCAGCTGGGCGTGGTCAGCCAAATGGACACGCTAGACCCGGATTTCAACTGTGCTGAGAACCTGCTGGTTTACGGCCGTTACTTTGGCATGAAAGACGCCCAGATCCGGGCGCGCATTCCGGCTTTGCTGGAGTTTGCCTCGCTCACGCACAAGGCGAAGGCCAAACCGGGGGAGTTGTCGGGGGGCATGAAGCGCCGGCTCAGTCTGGCACGTGCGCTGGTCAATGACCCGCGCTTGCTGCTGCTCGATGAGCCCACCACCGGCCTCGACCCCCAGGCCCGCCACCTGATGTGGGAGCGCCTGCAATTGCTGTTGCAACAGGGTAAATCTATTTTGCTAACCACCCATTTCATGGACGAGGCTGAGCGGCTGTGTTCCCGGTTGCTGGTGCTGGACCACGGCCGAAAAATTGCCGAAGGTGAGCCGCGTGCCCTCATTGCGCAGCACCTGGAGCCTGATGTGGTTGAGGTTTTTGGTACCGGTGCTGCAGAGTTGCTCACCTCTCCCCTGCGTGCCATGGCGGGCCGGGTGGAGCAAAGCGGCGAAACCGTGTTTTTCTACACGCAGGACGCCAAGCCGCTGCTGCAAGCCTTGTCGGCTCACCCGCAATTGCGTACCCTGCACCGGCCAGCCAATCTGGAGGATTTGTTCCTCAAGCTGACCGGGCGCCAGATTCGGGAGGAGGGTTGACATGAGCACGACCGATATCACGCCAAGTGCGCCCAGCATCTGGCGTGCGCCGCAGTTGTCGCTGCGCTTTTGGCCGGTGTTTTTGCGCAACCTGCTGGTCTGGCGCAAACTGGCGATCCCGAGCCTGGTTGGCAATATCGCTGAGCCGCTGATGTGGCTGGTGGCGTTTGGCTACGGCATGGGGGCGCTGGTGGGTCAGGTCAGCGTGGCGGGCGCTGACGGCAGCGAGGCTGTGAAGGTGCCCTACATCCTGTTTCTGGCCAGCGGATCGATCTGCATGAGCGCCATGAATGCGGCGACCTTTGAGGCCCTGTATTCGGCGTTTTCGCGCATGCATGTGCAAAAAACCTGGGATGGCATCATGAATGCCCCGGTCAGCCTGGACGACGTGGTGCTGGCCGAGATGCTGTGGGCCGCGTTCAAGTCGCTGTTCACGGTGAGTGCCATTCTGGTGGTGATGCTGGCCTTGGGCATCAGCGCCAGCCCCAAGCTGCTGCTGGCCTGGCCGATTTTGCTGGGTGTGGGCATGACCTTCAGTTGCATTGCGCTGGTTTTCAATGCCCTGGCCAAAGGCTACGACTTTTTCACCTACTACTTCACGCTGTGCCTGACGCCCATGATGTTCCTGAGCGGTATTTTTTTCCCGCTCGAACAGCTGCCAGTTGCCGTGCGGCTGGTGTCGCAATGCCTGCCGCTGACCAACGCCGTGGCCTTGGTGCGACCTCTGTTCATGGACCAGTGGCCGCCCCAGGCCCTGCAGCATGGCTTGGTTTTGGTGGCCTACGCGGTGGCCGGTTTCTGGCTTGCGCTGGCGCTGACGCGCCGGCGCTTTCGCGGCTGACTCGGCTCAGTGGTTGTCGCGCGGTACAAAAGAGCCGCGCCGGCCCACCAGGAAGTCAAGGTCGACGCCTTCGTCAGCCTGCAACACATGGTCGACGTACAGCTTCCAGTAGCCGCTGTCCAGCGGCGGCGGTGGCGCCTTCCATTCGGACAGGCGCCGGTTCAACTCTTCATCACTGATTTTCAGCTCTAGCCTGC
>JBIKZZ010000304.1:0-4132 GCA_044354435.1 Rhodoferax sp. | reverse complement strand
GCCGCAGCTTTGGTTTCAGCCTGGCTGATCACGGTCGCCAATATTCCAGCTCAAATGGTTCAGTTGATGCAGCCCTTCATTGACAACAAGATGCTGCTGATGGCGATGCTGATGTTGCTGGTGTTGGTTGTCGGTACAGCACTGGATTTTGCCCCAACCGTTTTGATCCTCACGCCCGTTCTGATGCCGCTTGTAAGGCAGGCCGGCATTGATCCGGTCTACTTTGGCGTGCTCTTCATCATCAACAACGCGATTGGTCTGCTCACACCGCCGGTCGGTACCGTGCTCAACGTCGTCTGTGGCGTGGGGCGTATCCCGATGCATGATGTCATCAAGGGGGTAATGCCTTTTCTTGCATCGCAAGTGGTCGTGATGGGTCTTTTGGTCGTCTTTCCCGGGCTGGTGATGGTGCCCTTGCGCTGGTTGACCACTTGAGAAACTATGACAATTCTTGATTCATTTCGGCTGTATGGCCGTACTGCGCTGATTACCGGTTCTTCGGGTGGCATTGGCTTGGCGCTTGCACGCGCACTGGGTCAGGCCGGTGCACAGGTGATCCTAAATGGCCGCAATGTTGAAAAACTTGAAGCCGCTGCCCGACAGTTGCGCGGGGAAGGTCTGGTCGTGAGTACATCGGCGTTTGATGTCACGGACGCCGCTGGCGTCAGTGCGGCCATCGAGGCCATTGAGGCTCAATTTGGTCCTATTGATGTGCTGGTCAATAACGCCGGCATCCAAATCCGCAACCCCTTGCATGAGTTTGCCGATGCGGACTGGCACACACTGATGCGAACCAACCTGGACAGCGCGTATTTTGTTGGTAAAGCGGTGGCTCAAAAAATGATACCTCGGCGCCGCGGCAAGATCATTAATGTTTGCTCCGTACAAAGTGAGTTAGGGCGCCCGGGAATTGCGCCCTATACGGCCAGCAAAGGGGCATTGAAAATGCTGACCAAGGGCATGGCGATTGACTGGGGCCCCTACGGCATCAACGTCAACGGGCTTGGGCCTGGGTACTTCAAAACAGATCTCACGGAAAAGCTGGTGGCTGACCCGGCATTTACAACCTGGTTGGTCGGCCGTACACCCAGCCGGCGCTGGGGTGATGTGCAGGAACTGGGTGGCGCCGTCGTCTTTTTGGCCAGCGATGCGGCTGGCTTTGTCAATGGTCATATTTTGTATGTGGATGGTGGCGTCACTGCCACCTTGTGAAAGGATCAGAACATGCGTGCACTCATCTGCCATGCCGCTCAAGACCTCAGACTTGAAAACATTGACTCACCCTTACTGGGTGAACGGCAGTTGCTGGTGCGGGTCGCCTATGGCGGCATTTGCGGCTCAGACTTGCATTACCAGCAGCACGGGGGATTCGGTACCGTACGGATCAAGCAGCCGATGGCCTTGGGCCACGAGGTCTCCGGTGTTGTCGAGGCACTTGGGGCCAAGGCAATCGGCTTTAGCAAAGGGCAGCGTATCGCGATTTCGCCCTCAAGGCCTTGCAGCAGTTGCCGCTTTTGCCAGTCGGGTATGCATAACCATTGCCTGTCCATGCGGTTTTATGGCAGCGCCATGCCGTTCCCGCACGTCCAGGGGGCATTTTGCGAACACCTGGTGATAGAGGTCAGTCAAGCCCACCTGGTGGCGGATCACCTGAGCCTCTCCGAGGCTGCCTTGGCTGAGCCTTTGTCTGTTGGCCTGCATGCCATTCAAAGGGCAGGCGGCGTGTTGGGCAAGCAAGTGCTGGTCACGGGTTGCGGGCCGATTGGATCCCTGTTGATCGGTGCTCTTCGGCGAGCCGGGGCCGCCAGGATTGTGGCCGCGGACATCACTGACCTGCCGCTGCGTTGTGCCGCGAGCATGGGTGCCGACGAGACCGTCAATCTAAAAAGCGATGCGGCCGCGCTGGAGCGTTACAAAGCGGATAAGGGACAGTTTGATGTGGTCTTTGAAGCGTCGGGCAGCCAGGCCGCCTTGCTGACGGCGCTGGACGTGATTGCGCCGCGCGGCATTTTGGTCACTGTCGGCCTGGGTGGCGACATGAGCCTGCCTATGAACCAGATTGTTGCCAAGGAGGTTGACCTTCGGGGTACTTTCCGTTTTCATGCCGAATTTGCCACAGCAGTCCAATTTTTGAACCAGGGCCTGGTGGATGGCAAGCCGGTGATCACCAATGTGCTGCCTATGAGCCGTGCGCTGGAGGCATTTGCCCTTGCCGCGGATAAAAGTCAGTCTCTCAAGGTGCAAATCGAGTTTGATGAACAGGGTCAGGCCGCATAATCAGGCGCACCCAGGTGACGGCTATGGCCCGGTCCTTGGGCAGACTCAAAGGTTACCGTGAAAAAAACATTCCAACTCAACGTCGAAGGCAGGCACCCGGACCGCTTACTTGAGGCGAGCAAGCATGACATCAGAAAATATGTCGCTCGTCAGCGTCGCGCAGCATTGCCAGAAGGGGTGGATTATTGGGATTTCGCCTGCCGCTTTGGCCTGACAGAGGCCGATGCCGCCCCAGTTCATTTCGCCACGCTCATTAGCCTGATGGATGCGGCGGCAAAGGACGGCAAGACCAGCTTTTTCGTCGACATTCTGGGTCAAAAGGGCTATCGCAAGCCTAAGTCTGACCTCTTGGCAACTGCCGCCGGCTCCGAGCCATAAGCATGAGCTGGGTGTGCAGGAGTCAAGGCCGGACGGCCGGCGTTTCAAGCGGCATACCCGCTGCCCGTTGAACCAAGTAGAGCTCAAGCGCGACCAAATCGGGGGATCCATAGGCGAAAGGCTCGGCCCGTACACCGCTCATGCAGTTGCGCAGGCGCCGCTGCAGGGTCCCCATGCCCTGCCATTCCAGCCGATAGAGAGGATAGCCGGTAGGGTGCGCCTGCGGGATGACTGTGCCACCCAACAGCCGTGCTGCCTGCTGGTCATGGCATTGTGCACAAGACAGATTCAGTTGCCCAAGGCGCTGACTAAACAGCGCTTCGCCGCGGTCTCGATAGGGCTTCAGCCTTGGGTCTGGGTCAGGGCGGATCGACATACCTCTGGATTGGTGCGCCACCACGGCTTCGAGTGCAATCAGGCGTTGGTCCTGGGGTAGCAGACTGGTCGCCAACTGATGCCGCTCGCGGCACAGGTTGATCCGCTCGCCCAAAGTCACCGGTTTTTGACCCGCGGCATCAAAACCAGGATAGCGGACGACTGCGCCCCGTAGGCTGGCAACAGGGCCATGGCAACTGGAGCAGGATTTGTTTGCACTGCCCACGGGACTGTTCCATAGGGTTTCGCCGTCTGCCACCCAAAGCATGGCCGGGTTTTGCCGGTCATCTCGCTGCATTGCCTGTGTAGTGGGGCTCATGTCGGTAAATCCGGAGCGCCGGCCCAAACTGTCAGACTGCGCTGAAGGTTGGGCGACAAGCGCTTGGCTTGTCACCGCAGCAAGTATGAATATCCAAAGAGCCTGCCACCAGTACCGCATTAGCGTCTTCAGTCAGTGACCTGGATCACCACGGTTTCGGTTTGACGAAAGCCCTGATCTCCCTCCCAAATCAGGGTCAGCGTGCCGTTGCCTGTGGCGCGTAAATGAAAAGCGAGGTAGGGGTTGGCCGAAATTGCGGGGAACAGTTCAGCCGAAAAAACGAGGTCCTGACCTGAGGCGTCAGAAAAAAAGCACTTGAAGTGACGGATCAGGTCTCGGGCCAGAATCACTCCGTCTGACCCTGGGCGGTAGCCGGTTTCCATCGGGTGCGCGATCAGCGTCTGGATTTCGACGGTGTCGCCACGGCGTATTGACTTGGGTAGGTTGATCAGCGTACGTGCCATGGTTAAAGCCGCTTCAGTCGGTTTCGATACAAGCGGCCAGCGTTACGAACACTTCGATGGTGTGCGACCAGCAACTGCCGTCATTCATGCGCGCCATTGCCACCAGCTTCTGGGTTGTGGCCAAGCGAATCCGGGTAGAAACCTTGGCCAGGCCGCCCTTCGGCCCAAGTTGGAAGCTCGCCACTTCGGTTTGCGGGTTGCGCTCGTTGAAGATCGCAATAGCGGTCACGTGGTCTGTCTGGCTCATAGGGCTTTCCACCGAGACCGTCGCCGGTACTGCATTACCGTTGTCTACCAGTCGTGCGACATCAAGAAAGAC
>JBIKZZ010000303.1:0-4134 GCA_044354435.1 Rhodoferax sp. | reverse complement strand
GAAGCTGCGCGGCTCTTCAAAGCGCAGGTAGCTGTTGGCCACCGAGTTGATGTTGCCGATGTCGGTGGACACCATGGCGCGTGGCGGCATGGCTTTCTCGAGCTCGCGCAGCACCTGGCGCGGGTGCAGCCAGTTACCGGCCTCATGCTTGGCCTCTTCGATCACGTCCAGGCTGTAGGCGTCGCGCTCGTGGGTCCAGTCGTCCAGCTCTTTCTCCCAGGCGGCTTTTTCAGCCGCGATGGTGCCGGCGCGGGCGGCCTTGTTGCCGTCGCACACCAAAGCCCGGCCCTGCAGGCGCTGCAACATGGCCTTGGCCGATGCTTTTGCATCGCCATGCACACCCACGGTGATCTTCTTGACCAGCCCCAGGTTGGTGTGGTCTGCCTCCACCTGGATGATCTTGGCGTCTTTGGGCCAGTAGTCCAGCCCGTGCTGCGCCAATGTGCCAAACGGTCCCATGCGCGAGCCCAGCGCCACCACCACATCGGCCTGGGCAATCAGCTTCATAGCAGCTTTGGAGCCCTGGTAACCCAGCGGGCCGCACCACAGCGGGTGGCTGGCCGGGAAAGCGTCGTTGCGCAGGTAACCGGTCACCACCGGCGCGCCCAAACGCTCAGCCAGCGCCCGGCATTCGGCCACCGCATCACCCATCACCACCCCGCCACCGGCCAAAATGACCGGAAACTTGGCATTGGCCAACAGGTCGGCGGCCGCGTTGAGGCTGTTTTCACCGCCAGCACCGCGCTCCACACGCATCGGTTTGGGGATTTCGCAGGTGACTTCGCCGTAAAAATAGTCGCGCGGAATGTTGAGCTGGGTCGGCCCCATTTCAGACATGGCACGGTCAAAGCAGCGCGCGGTGTACTCGGCCATGCGCTTGGGGTTGTTCACATGGCCCTGGTATTTGGTGAACTCTTGGAACATCGGCAGTTGGTTGGCCTCCTGGAATCCGCCCAGGCCCATGCCCATGGTGCCGGTCTCGGGCGTGATCATCACCACCGGGCTGTGCGCCCAGTACGCGGCCGCAATGGCGGTCACGCAGTTGCTGATGCCGGGGCCGTTCTGGCCAATCACCACACCGTGGCGACCGCTGACACGGGCGTAGCCATCAGCCATGTGGCCGGCGCCCTGCTCATGCACCACAGGGATCAGCTTGATGCCGGCGGGGGCAAAGATGTCCATCGCATCCATGAAGGCCGAGCCCATGATGCCGAAAATCTCGGTCACGCCATTGGCGGCCATGGTCTCGACAAAAGCCTCGGAGGGCGTCATTTTTTGTGGTCCGGCGGGCACGGCGGGCTTGCTGGCGGTGGTGTCGTTCATGGGAAAGCTTCTCCTGAAAATCGGCGGTTGGGTCGTGGCTTCGTTATGGCATGCTGCGTCGGATTCTAGGATCAGGCTTATGCCGGGTCAACCTGAATATCGATAATTAGAACGAAATCGACAATTATTTGGAATCTAGATATCATTCTCGGCCATGCAACGCCATCATTGCCCAAGCAAACCTCCGTCATTCCCGCGAAGGCGGGAATCCACAGCCGAATGGATTCCCGCCTCCGCGGGAATGACAGGGTGTGAGCGGGAATGACAGGGCGTGAGCGGGATTGACCGGGTGTGAGCAGGAATGACGGTGTATGAACGACTTTGAGCAGGTATGACAACAGAACATTTGGACAAGCCATCCAACATCGTTGAAATCAACGGCGACACGCCCACGCTGCGGCTGTTTTCGCTGTTGGAGGCCATTGCCGCCAAAGACCAGCTGTTCTCCTTGCCCAGCCTGGTCGAAGAAACCGCCCTGCCCAAACCCACCCTGCACCGCATGCTGCAGCAGCTCGAATCAGCTGGCCTGGTACAGCGCCAGGGCGATGGTCGGCACTACAGCACCGGGTTGCGCTTGCGCAGGCTGGCTGAAAATCTACTGCTCAACAACACCTACCATGGCGCCCAGCATCTGGTGCTGCGGCACCTGGTGGACGAGTTGGGTGAAAGCTGCAACATCACCGCCCTGGCCGGCAGCGAGGTGATCTACCTGGACCGGGTAGAAACGGCAGCACCGCTGCGCTTTTACCTGCACCCCGGCTCTCGCGTGCCGGCGCACTGCTCGGCCAGCGGCAAAATGTTCCTGTCGCAAATGAGCCCGGCCCAGCGCCGGCGCCTGCTGTCCCATGCGCCGCTGACCGCTTACACAGGCAAGACCCTGACCGACCCGGCGCTGCTGGAAGACGAACTCAAACAAGTCAAAAGCCAGGGCTACGCGCTGGACAACGAAGAGTTTTTGCCGGGCCTCCTGTGCGCTGCGGTGTTGGTGCCCTCCAGCGCCGGTCGCTCCAACCTGTGTGTGGCCGTGCAAGCGCCAATCATGCGGCTGACCCCCGACAAGGTGCTGGCCATGTTGCCCATCCTGCAGCGGGCGGCACAGGCGCTCAGTCACATTGAACTGCAAGCCCCGCCCGATACCGCGCAGGGCTGACAGCTGAATCAACCCCACGCCAGGACCACCACTTTGAGCGCCATTTCTCCTGCCCAGCCCGCCCAGCCCGCTCAACACGGCCTGCTCGACCTACCCGACCGCATGGTGTCCGTGCGCGAGGTGTTCGGCATAGACACAAACCTGCGCGTACCGGCGTTCAGCCAAGCCGACGCCCATGTGCCCGAGATCGACAGCGTGTACCGCTTCAACCCCGAGGTTACGTTGGCGCTGCTGGCGGGTTTCACGCACAACCGGCGCGTGCTGGTGCAGGGCCTGCATGGCACCGGTAAATCAACCCACATCGAGCAGGTGGCAGCCCGGCTGAACTGGCCCTGTGTGCGGGTGAACCTGGACGGCCACATCAGCCGGCTCGACCTGGTGGGTCGCGATACCGTGGTGCTGCGCGACGGCCAGCAGGTCACCGAGTTCCAGGAGGGCATCGTGCCCTGGGCGCTGCAACGCCCGGTAGCGCTGATTTTTGACGAGTACGACGCCGGCCGGCCCGATGTGATGTTCGTGATCCAGCGCATCCTGGAGCAGGGCGGCCAGTTCACGCTGCTCGACCAAAACCGCGTGCTGCGGCCGCACCCGGGCTTTCGTTTGTTTGCCACCTCCAACACCGTGGGGCTGGGCAACCTCAATGGCCTGTACCACGGCGCCCAGCGCCTCAACCACGCCCAGATGGACCGCTGGAACATCGTGGCGGCGCTCAACTACCTGCCAGCGGCCGAAGAAATGGCCATCGTCGCCGCGCGTGTGCCCAGCCTGGCCGACCCGGCGCGACAAACGCTGCTGGAGGGCATGGTGGCACTGGCCGATCTCACCCGCAAGGGCTTTGCCGCAGGCGACCTGTCCACACTCATGTCACCCCGCACCGTGATCACCTGGGGCGAGAACATCGACATCTTTCAGGACCCGGCGTTGGCGCTGCGCCTGTCATTTTTGAACAAGTGCGACGAGGCCGAACGGCCTGTGGTGGCTGAGTATTACCAGCGCTGTTTTGGCGCCGAACTGGCCGAATCCCACGCTCTGACCGCCCAACGGCCATGAGCGTGCAGGCGGCCCAGCCCGCCCAGGTGCGGCTGCAGCACCTGGTAGAGGAACTGTGCGCCGCCAGCATCCGGGCGCTCAGCGGCCAACCGGACGTTCACTTCCGTGGCCGCCGGCTGCACCGCGCCGGCGTGGCCTTGCCACTGTTCGCCCCGCACCTGCACCCCACGCTAGACGACGATGACTTTGCCTCTTTCCGCGGCGCCGCCGACGGCCTGGCCCTGAGGTTGCGGCTGTCTGAGCCGCAGTTGCACCGCCAAATGTGCCCGGCAGCACCGGTGGAGCGTTTGCTGTTTGAGCTGCTGGAGCAGATCCGGGTTGAATCCCAGGTACCTGCTGGCTTGGGTGGCATTTCGGCCAACCTGCGTCACCGCTTTGGCCAGTGGTCACAGGCCTTTCACCGCTCAGGTCTGACCGACAGCATGCGCGGCATCCTGCTGTTCACCGTGGCACAAATCTGCCGGGCGCGGGTCACCGGTGAGCCAGTGCTGCACGAGGCCGAAGACCTGATGGAGGCCACCCGCGCCGGGATTGCACCGCTGCTGGGGCACGCACTGGCCGGCCTGCGCCGCTATCGGTCAGACCAAGCCGCCTACGCCGAGCACGCGCTG
>JBIKZZ010000302.1:0-4138 GCA_044354435.1 Rhodoferax sp. | reverse complement strand
GTCCAGCGCATTGGCCTGGGCCGCATTGCCGCAGAAATAGCGCAGGAACTGCTCCACCTCCCGCGGCGGCAGCACCGGCTCGCACAGGTAGTGCAGGGCCTGGCGCGAGTCGTCCAGTTGTGCCTTCCCTTCCACCAGCCAGTTTTTCAGCTCCACGTTGTTGCCAGCGCCGCCGGTGTCGCCACCCTCGTCGATGTCGAGTTCGTCTGAGCTGTACACCGCAATCGCTTGCTGCACATTGCCAAACAGCTCCTTGTAATCGACGATGTGGCCATAGTCCTTGTCGTCGCCGTCCAGACGGTTAGTGCGGCAGATGGCCTGAAACAGGTTGTGGTCGCGCAGCTCGTTGTCCAGGTAGATGTAGCTGCAGCTCGGCGCGTCAAAGCCGGTCAGCAGCTTGCTCACCACGATCAGCAGTTTCAGGTTGGCCGGCTCTTTGATGAAACGGAGCTTGGTGTCATCCTCATACGCCTTGGTCGTCTGGCCCTGCTGCAGCACATGCAGGGTGTAGGTGTCGAACTTGTAGCGCTCGTCGCTGTCGGGCGGCTCGCGCGAAATGGCGTTGTGGTTGGGTTCGTACGAGGTGATGATGCCGCAGTACTTGCCAAAGCCCGTGTTCTGCAACAGCCGAAAGTAATGGCAGGCGTCGTAGATCGAAGCCGCCACCAGAATGGCCGTGCCACGGTTGTTGTTCAGCCGGGGCTTGAGGCTGAAATCCTCAATGATGTTGGCAATGATGCGCTGCTTGCGCTCGCCCGCGCTCATCAGCTTTTCCAGCGTGGCCCAGCGACCGCGTAGCACCGACTTCTGGTAACGGTTCAGGTTTTTGGTCTTCTGCTCAAACCAGGCGTCTATCTTCTCTGGCGTCAGCAGTTGCTGCGGCACGTCACGCGCCTCGTACTTCAGGTCCAGCACCACCTTGTCGGCCACCGCCTGGTGGAACTTGTAGGTGTGGATGTAGGTGCCAAACACGTCGCGCGTCATCTGCTTGTCTTTGCGCAACAGCGGCGTGCCGGTAAAGCCGACGAACACCGCGCCCTCCAGCCAGCGCTTCATCTGCTTGTTCATGTCTCCGCCCTGCGTGCGGTGGCATTCGTCCACAAACACGTAAAAGCGCCCCTGCACCGGTGGCGGAGGCCCTTTCAGATCAGCCGCGTCAAACTTGTGGATTAGCGCGCACAGCAGGCGCGGCGTTGCCGCCGCCAGCTTCGCGACAAAATCGGCGCGCGAGGTGATGCGGGGCGACGGCGATTCGGTACCAATCACCCCGGCATTGCGCATCACCCCCTCAATCTGCTTGTCCAGCTCATCGCGGTCGGTCACCACCAGGATGCGGGCGTTGGGGTCGTGCTCCAGCAGCCATTTGGCGATCAGCACCATCAAAATGCTCTTGCCACTGCCTTGGGTGTGCCAGATCACACCGCCCTCGCGGTTAGCCAGCCTGTCCTGCGCTGCCTTAACGCCAAAGTACTGGTGCGGCCGTGGCACCTTCTTTTGGCCGGCGTCAAAGATCACAAAGTTGCGAATCAGGTCGAGCAGCCGCGCCTTGCTGCACAGCTGCGCCAGCGGCCGGTCCAGCAGCACGCCAGGCGATCCGTCGGCCGCCTTGGGGTCTTCGTCCTTCCATTCGACAAAGAATTGCTCAGGCGTGCCAGTGGTGCCGTAGCGCAGCCCCTGGGAGTCGCTGCCTGCCAGCACCAGCTGCACCGTGCTGAAAAAGCCCTTGTTAAAGATCTCTTCCTGGTTGGTAATGAGCTGGCGCACGCCATCGGCCAGTTCCACCGAGCTGCGCTTGAGCTCTATGACCGCGATGGCCAGGCCGTTCAGGTACAGCACGATGTCGGGCCGGCGCTGGTGGCCGCCCTTGAGCGTGACCTCTTCTGCCAGCGCAAAGTCGTTGTTTTCTGGGTTGGTCCAGTCGATCAAATGCACAGTGTCATGCGCCTGGCCGGCAGCGGTCTGCACCGGCACGCCGTAGCGCAGCAGCTGGTAGGTGCGCAGGTTGGCCTGGTAGAGCTTGATGCCGGTAGCATCAGCCGCCGTTTCCAGCTTTTGCAGCGCTGCGCCAATCTGCGCCGGGGTGTAGCCGCGGGCGGTGAGGTTGGCGCGCAGCAGGGCGGTCTCGATGCCGCGATTGTGCTCGCGCTGGTGCCAATCACCGAGGTGGCGGTAGCCCAGACAGTCCGGGGCTGCGGGGTCCGTGAACCGGGCGATGACGCGGTTCTGGGTTTTGCGTTCAGGACGTAATACGTGCGGCATCGGTTCAACCCTCAGTGTGATTCAGAGCCTGTGCCTTGGCTTTGCACATCACCCCGGCTGATCATGGCAAAACCTCCCAGTGGCCACCCTTTTGCGGGCCCACATATTTCAACCGGCCTTCCTTGACCAGCTTTGCACTGGCGCGCTCGACGGCGCTCACTGACTTGCCAATAGATACCGCCAACTCGGCCAAGGTCAGGTCCGGCCTGGCGCCAAGCGCCTCAATAATCTTCTCTGGCGTTTTTACCCGCGTTTTCACCAGCGTTTCTACCGGCGTTTTCACCGCAGTTTTGACCGAAGCGCTTGCACCTTCGGTCAATGCCGGGAAAGTGAGCTCCACCCAGAAACCTGTGCTGTCACAGCCGAAGCTCGGCTCCGGGCAAACGGCCGCCAGGCAGGCGCTGCGGATCAGGTCGATGCCGCGACCCCACGATTCAATCTTGCCGGCCAGGAACAAGGCCCTGGCAATGTCTGGGTTGGACGGCTGCGATGGGTGCTTGGCCATCAGGCGCGCCAGTGACCAGTCGGGCGGCAACTGGCCCGCATTCCAGATGATCAGCTTGTGCTCATACACGCTGATCTGGATGGGAATCGCAGCCCCGTAGTCCTTGTGCGCAATCGCATTGATCACCGCCTCGCGCAATGCCGCCTCGGGAATGGGCAAGCGCTCCAGCCGCTGCGTGCCTTGGTAGGAGATACCTGCCCGCAGGTACTTGGTGGTCAGCAGGTCCAGCGTCTTGTCCACCTGCGTGAACAGATCGCCCTCGATCACGTCTTGGTAGAGCAAGTCAGAATCGGTGCGGAAAAAGTCCAGTTTCACGCAGGCCCCGGTGGTGAACTTCTCGGGGTCGGCGTGAAACAGCAGCGCGGCAGCGCGTTTGAGATAGCGGCCCTCGGTCAGGTGCAGCTTTTCCACCAGTTCTGCATCGCTATCGGCCAGTAACGCCGCGCTCAGGCGAGCGCTGCGGCCGGCCAATTTGCGAAACGCCTGGATCGCCCGCGGGTCCAGGTCGTTCATGGCAAGGTGGGGCACCGGCACGCCGTCCCAATGGCGGCCCAGCTTGCGCAGCAGAAAGCGGTCGAGTGCGGTGCCGCGCAGCTCTTGCTTGGTGCTGCCGCTGCGCAGGTGGTATTCGCCCTTGTAGCTGACCGGGCTGGGGTAGGCCTCGACCACAATGTCCAGCCAGTCCAGGCCATCCTGGCTGTGCAGGTTGACGGCCACCACGATGCCCAGAATGTCGCGCACCTTGTTGGGTATGTCTTCCAGCAGCCGCGCCGCGTTGGCCACCCCCACAACGTCGCCCCGGTCGTTCTTGCCGATCACCAGCGTGCCGCCCTCGGCGTTGGCAAAGCCGCAGATCCAGCGCAGGTAGTCGTCGCGCCAGATCTGCTTCCACTCGATGTTCTGCTGCTCTTTCATACCAGTCTGGTTTTGCCGGTCAGCAGTTCTTGCATCATCGCCTGCTTGAGGGCGCGGGTCTTGTCGCGGCGAGCTTCGAGGGCGGTGAGTTCGGCGTCCATGTCGGAGAGTGCGGAGGCTATTGCTGTTTGCTCCTCAACCGGCGGGAACTGAATTTCCTGCTCTGTGACGCTTTTTCGACCTAGACCAAGCTGGGCGGAGCCGATTACCTTTCTGCGTAATTGACTGTTCGTTCGGTGCGAATTGATCGCGTATGACAGGAAGAGGGGGTTGCCGACCTCTGCTCTGAGGTGGTAAACATGATCGCCAAGGACGTAGGTATGGTCAGCATCGATGTAGCCCACCCTACCGATGATGTTACCGCCACCAATGTCGTCTTTCGGCATGATCAGATCGCCTGCTGCCAGGTAGTCCCCTCGATAGTTGGTCCGCTTTGAAACGATCAATTTTCCTGTCGTG
>JBIKZZ010000300.1:0-4166 GCA_044354435.1 Rhodoferax sp. | reverse complement strand
TGACTACATTCATCAGCATTACGACCTGCAACCCGGCGAGAAGCGCCCGGCGGCAAAGCGGGTCAGCGCCCTGTTTGCGCACAACCTGGCGGCCTTTTTTGGCCAGCAAGAGGCGAGGATACTGGGCCATCCCCGCTACCGGCTGCACATTCTGGCCTCGCACGGGCGCCAGCTGCTGCGCACCGAGCACCCGTGGCGCACGCCGCTGGGCTATTTGGGCGCCTACCTGAGCAACGCCGTCCACCGCCGGGCCCTGGGGGCCTGGCTGGAGCGGGTGGTGTTCTCCAGCCCGGGCGCTGACCTGCCTTTTGCCAGCGACGACTTTCCCACCCGCCGGGTGGTTTTGAGCGCCGCAAATTTCCAGCCGGCGCTACAGGCCAGTTGTTCGATCCCGTTCGTGCTGCGCTCGGTCACCAACATCCCGGGCGCGCCAGCCGGGTCTTACTGGGACGGCGGCATTACCGATTACCACCTGCACCTGAACTACGCCGCACACTATCACGCTATTGAATCGAGAGCTACAACCCCAATAACGACGGGGCCTACAGCCCGAAATGGCTTAGTTTTATACCCGCACTTCCAGCAGGCTGTGGTGCCTGGCTGGCTCGACAAGCACCTGCCGTGGCGGCACGCAGCCACCCCGTTTCTAGACAACATGGTGCTGCTGGCGCCTGACCCAGACTGGGTGCGCCGCTTGCCGCGCGGCAAATTGCCAGACCGCACCGACTTCACTTATTTTGGTGCCAATCTCGCCGGCCGGGTTCAGGCCTGGCAGGCGGCGACATCAGCCAGCGCCCAGCTGGCCGATGAATTTGAGGCCTGGCTGCACCGGCCCGACCCGGCCCTGGTTCACCCACTTTGACCACCGGCGGGCCTAAATTCGACTGCCGGATTAAAGCTTTCGGTTTTGCGTCCGATGCCTTCTGATGCGTCCTTGCATATGACTTCGGTAGGCCGCTGCATTCAGCGAGCCAACAGAAAGGGTAATCTATGAGTCAGGACCAGGCAAATGCCATCACGACAGCGCCGCTTGCGGGACAGGGCCAGCCCGAACCACCTGAGCCGCAGCCCGCTGCCCAGACCGCCAGCTTTACCTTCACCGATGGCATGTTTTGCCTCTTTATGGTGGTGGTGTTTTGTTTGGTGTTCTGGCTTGGGGTCTTTACCAGGGAAGAAGCGCTCAAGACCGAGGCGACCAAGCGCAACGGTGAGGCCTTGGCCGCCTGGTTAAAGACCGCCAGCGATGCCCGCTTCAAGCCCGGCTATGTTTACGCGGCTTGTGCTGGCGTCAGCGAGGGCGAAGCACCTGCAGAAACTGCGGCAACGGCATCGCCCGCAGTAGCGCTTGCTGCTGCTGTGCCTGCTTCATCGCCTGCTGGCCAGGGCAACAATGCCGCATCTGAAGCTGTGCCTGCGCCCACGCAGGCGGTGAAGGTCGTTGCCAAATCAACTTGGGGCGCTTGTCTGGACGAGCTGTTGACCAAGACCGAGCTCAAGAACATGCGCAACCCCTTTCTGGGACAAACGCCCAAATTTGTCACCGAGTGCAAGGCATCTGACCGCAGCGTGGTTGGTGCCATCGACCTGGACAAAATCACCGCGACACCGGTAGGTTCCGCAGTGGCCACGGTGAAATCTGACCTGGTGAGAACCGATGCCATCTCGGACAAAATAAAAATAGCCGTCACCATATGTGACAGAGGCGGCTACCCGATCAAGATCGAAGAAATTGACTTCTGAGGCATGACATGAAGACTACAAACAGCCTTTCGATCGACGACTTGGCCGTCGAAGACATTCTTGAAATCCCCAAAGAAGCCAACATCCCGTCGGGCTTGCCCCTGCGCAAGTGGCTTTACGCCTGGCTGCTTGACCCCACGATTCCTGGCAACTATCAAAAAGGCGTTGATAAATGGATTGGCATCCTGATTGTTGTCAATCTGTTTGCGCTGGTTTTTGAACATGTGCCGGCGGTGTTTGACCTCAATAAGCATTGGTTTCATTACTTTGATGTCTTCTCGGTCGGCGTCTTCACCATTGAGTATTTTTTGCGTTTGTACCTAGCGCCTGAAGACCCGGAGTTTCAGAAACGCGGTAAACCACGTTTGGCTTACGTCACCAGCCCGTTCGCCATTGTCGATTTCTTGGCTGTTGCACCGTTTTACCTGCAGGCCTTCATACCCGTTGATTTACGCGTGTTGCGTTTCCTGCGGCTGCTTCGGATCTTGAAGCTGTTCAGGGTGATCGTGCCCGCCTACCATGAATTCGTTGGCCTGAACCAGGGCAGAACCTTTAGGCAAAAAATTCATGCCATCGTTTTTACCAGCCCCTACGGTGGAAAAATGCATGACTTTTTTCAGGGTTTCATCGGCATCTGGGTCTTGATCTCGGTGTTTGCCGTGGTGATGGAATCGGTGCAAAGCGTGTCGTACATCCTGAACGTTGAGTTTGTGATCCTGGACGCCGTGGCGGTGGCCATCTTCACCATGGAGTACTGCATGCGCATCTACTCTTGCGTGGAAGAGCCCGGCTTCAAAGGCGCGGTGTCTGGCCGACTCAAGCAGGCCAAGACAACCTCAACGATGATTGACTTTCTGGCCATACTGCCCTTCTTTCTGGAAGTCTTTTTGAACCATTTGATCGACCTGCGGTTTTTGCGGGTGTTCAGGCTGGCCCGACTGCTCAAACTGACCCGTGGTAGCGATGCCACCGCCACCCTGGGGCGGGTGGTCAGCCGGGAATGGCCGGTGATCGCAGCCGCCGGCTTCATCATGCTGCTGCTGGTGGTGCTGACGGCATCACTGGGTTACCTGTTTGAGCACGAAGCCCAGCCTGACAAGTTTGACAACATTCCCAACTCGATTTACTGGGCGGTCATCACGCTGGCATCGGTCGGGTATGGCGATATCTCGCCCGTGACACCCATGGGTCGGATCATGACCATGGTCTTGGCCCTGATTGGTATCGGTATTTTTGCAATTCCGGCGGCCTTGTTGTCGTCTGCATTCAGTGACGAATTAGTCAAAGAGCGCGCCGCGCTGAAGATAAAACTTCACGATATCTTGGCCGACGGCAATATCGACGTGGAAGAAATGGCCTACATTCGCACAGAGTCCAAGCGACTGCACTTGACCGCAGCCGAAATCAAACAGCTGCTCAGGCAGGTTCAGGAAGAGAACGCCAACAAATCAGACTTTGCTGCCATGCCCATACACACCATCGCGGCCAAGCCAGAGCTGGCCCTGGAGCACTACAAATCCCTGCTGGGCCAGATACGGCAACTGGCCTTGCTGACCGACCCGGTCGCCTTTGAGCGGACGGCAAAGGACAGAGACAGCCTGACCGGCACCGAGGCCGCCTTCTGGGGCCAAATCCAAAAGGCCAACAACTCGGCGGCCGAGCCAAGCTGACCGCGATTGCTAACCATGTCAAACAGCGCCTCAACCTTGTTCCGTCGCCTTGGGCCAAGGCTTAAAGTCCTGGCCTTGGCCTGGTTCATGGGCGTGGCGAGCCTTGGGCAAGCGTTTGCGGCAGAGCCGGTCACACTTTGGCCGACCATTGCCTTTATCCGGGCGCTGGACATGTGCCAGTTTGAAGACGCCTACGGCCGCACCCGCATTGCCCAGATGCAAGACCTGACCGCAGAAGTCAAATCGCTGCTGATGGAGGGTGCCACCCCTCTGGAAGCCGTGACCGTCATCGCCACTTTGGACAGTTTGATCGACAAAAACCGGCGCCTTGCCGCAGCCGGTATGGGCATGGACGTGACCCTGGAGGCCAACGTCAAGGCCTCGATTGACCAGCTGTACCGTGAGATCCGGGTGCCCAGCCGGCAGATCACCTTTTACAACCCGGCCTCCTTGATTGAGCTGCTGCAAGACGTGCGCGAAGAAAAGCGTCGCGGCACTCTGAAACCCCGCCAACTCGCCAAAATCAGCGGCATGGCGTGGGGCACCTATGGCTACGCCCCCGGCTGCCGGGGCGACGTTCGGCTCACCCTGCACCTGGAGATGCGCACCGGCCAGACCCAAAGCTTCAGTGCCCAGGGCAGCCCCACACAGGCCAGCGGTTTGATCGCTGCGCAGATTTTTCGGTTTTACCAGTCCACCCGCTTGCCGTCTGAGATCAAGCTGTCGGGCAGGGCGCTGACCATTGTGGGCACCCCA
>JBIKZZ010000299.1:0-4184 GCA_044354435.1 Rhodoferax sp. | reverse complement strand
AGTCGTAGTGCGCAATACGGCGCAGCGAGCCCTCAATGCCGCCCAGCACGATCGGTACATCCTTGAAGGCTTCGCGGCAGCGCTGGCTGTACACAATGGCCGCCCGGTCAGGCCGCTTGCCGCCAACGTCACCTGCCGTGTAGGCGTCGTCGCTGCGGATCTTGCGGTCGGCGGTATAGCGGTTAATCATGGAATCCATGTTGCCCGCCGTCACGCCCCAAAAAATGTTGGGTTTGCCCAGCGCCTTGAAAGGCTCGGCGCTTTGCCAGTCGGGCTGGGCGATGATGCCCACCCGAAAGCCCTGGGCTTCGAGCATGCGCCCGATCACCGCCATGCCAAAGCTCGGGTGGTCCACGTAGGCGTCACCGGTCACCAGCACGATGTCGCAACTGTCCCAACCCAGCTTGTCCATCTCGGTCCGGCTCATGGGCAGGAATGGCGCCGTGCCGAAGCGGGCCGCCCAATACTTGCGATAGCTCGACAGCGGTTTGGCTGCGCGCGCAAAAAAAGAAACGTCGAGAGGGGCGTTCATGGTCATTTCGGGTGAGCCTGCGAGTGTACGGCCTGTCGATAGAATGGCCCCCGAATGCCACTTAAAGCCCCTCCCATCGGCTCCCCAACACCGGTCGCGCGCTCCGTTCGCTCCTGGCGCTGGCGCCAACGCGAGTGGGCGGCGCTGGCGATGGCCTGGGTGGTGCTCAGTCTGGTCTTCACACTGTGGCCGATGCTGGATCTCTCGGTCAGCGCCTGGTTTTACCGCCCTCCTGGCAGCCCAGGCTGGCACGGCTTTGCCGCTGACCAGTTCGCTGCCGTCGCGGTGATCCACGAGGCCGTGCCCTGGTTCGGACGCTCGGCAAGCCTGCTCGGCCTGCTGCTGGCTGTTTTTTGGCGACTGCGACCGGGCCCGGTCAATCTGCGCTGGTGGCGCCGCAGCCTGATGCTGAGCCTGTTGATGGTGCTGGGGACCGGCGTGGTGGTCAATGCCATCCTCAAAGAGAACTGGGGACGCCCGCGGCCGGTGGACGTACAGACCTTTGGCGGCGCAGGCACCTTCGAGCCAGCGCTCCACCCATCGAACCAATGCGACAGCAACTGCTCGTTTGTGAGCGGCCACGCGGCCACCGGCTTCACCCTGCTGGCCCTGGGCCTGCTCGGCGCACCGGCGACCCGGCGGCGCTGGCTACTGTGGGGCTTGGCGGCTGGGTTGGCCACTGGTGCCCTTCGCATCGCCCAAGGTGGGCATTTCCTCAGCGACGTCCTGTTCAGCGGCCTGGTGATCTGGCTGTGCGGTGCGATGCTTCGTGCCGGCTACTTGTACCTTCGGGCTCGGCGGCACAGGCGGCTGCGCCTTACCCAAAGCAAAGAAGGCTAGGCATCAGGCAGAATGTGGCACGAGCGCTGACCTAAATTTGCAAGTTTTCTGAAAGATCCCATGATGGCAATGCACTTGATCCCGGGTTTGGCGGCAGCGCTGGTCGCCGTAACCCTGTTGGCCACGCCAGAAGACGCGCAAGCCTTGCAGCCCGCGACCGGCAAGGTGATCCTGACCATTAAGGGCAAAGTGGGCGACGCCAACAATGCCAATGCCGCTGAGTTTGATTTGGCCATGCTGCAAAAACTGCCCCAACGCAGCTTTACCACCATGACCCCCTGGGACAAAAAACCGATCAAGTTCACCGGCCCGTTGTTGCGCGACGTGCTGGCTGCTGCCAAGGCCGAGGGCGTCACCCTGAAGGCTATGGCCCTGAACGACTACCAGACCAGCATCCCGTTTGCCGACACCAAAAAATTTGACGTCGTGCTGGCCCACAAGATGAACGGCGAGTCCATCCCGGTCAAGACCAAAGGCCCGCTGTTTATCGTCTATCCCTACGACACGAACAAGGAATTGCAGTCAAGCGTTTACTACGAACGCTCAGCCTGGCAACTCAAGTCCCTCAGTATTGAGTAGTTTGACCATGGTGGCAGGCGGCAAAAATCGACGCTTCCTGATTTGGCTGGCCATCGGCACCGCACTGTTGGCCCTAGCCTCTGCGGCCCTTCTGACGTTTTTGCTGAACCAACGACAGCTCATATCGCAAAGCCGTAGCCTGCAGACCGACTCGATCACCGCTTTGACGCATCAGGCCGAGCGGGAGTTCATGCGCTATCGGCAGACGCTCGACGCTGCCGTCAACAGCCGCAAGCCGCCAGACGATGAGGCCTTGACCTTACGGCATGATATTTTTCTGAGCCGGGTGCACCTGCTGCGTGAGAACGGGCCCATTGGCTCCTTGGATCAGCGACCCGAATACACGGCACTCAAGCCCAAGCTGGACGCCTTGGTGGCACAAGCCGAGAAAGTCATGGCCAAAACGCCACAGGATCCGGCTGAACTGGCTGCCTTGCTGGATGACTTTTATGCGATCGGACCAGGCTTTCAGATGCTGAGTCTGGCGGCCGACTCCGAGCTGGCGCGTCGAATGGAGCACCAGTCGGCCACTGCCCTCGGCCTGAGTGACCAGACCGTGGTCCTGACCGTGGTGCAATTGCTGCTCCTGCTGGCTGTGGCCTATGGCCTGTATGCGTGGCATGCTCGCCAGACAGCCGAGCGGCTCGCACTTGAAAACCTGAGCACAGAGCTCCGCGAAGCCACCCTGATCGCTGACGAGGCCAACCGCGGGAAAAGCGCTTTTTTGGCGAACATGAGCCACGAGTTGCGCACGCCCTTTAATGGCTTGATGGGCATGCTTGGCGTGCTGGACGACACCCAGCTCGATGCCACGCAACGCGGCTATTTGCAGACAGCACAAACCTCGGCCCAGCACCTGCTGACCCTGCTCAATGACATCTTGGACATCTCCGCGCTGGAGGCAGGCAAGATCACGGTCAAGTCAGCGCCCGTGAATCTGGCCTCGATGATTCGCGACATTGGGGCCCTGATGCAGCCCTTGGCCCATGGCAAGGGGCTCGACTTTTCACTGGCATTGCCGGTGATGCCGCTACCCTGGGTGCTCAGCGACGACACCCGCCTGCGTCAAATTCTGTTCAATTTGTTGAACAATGCCATCAAGTTCACTGACAAAGGCCAAGTCAAGATCACGGTTCACGAAGTGGCCCGTTCGGGCAAGGGCATTGAGCTTGATTTTGATGTCACTGACACCGGCATCGGCATCGCCGAACATGATCTGTCGCGCCTGTTCCAGCGTTTTCAGCAGGCGGAGAGCGGACGGGTCCGCCATTTTGGTGGCGCCGGGCTGGGCTTGGAGATTTCGCAGTCACTGGCGCAACTGTTGGGCGGCAGCATCAAGGTCAAAAGTACGCTCAGTGTGGGCACTACGTTCAGCCTGCATTTGCGCTTGGTGCCCAGCGAGCCACCCTTGCAGCCGGCCCAGGCGGCCGGCCCTGCGAAGACGTCGGAAACCAGGCCAATAGGGCTGACCAATGTCAGCGCACCTGTGGGGCCAACGCCGTCGACCATGCTGCTCAACCACGCGGGTCAGCCAGCCCGGGTGCTGCTGGTGGAAGACAACGCCATCAACCGCATGGTGGCCGTGATGCTGCTGCAGCGCATGGGCTGCGTCGTCACCGACTGTGAAAACGGCCAGCTCGCGGTGGACCAGGCCCAGGCCGACACCTTTGACCTGATCCTGATGGACATCAACATGCCGGTCATGGACGGCTTGTCGGCCACCCGCGCGATCCGAGCCCTGCCCGGCGAACAGGGCCTTACACCGATCGTGGTACTCAGTGCCGATGTCATGAACGAATCCCAGGCCCAGGCATTTGGCGCGGGCGCTCAGGGCTTTCTGTCCAAACCGGTACAGTTTGCCGACCTGCGAGACTGCGTGCTCAAACACCTGCCGCCTGCCTCGCCAAGCCGAGATATTGCTGAGCCCGACCGGCTGGGCTAAGGCCAATCTGCCATGCCACCTATTTTGCCCTCCCTAATGCGCGGCCTGACCGCAGTCAGCCTGTTGGCGCTCAACACCCTGGTCTGGGTGCCGATTCTGTTGCTGTTTGCCCTGCTCAAGCTGCTGGTGCCGGGACGGCCCATGCGGCTGTGGGTCGATCCGGTGCTGCTGCGTATCGCCGAGACCTGGATCGCCGGCAACAGCCGCTGGATGCGGCTGACCCAAAACACCGTCTGGGATGTTCAGGGGCTTGAGGGATTGAACCCACGCAGCTGGTACCTGGTCAATGCC
>JBIKZZ010000298.1:0-4194 GCA_044354435.1 Rhodoferax sp. | reverse complement strand
GAAACCGCTCCTGAACCCTCATGAACCTCCTTTTTGTTGCTGATCCCCTGGATTCCTTCAAGATCTACAAGGACACCACTTTTGCCATGATGCGTGAGGCCCAGCGCTGTGGCCATGCCATCAGCGTGTGTGAGGTGCGTGATCTGATGTGGCAGCGTGGCGGCCCAGTCACGGCCTATGTGCGCGACATCACCCTCACCGGTGACCCTGTGCATTGGTTCAGCGCCGCGCAGCAGGCTCCAGACGAGCGGCCTCAGGCACTGAAGGACTTTGATGCTGTGGTCATGCGCAAGGACCCGCCGTTTGACAGCGAGTACTTCTATGCCACCCACCTGCTGGAGCAGGCCGAGCGAGAGGGCGCAAGGGTGTTCAACAAGCCGGCTGCCCTGCGCGATCACCCTGAGAAGCTGTCGATCCTGGAGTTTCCGCAGTTCATTGGCCCAACACTGGTCACGCGTGACCCGGCCGACATTCGCCGATTTCATGCCGAGCACCGCGACATCATCCTCAAGCCGCTCGACGGTATGGGCGGCGCCGGCATCTTTCGCGTCAAAGACGATGGCCTGAACCTGGGGAGCATCACCGAAACCCTGAACCGCGAAGGCCAGCAGACGGTGATGGTGCAGAAGTTTCTGCCTGACATCGCCTTGGGTGACAAGCGGGTGCTGGTGATCGGTGGCCAGCCAGTGCCGTTTTGCCTGGCGCGGATTCCCCAGGGCGGCGAGGTGCGGGGCAATCTGGCTGTGGGCGGTAAGGGTGTGGCGCAGCCCTTGAGCGAAAGAGACCGTTTTATTGCCGAGTCTCTTGGCCCCGTGCTGAGCGCGCGCGGTCTGCTGCTGGTGGGTCTGGACATCATCGGGGACAGCCTGACCGAGATCAACGTCACCAGCCCCACCTGTTTTCAGGAGATTTTTGACCAGACCGGCTGCGATGTGGCCGCGCTGTTCATTCAGGCACTGACCCGGGCCCTGGCCCGCTGAGGTATTAGGCCAAAGCCGCCAAATTTGCTGGCGCGGTGGTGCGCTCTGCCATGGTGCTGCCCTCAAGGAATACCCGCAGTTCACCCGGCGCCATTGCAACCCAGTCTTCATTGGTTGTGAGCGGTTCGGTCACAACAATTGCTAGCCGGTCCTGGGGCCCATTGAGCTCGGACAGGTCGACGCTGACTTCGTCGTCTTTCAGGTGCACCTCGGTGAAAGGGTGCTGGCGAAGCACATAGTGGAGCTTGGTGCTGGCATGGGCCCACAGCGCCTGGCCGTTGCTGAGCAAGAAATTGAAGCTGCCGTGCCGCGCGATCTGCGGCACCAGCTCAGCCAGCGTCAGCGTCAGCTCATCGACACTGGGCACGCCGGCGTGGGACTTGGCCAGCTCCTGCAGCAGCCAGCAAAATGCCAACTCGCTGTCGGTGCTGCCCACCGGATGGAAATTGCCGTGCAACGCGGGCGCATAGTCTTTCAGGTCGCCATTGTGTGCAAACACCCAGTAGCGACCCCAAAGCTCTCGCACAAAAGGGTGGCAGTTTTCCAGGTTGACAGCGCCCACCGTGGCCTTGCGTACATGGGCCACCACGTTGTGGCTTTTGATCGGGTAGCTTCGCAGCATTTGCGCAATCGGCGAGGTGGCCGCTCCCTCTTTGTCGACAAAGTAGCGCACGCCACGGCCCGGGTCATGGCCATCGCTCTCAAAGAAGGCAATACCCCAGCCGTCGGCATGGTGATCGGTACAGCCGCCGCGCTGGGAAAACCCGGTGAAGCTCAGGGTCAGGCTGGCGGGCAGTCGGCTGTTCATCCCAAGCAGTTGGCACATAGCCGGAGTGTACGGTGCTGGTGTCGTGCCGGCGGTTGTATTACTTTCTACGGGGCCTCAACTTCGGGGCTGGGTCCAGAGTTGGCCGCCAGTCGCCCAATTTTCGCGCTTCACATCGGTGATCAGGATGTCCACCGAGTCGGGCGATCCACCCAGAACCTCCACCGTGATGCGGGTGATCTCTTGGACCAGCCGGCGTTTTTGCTCGATGGTGCGGCCTTCCATCATTTCAATGTGGTAGGTAGGCATAATGGTTCTCCATATATAGGTTTGCTGACAAGCGTGCTCACGATTGGATGTTAAATGACAGAGAAGGTCACCATCGACGGCAAAGCCACATTATTTTGGCTCCTGTTGTGCGTAGGTATATTGGACGCACAGGCCTTGGGATTGGGTCGTTTGCAGGGGACAGCACTGATTGGCCGAGCGCTCGACGTTTCGGTACAGGTTCAGACGGATCCTGGCGAAGACAGTGGTGCCTTGTGCCTCGATGCTGAGGTGTTCCATGCCGATACCCGTCAAGACCAGCGGCTGGTGCGCGTGACGCTGGACGCCGTGGTAGCCGGTCAGATCGCCAATGCCCGCATCGTCTCCTCAACGCCAGTCGATGAGCCGGTGGTGACCGTTTTGCTGCGTGCCGGCTGCGCCCAGAAAACCACGCGCCGTTACGTGCTGCTGGCAGACCCGCCGGCCGACGTGCCGACTCCCTTGGTGCCGCTGGTGGCGCCGCTTGCGTCCGCTCCCGCCGCCGCCCCACCCTCTATTGCCACGGTGACGACGTCGGCAACGGCTACCCCGGTGTCCAATGGCGCAGCGGCTGCCTTGAATGGCCAGCCACTTGCACCCGCCATCCAGGTGGCGTCGGCCAACACCAGAGCCGGTAGCCTGAATGGTGCAGCGGCCGCCGAGCTGCCTGCTCCAGCGACCAAGCCCGCCAGTACTGCTGCTGAGCCAAAACCGGCCTCCTCAACGGTTACCACACCAGTCGCCGCATTGCCCGAACGCTCCGCCCTGCTGGCTGGCCCTCGGCTGACTTTGAGCCCTGCTGTGCCGCGTGCGGAGCGTGTCGATAAACCGCTCACTGGCGCGCCTGCACCCGCCTTGGCACCAGCATCTGCCGTCGTGGTGGCCCCAGCCGCAGTGGTTGCAAACGACGCAACAGCCTTGGCAGCGCAAAAAATCCAGACACTGGAGCGCGACATAGCGGCGGCGCTGGCCCGTTCGGCACGTCTTGAGGCAAGTCTGACCGACATGAATACCCGGCTGCAGCAAGCCGAGTCCCAGCGCTGGCCGTCAGAGCTGCTTTACGGCCTGGTGGTGCTGGTGCTCGCCTGTCTACTGTCTGTTGGCTGGCTATGGAATCGCTTGCGTCGCCTTCAGGCTGAGCGTGGCGGCTTGTGGCGCCATTCGGTCATGAACCAGACCGATCCAGCTGCCGACCTAGACCAGCCTAGAGCCTCAAGCTTCGCTGTCGCGGCGGCGGTGTCAAGCCAAGCATCGCCGCTAACTGAGTCGGTTCAGTCATTCGAACTTCAGCGCGAGCCGTTTTATCCCGGGACCGACCCGTCGCAAGACCGTGCCGCCCCCTTGACAGAGCCAACATTGGCTGCCGCCGAATTGTCGCTTGACCTGGACAACCTGATTGATTTTGACTCGAGTCAAGGCAAGAAGCCGCCCGTATCTTAGTCCTGCGGGCTGGTCTTCGGTCAGCCCTGTCTGGCGACCAGTTCTGCCCCAACAGCTGAATGACGGGGCATGTTCTGGCCTTATCGATTGATGGTAACTGGCATTATGCGCAAACTGGTCCAGTGTTTACTATGGCAGCCATGCCGATCACCTACCTCAAACGGGCCCTGCCGCCTGTAGCCACCCATGACACTGCCACCGCCGAAACGGTGCGCGCCATGCTGGACGCCATTGCCGCCGGTGGCGAGCCGGTAGCCCAGGCCTATGCCGCCGAGCTCGATGGCTGGCATGGACCGGTGGTGGTGGCCCCAGAGACCTTTGCCCGAGCCGAGGCCGCGCTGAGCGAGGGCGTCAAGCAGGACATCCGCTTTGCGCGTGACCGGGTGCAAGACTTTGCGAGGCGCCAACGCGATTCGATGCAGGAATTTTCTGCTGAACTCATACCCGGCCTGACGGTGGGCCAGCGGCTGATTCCCTGCCAGACGGCGGGCTGTTACGTGCCGGGTGGCCGCTACGCCCATGCTGCCAGCGCCATCATGAGTGTGGGCACGGCCTCGGTGGCCGGGGTGCGGCACATCGTGGCGACGACGCCGGCGCATGCGCAGGATGGTATTCACCCCGCTATTTTGTATGCCATGCAACTTTGCGGCGTCAGCACGGTGCTGGCGCTGGGTGGGGTGCAGGGCGTGGCGGCGCTGGCCC
>JBIKZZ010000297.1:0-4229 GCA_044354435.1 Rhodoferax sp. | reverse complement strand
AAGGTTTTGGTTCACTCAATGAGGTGGACGAAAACGAAGAAGACCTGCTGGACCGAGCCTGGGGCCTGGAGCCTAACTCGCGCCTGAGTTGTCAGGCGTTTTTGGCCCAGAAAGATGTGGTGGTGGAGATTCCCAAATACTCCATCAACCACGCCAAAGAAGTACATTGAGGCGGGCGTCAGACCATGCGTCAAATCTTCCTGGATACCGAGACCACGGGCCTGTCTCCTGACAACGGCGACCGGGTGATCGAAATCGCCTGTGTCGAGCTGTTCAACCGCAAGCCGACGGGCAACAACCGCCACTACTACGTCAACCCTGGGCGTGACAGCCATGAAGAGGCGCTCAAGGTACACGGCATCACCAGTGAATTCCTGAAAGACAAACCAGCCTTCGAGGCCGTCGCGGAAGATTTTTTGGCTTACGTGGCCGGCGCTGATGTGCTGATCCATAACGCGCCATTTGATGTCGGCTTTCTCAACAAAGAGCTGTCGTTGATGGGCCGCCCCACGTTCATCAGCCAGGTGGGGCAGGTCATCGATACGCTGGCCATGGCCAAAGACCTGTTCCCCGGCAAACGCAATTCACTCGATGCCCTGTGTGACAGACTTGAGGTGGACCGGTCCGGCCGGACCCTTCATGGCGCTTTGCTGGATGCCGAACTGCTGGCCGATGTCTATATCAACATGACGCGCGGCCAGGATGCCTTGCTGATTGAGCCCACCACCAAAGAATCCGCCGGACCCGCCATGGAAAGCGTCGACCTTCGCGGTTTTGTGCTGACAGTGCCGACTGCCAGCGAGCAAGAGCTGGCAGCCCATGAGGACCTGCTCAATCAGTTGGACAAAGCCAGCGGTGGCAAGACCGTTTGGCGCCTGGCAGCCTGACGGCTTGTGGCATAATCCGTGGTTTTCTCCAACAGGGGAACAGGGCGGTTAGCTCAGGGGTAGAGCACAGCATTCACACTGCTGGGGTCGGAGGTTCGAAGCCTCCACCGCCCACCAAAATATGACCGATGAAAAGGGATTTGCGCGCGAGCTCAAGTCCCTTTTGCGTTTTTTGACAGGCAAGCCTTCAGCGGAGCTAAGGCAGCATGAATCAGATCGATTCTGTGGTGATCGGTGTCGGTGAAATGGGTGCACGCTAAGATGCGACTGACAACCACGCGGGCAGACAGAGGAAGACAAATTGATGGAAAAACGCATGATTTATGGGGTTTGTCAGTGGTTTGCAGCTGCTGTGGTCTTGTTATTTTTTGCTACGCAGGCTCACGCTCAATCGCAGCCATCTGCAGTGACAGATGCTCAGATTCGGTTTTGCCTCAGCCGGACAGACCCACAATGCAAAAGGGTCGGTTTAGCGCTGCTGGATGAAGGTCGGATTTCCGAGGGCTTTGAAATATCGCGCATCTATGCAGAGCAAGGCGACACGGATTTGCAAATGACCCTTGGAGCCCTGATTCTGATGCGCCGGACCCCCGGCAGTTCGCCGCATGGCAGAGTCTTTCCCAACTGGAATTATTACGCGCAAGCATCTCGTTATTGGTTTGAAAAAGCTGCACAAAATGGTAACCCTGTTGCGCTGCACTCGCTTGCACGCACCTACTGCTGCATTCCCGAACTGGGTCCAGGATATTCCCCCACAGAAATTCAAGCAGCTTTGCCCTATTTCCGGCGAGCGGCCGAGCAAGGTTACGCACCGTCGGCCTATTTGCTTGGCGAGATTTACATGACTGGCGCTGGTGTTGCCCGTGATCGCGTGCTAGCCAGGTCTTTTCTTGGGGCAGCCGCTTCCAGCAACAGCCCCGACCCTAACGCCAATGAAGCCAGAACCCTGGCTAATCAATCACTGGCGAAAATTGACGCGGATGAGCAAGCAGAGCGGCAAAAAGTCATCGACGATCGCCTGGCGCGCGAACGCTCGGACCGGGTTCAAGAGCAAATACGCCTGGCGGACCTTGAGCGCGCGCAGCGTGAACGTATTGCGCAAGCCAACCGGATTGCGGCAGAAAAAGAGGCTGCCAGGCTGGCCAACGAAGAGGAAAACCGCCAGAGACCCTTGCGGGAGGCCGCGGAAAAGGCACGAATTGCTCAGGCAGAAGAGGAGTCACGCCGGCAATGCGATGCGGTGGCACGGGTGTGCCGTGGGCGTCCCGATGTCAACTTGCAGGTGCTGGAGGATTTGTCGAGACAGTACCGCGTTGCTCGCCGTGAAATCCAGATCAGCAGAACCTTTGTGCAAAAAGGCTGGTTTGGTTGCAGTTGTACCGGCGTAATTGAAACCCCGGTCGGATCCTATGAATGCGGACTTCAGCAGAACAGCGCCGGGGTCGTCACCAGTGCGAGATGTGGCAACTGAGCGTTTCGGCCAGTGTGCGATTTTCGCGTGAGATCAATGCCCCTTTTGCGTTCGTTGACAGGTAAGGAAGGGAGTTAAGGCGACATGGATCAGGTTGAGTGTGTGGTGATCGGCGCCGGTGTCGTGGGCTTGGCGGTGGCCCGGGCATTGGCGCTGGCGGGACGAGAGGTGTTGGTGCTGGACGCCGCCTCAGGCATTGGCACGGGCATCAGTTCGCGAAACAGTGAAGTCATCCATGCTGGCCTGCACGGATCTGCGAATTGGCTGAAGGTACGTCTGTGCGTGCAGGGACGTAGCTTGCTGTACAACTATTGTCAGGCGCGAGGTGTCGACCATAGGCGTTGCGGGAAGTTGCTGGTGGCCACCAGTTCTGCCGAGTTGCCTCAGCTGCAAGCCTTGGCGGAGCGCGCTGCGGCTAATGGCGTTGATGACCTGCAACTGCTGACATCGGCCCAAGCGCGTGCAATGGAGCCAGCGCTGATGTGTGAGGCGGCCTTGTGGTCACCGAGCAGCGGCATCATTGACAGCCATGGCCTCATGCTGGCGTTTCAGGGCGATCTAGAGAACGCAGGTGGCCTCGTTGTGTTGAACTCCCCCGTGGCCAAGGCAGATTGCACTCGCAACCACATCGACTTGCATATGGCCGATGGGACCGTGCTGCGCACTGGCTTGCTGGTGAACTCTGCTGGCCTCCAAGCCAGCGCGCTGGCCGCCAGCTTTTCTGGGTTGGCGCCTATTCATGTGCCGCAAACCCGCTTTGCCAAAGGCAACTACTTTTTGCTACAAGGCCGAGCACCGTTTTCCAGGCTGATTTACCCCATGCCTCAAGCCGGCGGCCTGGGCGTGCACTTGACCATCGATCTGGGTGGTCAGGCCCGCTTTGGTCCCGATGTGCAGTGGGTGGATTCTGCTGACGACTGGGTGGTTGACCCGGCGCGTGGCAACGGCTTTTATGCCGAGGTGCGACGTTATTGGCCAGGGCTGGCTGAGGGCGCGCTGCAACCGGGCTACGCTGGCATACGCCCAAAGCTCCATGCCCCCAACGAATCCGCCCGTGACTTCTTGATCCAGGGACCGGCCACACATGGCGTGCCTGGGCTCGTCAATTTGTTTGGGATAGAGTCGCCTGGCTTGACCAGTTCGCTGGCGATTGCGGAGCATGTGCTGGCGATGGTTGCCGGTTGAGATTGGTGCACCACAGGCTGCCGCCTGCCGTTGGCAAGCCATGATCAACCAAGTGATGAGAGAATACAAGATATTGCTATATAAAAAATAGCAAACTATTCAATAAATACGTGGCCTAGAGCCCATTTTTGATCTGAAGTGCAGCTTGTCTAACCAGGGCTGGGCCTTGGTAAATCAGGCCGGTGTAGATTTGCACCACATCGGCCCCAGCCCGGATTTTGCTTACCGCGTCCGCGCCGCTCATGATGCCACCGACCCCGATGATCGGAAAGCCTGGGCCCAGCGCGGCGCGTAACTGGGAGATGACGCGGTTGCTTGCAAGCAGCACCGGCGCCCCAGACAAGCCGCCGGCCTCGGTGGCATGTGGCTGGCCCTGCACTGCGTCGCGGGCCAGCGTGGTGTTGGTGGCGATGACGCCGTCCATGTCGTGCCGCTTCAGGGCCGCAGCAATGGCCTGCACTTGCTCGGGCTCCAGGTCGGGCGCGATTTTGACAAACAGTGGCGTGCGCTTGCCGTGTTGTTGCGCCAAGGCTTCTCGGCGTTGGGCCAGAGCGCTCAGTAAGCCGTCCAGTGCCTCGTCAGACTGCAAGGCTCGCAGGTTTTTGGTATTTGGGCTGGAGATGTTGATGGTGATGTAATCAGCGAACGGGTAGACACCTGTCAAGCCCAGCAGGTAGTCGTCGGTG
>JBIKZZ010000296.1:0-4247 GCA_044354435.1 Rhodoferax sp. | reverse complement strand
TATCGGCGCCTGCGGCATTGCTGGCGCCTTCACCCTGCTGCCCAACCGCTACCTGGGCAAGTTGGTCTGGGGCGAGTGGCTGGGCCTGTTATGAGCTACGCCACAAAGACATCATTGACCGCTTTGGCAGGGCCGAGAATACAGAATCTGCGGTCTCTAAATTTCACATATCTGCTAACATTCCATCCTCATGAATTGGACAATTTCCTACTTCAACGAGAAGGTCAGAAAATAAGTTATGAGTTTGCCTGCAGGCATCCTTGCAGATTACGTCCGCTTGACCGATGCCATGGCTATTCATGGTGCTAACCTGAGAATGCCGCACTCCAGGGCCATGGGTGGTAGCTTGTTTGAGCTGCGGCCCAAAGGCCCCGAGGGCATCGGACGAGTTTTCTATTGCACTCAGGTGGGCAAGGTGATTGTGGTGCTGCACTCGTTCGTGAAAAAGACGCAAGAAACACCAGATGCAGAACTGCGCCTGGCCCGACAACGATTGAAAGATGTTCAAAATGGCTGATACCGGTTACCAACCCGTTGCACACGATGCGACTTTTCGTCAAGCGTTGCTGAACAAGCCGGGCGTCAAGCCCGCGTTTGACGCGCTGGAAGAGGAGTACACCGCTTTGCACGCGATGCTGCAAGCCCGCCAAGCTGCCGGGCTGACACAAGCCGAAGTGGCCTCTCGCATGGGCACCACGGTTTCGGCGGTGTCGCGCCTGGAGGCTTCCTTGCGAAGCGAAAAGCATTCGCCATCTTTCGCTACTTTGCGCAAGTACGCCCAGGCTTGTGGCAAAAAGCTGGTCATCCAGATGGTTTGATGCGACATCAATCCCTTTGAGCTTTCGCCAACCCCAGACGACCTTCCATGCACATCACCACCCTCCAAGCCCTACGCGCCATTTACAAACCGGCCGGCGAGCGGGCGCTGAAAAAAGAGATCCCGTCGCTGGACGTGCATGCGGTGCAGTTTATTGGCCTGTCGCCCTTTGTGGTGTTGGCCAGTGGCGGGGCGGATGCAGTGCACCCCAGCCTGGACGCCTCGCCACGCGGCGGCGAGCCGGGCTTTGTCAAGGTGCTGGACGCGCAGACCCTGTTGATTCCGGACGCCCCGGGCAACAACCGCTTGGACACTTTGGAGAACATCGTCGCCACCGGGCAGTTGGGCTTGCTGTTCATGGTGCCAGGCTTTGACGAGACGCTGCGGGTCAATGGCCGTGCGGTACTGTCTACCGATGCGACAGATCTGCAGCTTTTCGCAGATGCGAAACGCGCACCCACACTGGTGATCCGCTTGGCAGTGGCCTCAGCCTATATGCACTGCGCCAAGGCGCTGATGCGCTCGCAGCTGTGGGACGCCAGCCGCCACCCTGATCGTACCGCCCTGCCCACCATGGGCGAGATGCTGCGCGACCAGATTCAAGCCTTCAGAGGTGAAACGATCGAGGTAGAACCGCAGGCAGCGATGCTGGAGCGGTACAAGCAGTCGCTGTGAAACAGACAGCCTGCCTACCGACTCCGCTTTGGAGGCGCTGCGACGGGGCATGCAACTGAACGATGACTGTATTCTTGACCCACTGTCCCAACTGGAGCCCACCATGAACCCTGACCTCTCCCCAGAACAGCTTGACCGTCTGGCCGCCAAGCGCGCCGGCATGAAAATCGGCTTTTACGTGCACGCGGCCGCCTACGTGGCGGTGAACATCGGGCTCTACCTCTTGTCCGCCTCGCAGGGCAAGGGCTGGGCCATTTACCCCGCCCTGGGGTGGGGGCTGGGTTTGCTGCTGCATGGCGCTGTCACCTGGCTGGCAATGCCCGGTAGCAGCTGGCGCGAGCGGATGGTAGCCCGCGAGCGCCGCCTCCTGGACCAACAGCGCCCGTGAGCGTCCGGCCCGGGCCTGACAGCCTTGACTTGACGCCCATCAGCACCTCCGCCTTGACCGCGCCGCGGATGCTGCGTGGCTGGCGCTGGCTGATGGCGTCGACCCTGCTCAACACGCTGATCGCCCTGGCCCTGACGCTCACCACCGCCAGCCATGGTGTGGGGCTGCTTGGCTTTGGCATAAATTGGCTGTACTCACAGTGCATCGGCCTGGCCATTTGGGGCCTTATCGACATCGGCCGGCTGGCGCTGACCCCCGACGAGCAGCGCCAGTGGCAGCGCCTGTTTGGCATCGTGCCGGCGGGCGTGGTGCTGGGCTACCTGGGCGGCACCCTGGCGGCGGACACCCTGCTGCGCAAGCCCGGCCAAGGGCTGGCGGTGTTGCAGTCCGGCCAAGGCCCTGCGCTGCTGCTCATGAGCCTGGCCGTGGGCGCGGTGTGCGCCTATTACTTCATGAGCCAGGCCCGTTTAGCCAGTGTCCGCGAGGAAGCGGCCCGCGCCAGCGCCCGGGCCGAGGCCGCGCAGCGCCAGGCGGCGGAGTCGCAACTCAAGCTGCTGCAAACCCAGCTGGAGCCGCACATGCTGTTCAATACCCTGGCCAACCTGCGGGTACTGGTCGGGCTCGACCCGGCCCGTGCCCAGACCATGCTGGACCACCTGATTGCCTACCTGCGCGCCACGCTGGGCGCCTCCCGCGCCACCCAGCACCCCTTGCAAGACGAGTTCGATCGGCTGGCCGACTACCTGGCGCTGATGGCGGTGCGCATGGGGCCGCGTCTGAGCTATGCCCTGGACCTGCCGGACGAGCTGCGTGCGGTGCCTGTGCCGCCACTGCTACTGCAGCCGCTGGTAGAGAACAGCATCCGCCACGGCCTGGAGCCCAAGGTGGCGGGCGGCAGCATCCACGTACAAGCACAAATGCAGGGCAGCCGCCTGTTTTTGGCGGTGACAGACACCGGGCTGGGTTGCGATACAACTGCGCCGCCAGCCACCACGGCACTGACCAGTGGCTTTGGCCTGACTCAGGTACGTGAACGCCTGCACACCTGCTACGGTGCCGAGGGTGCTATTGAAATAGTAGCTATACCCTCAGGCGGGACAGGGGTTAGCATCAGTTTTCCCTTAAAAAAGTGACGCTGGAATGAGCAGCCCTCCCCACCCTCCCCGGCCCATGGCCCTGATCGCCGAGGACGAGCCGCTGCTCGCCGCCGCCTTGCAAGCAGAATTAGCCCGCCTTTGGCCTGAGCTGCAGGTGCTGGCCAGCGTGGGCGATGGGCATAGCGCGGTGGCGCAGGCCCTGGCGCTGCGGCCCGATGTGTTGTTTTTTGATATTCGCATGCCCGGTTTGAGCGGTCTGGACGCGGCTGCCGCGCTGGCCGACGCCTGGGACACCACCACAACGGGCGCCAAGCCGTTCCCGGCACTGGTGTTTGTGACCGCTTATGACCAGTACGCCGTGCAGGCCTTTGAGGCGCAGGCGGTGGACTACCTGCTCAAACCCGTGCAGCCTGAACGTCTGAAAAAAACCATACAAAAACTCCAGCAAAGCCTTGCCAGTATTCGCTCTGCTGCTACTAATTTTGAAGCGACGCTGACCCAACTGCGCAGCCTGTTGGCTATGCCATCCTCTGCGTCCTCGCCACCCTCCCCGCCCAACCCGCCGGCGCCCTGGCTGCAGCACATCCAGGCCAGCGTGGGCAGCGCCATCCACCTGGTACCGCTGCCCGAGGTGCTGTACCTGGAAGCCGCCGACAAATATGTGCGGGTGCTGACCGCCAAGCGCGAGTACCTGATCCGCACCCCGCTCAAAGAGCTGCTGCCGCAAATCGACCCCGCCCGCTTTTGGCAGATTCACCGTGGCACGGTGGTCAACCACCATTGTGTCGAGCTGGCGTTGCGGGACGATCAGGGCCGGCTGAGCTTGTCGCTGCGCGGCCGACCGGAGCGGCTGGCGGTCAGCCGGCTATTTGCCCATCAATTCAAAGCCATGTGAGGCGCCGGTTCATGGGATGATTAGCGCCATAGCTTCAAAACCAAGACGCATGTCCCAAGACCTGACCACATTTTCTGTTCCGCTGTTTCCGCTGGGCACCGTGCTGTACCCCGGTGGTTTGTTGCCGTTGCGGATCTTTGAGGTGCGCTACCTCGACATGATCAGCAAGTGCCACCGCAGCGGCTCGCCCTTTGGCGTGGTCACGCTGACCAAAGGTGCCGAAGTACGCAAAATTGATCCCGACCGCGCCGGTGGTGACGGCTTTGCGGACGAGACCTTTCACCCCATTGGCACGCTGGCCACCATCACCGAGCTGAGCAAGCCACAACCCGGGCTGCTGATGATCCGCTGTACTGGCACCCAGCGCTTTCGCAT
>JBIKZZ010000295.1:0-4267 GCA_044354435.1 Rhodoferax sp. | reverse complement strand
TGTTGCTGGAGTCGCGGGTGACCTTGTTGTCCTGGCTGCGCTTGGCCTGGGTGGATTCGCTCAGCAGGACGGTGATGACATCACCCACCTGGTAGCTGCGGCCACGGCCAAACCAGCTTTCGCTGACGCGGCTGTTGTAAATGCCGCCGGTAGCCACGCGCTGACGCTCGGCGGCAACGGGGTACACGGGCGCAAAGTCGGGCGAATGCGCCAGTGGCTTGGGGGGCAGCACAGTGCAGCCGCTGGCCAGCAGCAAGGGGGCCAGCAAAGCCAGCAGTGTCAATTTGTGAGTTGTCGTGCGTTTCATGGCGGCCATCACATGTTGTTATTCAGGTACTTCAGCATGCCGTCCACAGCCGAGATCGCTTTGGAGTTGATCTCGTAGGCGCGCTGGGTCTCGATCATGTTGACCATTTCCTCGACCACGTTCACGTTGGAGGCTTCGAGCGAACCCTGCATCAGGGAACCGGCTCCGCCAACGCCGGGCGCAAGCACCTGAGGTGCGCCGCTGGCCGGCGTTTCTTTCATCAGGTTCTGGCCCATCGACTGCAAGCCGCTTGGGTTGACAAAGCGGGCAATCTGCAACTGACCAAGCACCTGCGAGCCGCCAGCAGCCAGCCCAATGGACACAGTGCCGTCGCGGCCGATGGTCACGCTGGACGCGGTGTTGGGAATGGTGATGGCTGGCTGCAGCAAGGCACCGCTGGAGGTGACCATCTGACCGGTAGCCGAAAGCTTGAAGCCGCCGTCACGGGTGTAAGCCAGCGTGCCGTCGCCCTTGGCGATCTGAAAATAACCGTCGCCGGTAATGGCCAAATCCAGCGGATTCTGGGTGGTCACCATATTGCCCTGCGCGTGCAGTTTTTCGGTGGCCACGATGCGCACGCCGGTACCCAGCATCAGGCCGGTAGGCGCTTGCGAGTTGGCGTCGGTCTGACCGCCGGCCTGCTTGACGTTTTGGTAGAGCATGTCTTCGAACACAGCGCGGTCGCGCTTGAAGCCCGTGGTGTTCACGTTGGCCAAGTTGTTCGAGATCACATTCATGCGAGTCTGTTGCGCGTCCAGGCCCGTTTTGGCTACCCACATTGATGCATCCATGTCAGCTCCTTGTTTCGTTGATTGGTTAACTAGGATGAAGCGGCTTTAGCCCAGCTTCATCATGGTGGCGCCGGATTCGTCGGCGTTCTTGCTCTCTTTGATGTTGCGCACCTGGTGCTCAAAAGAGCGGCTTTGGTCCATCAGCTTGACCATGGCGGACATGGCGTTCACGTTGCTGCCCTCCAGAGCGCCGGCTGTCAGCGAAGGCAATTCCGGGCCGGGGGGCACGTCAGCGCCCACTTTGCCAACCGGGCCGAACAGGCCGTCTTCTCGGCGCTCAAGAGGTGTGGCACTGGCGTCGCGCAGCAGCAGGCGGCCTATCAGCACTTGCTGGACGGCGCCGTTCTGGGCCGGGTCGGTAGCGAAAATCGTTCCGTCGGGGTTGATCTTCACCATCATGCCGGGCGGCACAGTAATGGGGCCAGCCTCGCCGCGAACCACGTTTTTGATGCCGTCTTCGAGGACACCGGCGGCATTGACCTTGAGGTCACCGCGGCGGGTGAAAGCCAGCTCGCCGTTGGGCGCAGTCACGCCCAGCACGGTTGAATCGTTCATGGCTACATCAAGGTCACGACCGGTGGTCATGAGCTCGCCCGGGCGCAGCTGGATGATGTCCAGACTGACCGACTTCGGCTGCATGCGGGTGGAAAAGCCAGCGCCCTCTACCTTGACGGCCGACATGGACACCTCATAGCTGCGCTTGAAGCCGACCGTGACGACGTTGGCCAACTCGTGCGTCATCATCTGGCGAGACAGGCGCTGCTCGTTGATGGCGGCAGCGGCATTAAAGGCTAGGCGGTCCATGGCGTGAGTCCTTTGTTATGAAGGTGTCAGGGCTTTATCAACCGCGGATGTTGATGATGGCCTGCGTCATGGTGGTGCTGGTCTCAATGGCTTTGGCGTTGGCCTGGAAGTTACGCTGAGCGGTGATCAGGTCCACCAGCTCTTGCGTCAAGTCCACGTTGGAACGCTCTGTTGCACCAGCGCGGATGGTGCCGAAACCTGCGCCGCCGGCAGTACCCAGAATCGGGTTGCCCGAGGCCGCTGAAGACAAGAAGCTGGAGTCACCAATCTGACGCAAGCCTTTGGGGCTTGAGAAGTTGACGAGCAAAATCTTGGCCAGTGATTTCTGAGCACCGTTCGAGTAGCTGGCGCTGACCAGACCGTCCACGCCAATCGTCACACCCACCAGGTCACCCTCGGGTGCGCCGTCTTGCGACTGCGACAACACGGCAAAAGGTGATGTGAACTGAGTGGACTTGGAGTAGTCGATGTTGATGGTCAATGCGCCCTTACCACCGGCCAGAAAGACGGTTTCGAGTTGGGTGCCGGCTTTGGGGGACAAAATCTTGCCGCCCGTGTCGAAAGTCAGCTCACCTTTGTCCAGAAACAGGGGCGACCATTCAGCGACCTTGAGGCCATCACCGTTGATGGTTTCTTTGCCGAATTCATCGATGAACACAGGCTTGGCTGTTCCGCTGGATTTGTCAACGAACTGCGTTGGCTTGATCCAGCTGGTTGTCGAACCGCGCACGGACTCAACCTGCGACAGACCCCAGACAGAGCTGCCCGACACCTTGATGAAGGAATTATTCGATGCTGTACCCGTGGTGAATTTGAAAACTTTGGCAACGGCGTCATAGCTGACCTTGACACCGTTGACGGTCTTGCCCGTGCTGTCGGTCATCGTATTGATGCTGTTTTGCAGCTCAGACATGAAGCTGGACAGCGAATAGTTGGACCGTTGCGGGATCTTGATCTCGCCGCGCACATCATCTACCGTGACGATGAAGGTGTCGGTGCCAGGGTCGACAGAAAAATTGGTGCTGACGTTGGTTGAGAAAGTGCTGCCTGTGGCCACTGCGGGCGTTGACTTCAGACCGCGCAAGGCTTCGGTTGAAACGCTTTGAGTGGCGTTTGCAATACCCAGCATGTTGGCTGCCAAGCTACCCGTGGCAACGCCAGTGATTGCCAAACTGGAGTCATCGCCGGTCGAGCCACTGGCGATCTGGAAGGTTTTACCCACTGGGTCAAAACTCACCTTGACACCATAGCGCTGCAAGCTAGGCAACACTGAAGGCGAAACCGGGTCTGCGCGGCGAATCGGGATTTCGGTATTGGGTTTCAGGCTCAACAAACCATCGGTCAGGGCTTTCGCTGTGGTGGTCAAACCCATCACCGTATTAGGGTTGGCCGCTGTGACCAATGAAACCGTTTTGCCGGTGCTTTCCTTGAAAACCAGACCTTGGGACACGGGGTCATACACAACGGAAACACTTTGTGCACCCGTGGCGGCATGGGACGCGGCCAGGTCTTCGTTAATCTGGGCGACAAGCTGATCCATCGTGAGCCTGCCATTGGCATCTTGAGTCAGGCTGATAGCGGCAGTGCGGGTCGCGCCGGCAGCGTCAACATACGTCACATTGAATGCGCGACTGTCAGCACTCGAAAAGTCAAAATAACGCTCACCACCAAACTTGCGATTCAGCACGTTGGTGATTTCTGAGGCGATCTGGTCACCGGTGTACAGGCTGGTTTTGTTGGCCAGGTAGCTCAAATCCACTGTGACAGGACTGCCTGAGCCGTCCACGTCCACCGTGAATAAACTTTTGAGGGCCGTTTTATTGGCCGAGCTGAGGGTGCTGAAGTTCACACCGGCCGCCAGGTCAAATGTGGCGTCTGTCACTGCAGCGCCCTTCAACGAAGCGGCAACTGAGACCTGGGTGTCTGTCAGTTCGTCCAGCGCGAACATCTTGGTCTTGGTGTTGACCAGCAAGTCCTTGACTGCGCTGAATGGCTTGGTTTGACCGTACTTGTTGACGTACAGCTTCTCGTTGTTGCCGTCGCTGGCCTGCAGCAAGGAAGCTTTCACCTGGTCTTCACCCACGAACACATAGGTCTGCCACTTGTTGGTCGGGCTGGCCTGGCTGGCGTTTTGCGTCTTGACGTAGTAAATGGTGGCCAGATAACCGTTACCGCCCTTGTCGTACACCGTCAATGCCGTACTCTTGTTGTACGAAGCCGGGTTGGCACGGTTGAATGGCTGCACACGGGCGTCAATCACGTTGGCGTCTGCCGGGAAGTTGACGCCCAGTGTGATCAAGGAAGTTTCCTTGGCATCACCGGATGTTTTCTGCGGAATGGTCAGCACCACGCGCTCGTTCACATT
>JBIKZZ010000294.1:0-4279 GCA_044354435.1 Rhodoferax sp. | reverse complement strand
TCTGCTCGTTCAATGCCAAAGAACTGCCCTCGGGCAGCCAGGCGTCCAGCAGCACCTCGGGCCGGCTCGAATCGGGGAAAAACTGCTGCTGCACCCGGCCCATGCCGGCCAGCCCCAAGGCAAAGGTCAAGAGCATCAGGCCGATGGTGATCCAGCGGTGTGCCACACACCAGTTCACGGCACGGCGAAAGCCCCGGTAAAACGCGGTGTCGTAAGACTCATGGGGCTCGCCCGGCGTGTGCGGCTTGACCTTGAGCAGAACGGTGCCCAAATAGGGCACAAAGTAAACCGACACCAGCCAGCTCAGCACCAGCGCCAGCACCGTGACACCAAAAATGGCAAAGGTGTATTCGCCAGTGGCCGATTTAGCAATGCCGATCGGCAAAAAACCCACAGCAGTGATCAGGGTGCCCGTGAGCATCGGCATGGCGGTGATCTCATAGGCAAAGGTCGCGGCGCGCACCTTGTCGTAACCTTCTTCGAGCTTTCGCACCATCATCTCCACCGCAATAATGGCGTCGTCGACCAGCAGCCCCAGGCCGATGATGAGCGAGCCGAGCGATATCTTGTGCAGGCCAATGCCCCAGTAGTACATGCCCAAAAAAGTCAACGCCAGCACCAGCGGAATGGTGATGCCCACCACCAGCCCCGGCCGCATGTCCACGTAGTAACGCTTGAACCAGGGTTGCGCGCCGCTGCGCCGGTGCAGCCCCAGGCTGATGAAGCTGACAGCCAGCACGATCACAATGGCCTCGATCAACACCGAGACAAACTCGTTCACCGACTTGGTCACCGCATTGGGCTGGTCTTGCACGTTGACCAATCGGACCCCGGCTGGCAGCGTGGTGGCGATGCGCGCCGTGGCGGCCTCCAGCGCCTGGCCCAGCGCAATGATGTCGCCGCCTTTAGTCATGGACACGCCCACCGCGATCACCTGCCGGCCCTGGTGCCGCACCTTGACGCTGGCCGGGTCCACATAGCCGCGCCGAATCTCGGCGATGTCGCCCAGGCGCAGCTGGTTGCCCGAGCTGCCCCGAATGGGCATTGCAGCGAGTTGTTCCACCGCGGTGAATTGGCCCGCCACCCGCACCTGCAGCACATCCAGCGGTGTCTGCAGCGTACCGGCGCCTTCAATCGCGTTTTGCTGGCCGAGCTGGGCCAGCACCTGGTTCATGTCCAGCCCCAGTTGCGCCAAGCGGCGCTGCGAAATCTCGATGTAGAGCTTTTCGTCCTGAACGCCAAAAAGCTCCACCTTGTTGACATCGGGCACCCGCAGCAGCAGCTGGCGCACCTCGTCGGCGAAGGCTTTGCTCTCGGCCAGGCTGAAACCGTCGGCCTCCAGCGCGTAAATCACGCCATAAACATCACCAAACTCGTCATTGAAGAACGGCCCCTGCACGCCGGCTGGCAGGGTCTGGCGCATATCACCCACCTTTTTGCGCACCAGGTACCACAGGTTGGCCACATCGGACGCCTTGCTAGAGTCTTTCAGCTGGAACAGGATGGTGGTCTCGCCCGGCTTGGAGTAGCTGCGGATCTTGTCGGCGTAGGGTACCTCTTGCAGGGTGCGTTCGATCTTGTCGGTCACCTGCTCGGCCATTTGCTGGGCTGTGGCACCGGGCCACACCGCGCGCACCACCATGATGCGGAAGGTGAAGGGCGGGTCTTCGTCCTGGCCGAGCTGAAAGTACGCGGCCAGGCCGAGCACCATCAGCACCAGCATCAAGTAGCGGGTGAGAGCGCCGTGGTCGAGCGCCCATTTGGAGAGATTGAAGCGCTCGGGCTTGCTGGCTTGGGTCATCACAGGCTCACTTCGCGGCGCTGGCGGCGGTGGCGGCGGTGGCAGCAGCTGGTGCCGACGCCGGGCTTGCTACTGTTTGTGTAGCTACAGACCCAATAAACACGGGGGCTACAGCCTGTTTTTCCTTATAAATCGTGACTTTCTGGCCGGGCGACAGCACGTGCACCCCGGCCACCACCACCTGCATGCCAGGCTGCAGGCCGGCAGCGACCACCACCTCATTGCCGTCGGCGGTGGCAATTTGCACCGGCTGCAGCCGCACCGTCATGCTGGCGCTGTCCAGCACCCAGACCGCCGAGGTTTGCCCATCCTGGCGAAAGGCGCTGGTGGGCAGCTTGATCACTGGCGCACCGCCGCGGGCAAAGGCCTGCGGCAAGACCGACACCGTGCTGCCCAATGGCGGCGCACTGCGGGCGTCGATGGCCACCTTGACGCCAAAAGTGCGCGTCACCGGGTCGGCCATGGCCGCCACCTCCCGCACCACACCTTTAATGGCAGTGCCGCCCGACCAGCCACGCACCTCGACGCTGGAGCCCGTTTTGATCTGCAACACCTTGTCTTCGGGCACCGCAAACACCACGTCCCGGGCCCCATCCTGGGCGATACGCAGCACCGGCGTCCCGGCTCCCACAACTTGACCGACCTCAGCCTCCACCGCAGTGACCACGCCAGACACATCGGCCAGCAGCCGGGTGTAGCCGGCCTGGTTGCCCTGCCCTGCCAGCTGCGCTTGGGCCTGCTCCAGTTGCGCCTGCGCTGCTTTTAAGTTGGCCTCGCGGCGGTCCAGCTCGGCGCTACTGATGAAATTTTGCTCACGCAGGTCTTTGAAGCGCTTGAAATCCGCCGCTGCCAGGTCTCGGTTGGTGGTGGCAGCGCTCGCCTGGGCGCGGGCCGCATCGGCGGCGAGCTGGTAATCCTGCGGGTCCAATTGGGCCAGCACATCACCAACGCGCACACGCTGGCCCGGCTCAGCCTGCCGGCGCACCAGTTTGCCGGCCACCCGAAAGCCCAGGCGGGACTCAACCCGGGCCCGCACTTCACCGGCAAACTCGGCGCTGGAGCCGATATTGCCCAAACTCACGGTCACCAGTTTGACCGCGCGCACAGGCTCTTCGGTGGGCGCTGGACGGGAGCAGGCAGACAGAAACAGGGTGGCGCAGATCAGGGCGGCGCCGCTTCGGATAGACGGGTTGAACATGGTCAGACAGGAAGACGGGTTGGTAACAGATAGGTCAGACAGGTCAGACAGGTCAGACAGCACTCTACTGACCAGAAGGTTAGTAATTTAGGTGAAAAGCTAAAGCCTGTCAAGTTTGGGGGCGAATCTCGGTGGCTAATCTGAGTGCAAAATCCGGCGATGTCCGCCACTGCCTCATCTGCTGCCCCCATCACGCATTACGAGAATTTTCCGGTCGCGTCCTGGCTTTGCCCGGCCCGGCTGCGGGCACCCATTGGCGCGATCTACCACTTTGCCCGCACCGCCGATGATCTGGCCGACGAGGGAGAGGCCAACCCAGCCGAACGGTTGCAAGCGCTGGCACGCTACCGCCAGGCGCTGCAGGCTGCAGCCGACGAGCCGCCTGTGGCACCAGACCAAGCCTGGGCCTGGGTGTTTGCGCCGCTGCAGCAGGTGATCAAGACCCATCAACTGCCAACCCAGTTGCTGCATGACCTGCTGGACGCTTTTGTGCAGGATGTGGAAAAAACCCGCGACGGCGCCGGCTATGGCAACCAGGCGGAGCTGCTGGCCTACTGCGCCCGGTCGGCCAACCCGGTCGGCCGCTTGCTGCTGCACCTGTATGGCGTGACTGAGCCTGCGGCCCTGCAGAGCAGCGACCTGATTTGTACCGCGCTGCAACTGATCAACTTTTGGCAAGACCTGAGCGTGGACATCCCACGCGGGCGCTTCTACCTGCCGCAGACCGACTGCGCACGCCATGGCGTAACACAGGCCGAGCTGCTGGCACGCCAATCCACCCAGAACACTACTAATTTGATAGCAGAACAAGCAGCGGCTGCAAGGGCTGGCATGCTAAAAGGCTCTGAACTGGTGCACCGTATTCCGGGGCGGGCCGGCTGGGAGCTGCGGCTGGTGGTGCAAGGTGGCCTGCGCATTCTGGACCGCATAGAGGCGCTGGAATTTGCCACGCTGCAGACCCGCCCCACCCTGCGCCGGCGAGATCTGGCCCTGATGGCTTGGCGCACGCTGTGGATGTAACAATTAGGTCATGAGCCCAGAGCAGTACGTCCAGCAGAAAGCCGCCGCCTCCGGCAGCAGTTTTTACTACGCCTTCTTGTTCCTGCCGCCGCCACGGCGGGCGGCCATCACGGCTTTTTATGCCTTTTGCCGCGAGGTGGACGACGTGGTGGACGACACGCAGGACGCGGGCGTAGCCGCCACCAAGCTGGCGTGGTGGCAGACTGAAGTGGCCAAGGCCTTCGCAGGCAGCCCCAGCCACCCGGTGATGCGAGCCCTGC
>JBIKZZ010000293.1:0-4280 GCA_044354435.1 Rhodoferax sp. | reverse complement strand
TGGGTGCCTTCAACAAGCAGGGTTACTCTAACCCGGCCGTTGACAAGCTGCTGGAAGAAGGCAGCCGCACCATGGACGACAACAAGCGCCGCGCCTTGTTCGAGAAGGCCTCCGAACTGTCCATGACCGACCGTGCGCTGATCCCGACCGTGCAGTTACAGACCATCTGGGCCTCCAAAGCCGGCATGATGACCATCCCCGCCCGCATGGACCAGGAAACCCTGGCCTACGAGATCAAGCCCAAGCGTTGATCCTGCGCCGGAAATGATCGGGTTTTTCATACAGCGCCTGTTGCAGGCGATGCTGGTCGTCGTGGCCATGTCGATGCTGGTGTTTGTCGGGGTGTACGCCATCGGCAACCCGATCGACGTCATGATCGATCCAGCCTCCAGCCAAGCGCTGCGTGAAAGCCTGATCCAGCGCTACGGGTTTGACCGACCGCTGTACGCGCAGTATTTCATCTTCATGGGCAACCTGCTGCAAGGGGACATGGGGGAATCTTTTATTTACCGGTTGCCGGTGTTCGGCCTGATCTTTTCGCGGCTGCCGGCCACGCTGGAGCTGGCGGTGTCCGCCATGCTGATCGCGACGCTGCTGGGCATACCGCTGGGCATCTGGGCAGGCTACAAGCCCGATGCAGTCTCGTCCAAGGTGATCATGGGGGTGTCAGTACTGGGCTTCAGCGTCCCGACCTTTTGGGTTGGCTTGCTGCTGATCATGGGCTTCGCGGTGGAGCTGCGCTGGCTGCCCTCGGGGGGCAGGGGGCCCGTCACCGAGCTGCTGGGCATGAAGCTGTCCATTGGGTCTTGGGAGGGCCTGAGCCATCTGGTGCTGCCGGCGTTCAACCTGGCGCTGTTCAAGCTGGGCCTGCTGATCCGCCTGGCGCGGGCTGGCACCGTGGAGGTGATGAGCTCGGACTATGTGCGTTTTGCCCGAGCCCAGGGCTTGTCCGAATCCAAGGTGCTCGGTCTGCATGTCTTGAAAAACATCTCCATCCCCATCGTGACCGTGTTCGGTCTGGAGTTCGGCTCCACACTGGCGTTTGCAGTTGTGACCGAAACCGTTTTCAACTGGCCCGGCATGGGAAAGCTGATCATTGACTCCATCACGGTGCTGGATCGGCCAGTGATGGTGGCCTACCTGGTGCTGGTCGTCGTGCTGTTTGTGCTGATTAATTTTGTGGTGGACCTGATCTACGGCCAGCTCGATCCTCGCATTCGGATCAAGGCCGCGCAATGAGCCTGGCCCTTGAGACCCGTTGGAGCCGGCTCGCCAACTTCTGGGCCGACTACCGGCAAAGCCGGGTCGCGGTGGTGGCGCTGGTGGTGATCGCGATTGTGATCCTGGCTGCCGTGCTGGCACCCCTCATCACACCGCAAGACCCCTACAACCAGGCCACTTTGGACTTGGCTGCAGCGCGCCTGATGCCGGGCGAAATCGGCCCGGGCGGCTATATGCACTGGCTCGGCACCGATGCCGCGGGGCGCGACATTTTCTCCGCCATTCTGTATGGCCTGCGCACCAGCCTGTTGGTGGGCGTTTTGGCCGGCACCTTGGCCCTGATGCTCGGCGGCGTTGTGGGCCTGTTGGCAGCCTACTATGGCGGGAGACTGGAGGCCGTCATCATGCGCGTGATCGACCTGCAACTCTCTTTGCCGGCCATCCTGCTGGCGCTGGTTCTGGTGGCTTTGCTCGGGCAAGGTTTACCTCAGCTGGTCGCTGCCCTGGCGCTGGCGCAATACGCTTACTTTGCGCGCACCGCTCATGGTGCGGCCAGCGCCGAACGCAACAAGGACTACATTGAAGCGGCACTGTCGACGCCGCTGCCAGCCATGCGCGTGCTGTTTCGCCACCTGCTGCCCAATGCCCTGCCGCCTTTGATCGTGGTCGCCACCGTGCAAGTCGCAAACTCCATCGCGCTGGAGGCCACCCTGTCCTTTCTAGGCCTGGGATTACCGCTGACACAGCCCTCACTGGGGTCGCTTATTTCCAATGGTTTTCAGTTCCTGTTGTCCGGTCGCTACTGGATCTCCATCTACCCGGGCATTGCCTTGATGGTGACCGTGGTCGCCATCAACCTGGTGGGTGATCAGGTGCGCTACGTGCTCAATCCGAGGCGCAGCCGATGAGTGATGCCGTCCTGCGAGTCCAGAACCTGCGCACGGAATTTGCCGTGCGCGGCGGTGTCGTCAAAGCCGTCGATGGCGTCAGCTTCGAGGTGGGCCGAGGTCGTATCCTGGGTCTGGTGGGCGAATCGGGTTCAGGTAAAAGTGTCACCGCCTACTCGATTCTGGGCCTGATCGAGGCACCGGGACGGATCGCCGGCGGTCAGGTCCTGCTCAACGGCGTTGACCTGACGCAACTGCATGGTGAGGCTTTGCGTCAAATCCGCGGAGCGCAAATCGCCATGGTCTTTCAAGACCCGATGATGACGCTGAACCCGGTGCTCAAGGTCTCCACCCAGATGGTGGCGGCCGTCAAGGCGCACGACAAGGTGTCGACCGCCGAGGCGCTGGAACGCGCCAGGCAGGCATTGGTCACGGTGGGTATCCCCAGTCCGCAGGAGCGGCTGGACGCTTACCCGCACCAACTGTCGGGTGGTATGCGCCAACGGGTAGCCATTGCCATCGCCCTGCTGCACCGCCCGGCCGTGATCCTGGCGGATGAGCCGACCACCGCACTCGATGTGTCCATCCAGGGACAGATTCTGGCCGAAGTGCGGCGCCTGGCCAGCGAGACCGGCACCGCCTTTGTCTGGGTCACCCACGATCTGGCGGTGGTGTCCAGCCTGGCCGACGATATTTGCGTGATGTACGCCGGCAAGATCGTCGAAGCCGGCTCGGCCGACGCGGTGATGGCCCAGCCGCACCACCCCTACACCGCCGGGCTTTTGGCGTCGGTTCCGGCCGAACATGAGCCCGGCACTCGCCTGCAGCAGGTACCGGGTCAGGCACCCTCTTTGGCCGACCTGGGCCAGGGCTGCGCCTTCGCACCGCGCTGCGCCAAAGCCAGCCCGGTCTGCAACACCCCGCCGCCGCTGCAGCAACTCGCCAATGGCAGAAGCGCGCTGTGTCACCACCCCGTCCTGTGGAGCTAGCCATGGCCGACCTGCTCCAAATCCAGGGCGTGTCCAAGCGCTTCGTCAAGCCGGTCTCACTGGCAGAGCAGCTCGCTGGCCTGATGGGTGGTGCCACGAGCCGTCAAACCGTACGCGCCGTCACCGGTGTGGACTTGAGCATGCCCAAGGGCGAAGTGCTGGGCCTGGTCGGCGAGTCCGGATGTGGCAAGTCCACCCTGGGGCGCATCATGGCCGGCATCTACAGCCCAAGTGACGGCCAGGTGGTGTTTGACGGCGGGCCAGTGGCCAGGCAACAGGGTCGGCGCACCGTCAAGCTGACCACCCGAGTGCAGATGGTCCACCAAGACCCCTTCTCCAGCCTCAACCCGCGCATGCGCGTGGGCGACACCATTGGTGAAGGGCCGCTCACGCACCATCTGGTACAGCCGCAGCATGCCGACGCCTATGTGGCCAGCCTGCTGGAGCGTGTGGGACTGGACCCGGACCTGCGTCGGCGCTTCCCGCACCAGTTCTCGGGCGGCCAGCGGCAGCGGGTGGCCATCGCCCGTGCCCTGGCCATGAAGCCTGATCTGCTGGTGCTGGACGAGCCGGTGGCCTCGCTGGATGTCTCGATCCAGGCCCAGGTGCTCAACCTGTTCATGGACCTGCGCCGCGACCTGGGGCTGACGGCAGTCTTCATCAGCCACGACCTCGGCGTGGTTCGCCACGTGTGCGACAGGGTGGCCATCATGTACATGGGGCGGATCGTCGAAATTGCGCCCATGGCCCAGCTCTATGCCACGCCAGGCCATCCCTACACCCGCGCCCTGTTCGACAGCGTGCCCAGGGTGGGTGCCGGCCGGCAGGTGTTTCACCCTATTGCCGGCGAAATCCCCTCGCCCCTGAACCCGCCCAGTGGCTGCCATTTCCACCCGCGCTGCCCATCGGCCGGTGCGCGCTGCAAGCGAGAAGCGCCGGCACTGCTGACCAACGCTGACGGGCGGCAGCTTGCCTGCCATCTGGCTGCCGGCGGCGTGGCCTGAAACATCCCGTGACGAGAGCCTGATGCCCAGCACCAGCCCCCTGGCTGCGCTTCAAGCGCGCGTTGCCGCCGTGAACGACGTGCTGAACGCGATCTCGGTCCTGACCTGGGACTCACGCACCATGATGCCCGCCGGCGGCGCACAAACGCGCGGGCTACAAATCTCGACGCTCACCGGTC
>JBIKZZ010000292.1:0-4281 GCA_044354435.1 Rhodoferax sp. | reverse complement strand
GTCAGCCCAGGGCATTCACAGTGTGCTGACCCAATTTGTCGACCTGTATGGGGTGGCTAGAGGCAAGCTGGTGTCCTTGGCCGCAAGAGTGGGTTGACACAGGCGCCGGCTTTGCCGGGCCCAGCATTTGGGGAACCGGCTTGGGTCGTTTCGGTCCGCGCAGCGAATATCACGGCCGGGCTCAGATCGAGTCTTTGCGGCCTCTGCCGTTCATGCCAGGCGCTGGACACCTTTGCAAATGCGCCAGGCAGCGGCCTTCATTTTTACTTCAGCATCACGAATGAAGCGGGTAGGACCGTGTTTGCAGATCGGGCGGATCTGCTGTTATTGAGCCAGGATGGCTATCGATTCGTCGCTGTGCGGTTACACCATGCCGATGGCCTCAGTGCTTTGTGTAATGTCTACGCCGCAATCGCCGCAACGCTGGCAGCGATATTCGGGTCAAGCAGCGCGTGTGGAATGATTTTTCATAATTTGAAATATCGATATGCTGCATCGCCGCAAAATTTCTCATAGTGATAAATACTATTTCATATTGAAAAATATTTCTCGTAAGCCATTGATTTTTAATCAAAAAATTTATGTCTTCTATAAGACATAAGATAAAATTCTAGTCTTCTATAAGACTTAGAATAAAACCATCGGCACTGAGCTTACGAGCGAATCAAGGCCATCGTTTTATCAACTAAGGAGTGATCACATGCCGCAAACCCTCACCGAACAATTGAGCCGCGAACAGCAAATCTCGGCGCTTGAGAAAGACTGGGCCACCAACCCGCGCTGGAAGGGGATCAAGCGAGGTTACAGCGCGGCCGATGTGGTGCGCTTGCGCGGTTCATTCCCCATCGAGCACACACTGGCGCGCCGCGGTGCAGAAAAACTCTGGGATCTGCTGGCTACTGAACCTTATGTCAATTGCCTCGGCGCCCTGACTGGCGGTCAGGCCATGCAGCAGGTCAAAGCGGGTGTCAAGGCGATTTACCTGTCCGGCTGGCAAGTGGCTGCCGACAACAACTCTTATGCGTCGATGTACCCCGATCAGTCGCTGTATCCGGTGGACTCTGTGCCCATTGTGGTCGAGCGCATCAACAACACTTTCCGCCGTGCAGATGAGATCCAGCACTCGAAAGGCATTGATGCCGGCGACAAGGGCTACATCGACAATTTCGCGCCCATCGTGGCCGATGCCGAAGCCGGTTTTGGCGGCGTGCTCAACGCGTTTGAGTTGATGAAGGCCATGATCAAGTCCGGTGCTGCTGGCGTGCATTGGGAGGATCAGCTGGCGTCGGTCAAGAAGTGCGGTCATATGGGCGGCAAGGTGCTGGTGCCAACGGCAGAGGCCTGCCAGAAGTTGATCGCCGCCCGTATGGCGGCCGACGTTTGCGGCGTACCCACCCTGGTGATTGCCCGTACCGACGCCGAGGCGGCCGACCTGCTGACCAGCGACTATGACGACAACGACAAGCCTTTCCTGACCGGCCAGCGCACTGCCGAGGGCTTTTACAAGACCAAGAAGGGCATGGACCAGGCGATTTCGCGCGCCGTTGCCTATGCTGAGTATGCCGACCTGGTCTGGTGTGAAACCGGTACCCCCGACCTCGAGTTTGCCAAGAAGTTTGCAGACGCCGTACACGCCAAACACCCCGGCAAGATGCTGGCGTATAACTGTTCTCCGTCTTTCAACTGGAAGAAAAACCTGGACGACGCCACCATTGCCAAATTTCAGCGCGAACTCGGCGCTATGGGTTACAAGTACCAGTTCATCACCCTGGCCGGCATCCATTCCATGTGGTACAACATGTTCGATTTGGCACAGGATTACGTCAAGCGCGGGATGTCGGCCTATGTGGAAAAAGTGCAGGAGCCCGAATTTGCGGCCCGCGAGCGCGGTTACACCTTCGTGTCGCACCAGCAGGAAGTCGGCACTGGCTACTTTGATGAGGTCACCACGGTGATCCAGGGCGGCAAGTCCAGCGTGACAGCACTGACTGGCTCCACCGAAGAAGAACAGTTTCACTGATTTGGCTCTGTCCCCGACCGGCCGGGCCACTGACAGGGCCCGGCTTTTTTGTGTCCGCTCTGTGCGACGACTGGGGTTAAACTAAACCCTCTTTCAGGCTTCGAGAGCGAGAAAGGCACCTTGGTGATGACACCGCGAACGGTCCCGCGCTGTTTTTGTCCCCTACCGATCCCTACCTACACCATGATCCACATCACGCTCCCCGACGGCTCGCAACGCGAGTTTCCCGCCCCCGTCACTGTCGCCGAGGTTGCGGCATCTATCGGTACCGGTTTGGCCAAGGCGGCTTTGGCGGGCCGGGTTGACGGCAAGCTGGTTGACACCAGTTTCACGATGGCGACCGACAGCGCTCTGGCCATCATCACCGCCAAGGATGCCGATGGCCTGGAGGTGATTCGCCACTCTACCGCCCACCTGCTCGCCTACGCCGTCAAGACCCTGTTCCCGGATGCACAGGTCACCATCGGCCCGGTGATCGAACACGGTTTCTTTTACGATTTTTCCTACAAGCGTCCGTTTACCCCTGAAGACCTTCAGAACATTGAAAAGAAAATGGCCGAACTGGCCGCTCGGGATGAAACCATCACCCGCCGCGTATTGCCGCGTGATGAGGCGGTGTCGCATTTTCAAGGCATAGGCGAACACTACAAGGCAGAAATCATCGCCAGCATCCCCGCCGGCGAAGATGTGTCGCTGTACCGCGAGGGGCAGTTTGAAGACCTGTGCCGCGGTCCTCACGTGCCCAGCACCGGCAAGTTGCGACATTTCAAGTTGATGAAATTGGCCGGCGCCTACTGGCGCGGCGACCACCGCAACGAAATGCTGCAGCGCGTCTACGGCACCGCCTGGGCTACCAAGGATGAGTTGCAGCAACACCTGACCATGCTGGAAGAGGCGGAGAAGCGCGACCACCGCAAACTTGGCCGTGAACTGGACCTGTTCCACATTGACGACCACGCGCCCGGGTTGGTGTTTTGGCACCCCAAAGGCTGGACGCTTTGGCAGGGTGTGGAGCAGTACATGCGCCGGGTCTACCGCGACAACGGCTATCTCGAAGTCAAAGGCCCGCAGATCATCGATAAGACGCTCTGGGAAAAAACCGGCCACTGGGACAAGTACCGAGAAAACATGTTCACCACCGAGTCGGAAAAGCGTGAGTACGCGCTCAAGCCGATGAACTGTCCCGGCCATATTCTGATCTTCAAGCAGGGCATCAAGAGCTACCGCGACCTGCCGCTGCGTTACGGCGAGTTCGGCCAGTGCCACCGCAACGAGCCCTCGGGTGGCTTGCACGGCATCATGCGGGTGCGCGGTTTTACCCAGGACGATGGCCATATTTTTTGCACCGAAGACCAAATCCTGGGTGAGTGCGTGGCGTACACCAGTTTGCTGCAGAAGGTGTACGCCGATTTCGGCTTCAAACGCATCATCTACAAAATCGCCACCCGACCGGCGCAGCGTATCGGCTCTGACGACATCTGGGACAAAGCCGAGCACGCCCTTGTGGAAAGCCTGCGTGCCTCGGGTTGCGAGTTTGAAATCTCTCCCGGCGAGGGGGCGTTTTACGGCCCCAAAATTGAATACACCCTCAAGGATGCGATTGGCCGGCAGTGGCAGTGCGGCACCATGCAGGTTGATTTCTCCATGCCCGAGCGACTGGACGCCGAGTACGTGGGGGAGGACGGTGCGCGTCACCGACCTGTCATGCTGCACCGGGCCATCGTCGGCAGTCTGGAACGATTTATCGGGATTTTGATCGAGGAAAGTGCCGGTGCATTGCCTACTTGGCTTGCGCCTGCGCAGGTCGCGGTTCTGAATATCACCGACGCTCAGGTTGATTATTGTCGTGAAATTGCCGAAAAATTGAAAAATTCGTTGCCGAATCAAGAGCTTAGGGTGATCACTGATTTTCGCAACGAAAAGATTACGTATAAAATACGAGAGCATTCGATGAAAAAGCTGCCCTACATTCTGGTCGTTGGCGACAAAGAGAAGGCAGCAGGTACCGTCGCAGTGCGTGTCCGTGGTGGTCAAGACCTCGGTGTCATGTCCCTCGATGCATTCGTACAAATCATCGCAGGTGATCTTGCCAACAAGTCGGTTGTCTGAGCTGTGCTCCAGCTCATCCGCTGCTTGTGCGCGTGGTGTGTGCGGTTGGGGCCACCGATCTTGTGGCCGAATTTATAAAGGATTGAGCCATCGCTACTGAATTTCGTGACCGTCGTCACCGCGAAGAACGCAAACACCGCCTGAACCGGGAA
>JBIKZZ010000291.1:0-4300 GCA_044354435.1 Rhodoferax sp. | reverse complement strand
GCATATGGAACTGGAGCCCCAGGACAAGATGAAGGTCAGGCTCAAGCAGGGCCGGGGTATTTTTGGCGTTGACATGAAGATTGTGGACCCCGAGGGCCAGGAACTGCCCTGGGATGGCAAGGCCTTCGGCGACCTGCTGGTGCGCGGGCCGTGGATCATCAGCGCCTATTTCAAGGGCGAGGGCGGCAGCCCCTTGGTAGATGGCTGGTTCCCCACCGGCGACGTGGCCACCATCGACCCCGACGGCTACATGCAGATCACCGACCGCAGCAAGGACGTGATTAAGTCAGGTGGCGAGTGGATCAGTTCCATCGATGTCGAAAACATCGCCATGGCGCATCCGGCTGTGGCCATGGCGGCCTGCATTGGCATGAAGCACCCCAAGTGGGACGAGCGGCCTATCATCGCGGTGGTCAAGAAGCCCGGCGCCGAAGTCAGCCGTGATGCCTTGATCGCGTTTTACGACGGCAAGACGGCCAAGTGGCAGATCCCGGACGATGTGGTCTTTCTCGAGGCAATTCCCTTGGGTGGTACCGGCAAGATGCAAAAAACCAAGCTGCGTGAGTTGCTCAAGGACTACCAGCTGCCCGGTGTTTGACCGACTTTGCCCGGCGGTGGCGCAAACGGTTGAGAGCGTCAAGATGGTCGGCTGCCACATGAAGCGTCCCTAAACCGGATTGCGGCATTCGGGGCCCGTGGCAGTTTGCCGGAGCAGGTTCTTGTTGGATTTTGCGCTGATACAGGACAGGCACCATGGAGTTTTTCATCATATCGACGCTCAATGGCGTCAGCTATGGCTTGCTGCTGTTCATGTTGAGTTCAGGGCTGACCCTGATCTTCAGCATGATGGGCGTGCTCAACTTCGCTCATGCCAGCTTCTACATGCTGGGCGCTTATGTGGGCTACACGGTGTCGTGCTGGGTCGGGTTCTGGCCGGCACTGGTGCTGGCACCACTGGTGGTGGGTGCGCTCGGCGCGCTGTTTGAGCGGCTGTGCCTGCGCCGGGTGCACAAATTTGGGCATGTGCCCGAGCTGCTGATCACCTTTGGCCTGACCTATGTGGTGCTGGAGCTGGTGCAACTGATCTGGGGCCGCATGGCGCTTGACTTCAAGCCACCGGAAACCCTGCAAGGCCCGGCGTTCACCCTGATCAACCACTCGGTCAACGGCTTGCGGCTGGTCTTGGGCGCAGCGCCAGCCGAGTGGTGCAGTGGCACCGACGCCGCGATCAGGGTGGTGTGTTCACCGTTTCCAGCCACCCGCGGCTTCATGATGTTGGTGGCATTGACGATGCTGGTGGCGATCTGGCTCCTGCTGACCCGCACCCGGGTTGGGCTGGTGATTCAGGCGGCACTCACCCACCCGGACGCGGTGCAGGCACTGGGCCACAATGTTCCGCGCGTCTTCATGCTGGTGTTTGGCGCCGGGGCCGCGCTGGCCGGTCTGGCCGGCGTCGTTGGCGGCAGCACCTTCCTGACCGAGCCGTCGATGGCCGCCACAGTGGGCTCCATCATTTTTGTTGTGGTGGTGGTGGGGGGCCTGGGCTCCTTGTCGGGGGCTTTTGTCGCCTCCTTGCTGATTGGCACGGTTCAGACCTTTGCCGTGGCCTTTGACTACTCGCTGCTGACCCTGCTGCAGCAGTTGAATCTGCCCATCAACGCGGCGTTGCGCGACAACTCACTGGCGCGGCTGACCATTGCCCAGGTGGCCCCCATCCTGCCCTACCTGTTTTTGGTCCTGATTCTGATCTTCCGGCCCCGTGGCCTCCTTGGACGCCGCGAGGGTTGATGATGTCACGCCTGTCTGCCCGTGTCGGCTCACTCTGGGTCTGGTCCCTGTTTGCGCTGGTGATGCTGGCGGCGCCACAGTTGTTCACCAGCGGTCTGTCGGTCACCCTGCTGTCCCAGATGGGCATCGCCATCATCGCCTGCCTGTCCTGCAACATGCTGCTGGGCCAGGGTGGCATGCTCAGCTTCGGGCACGCGGTGTACACCGGCCTGGGCGCCTTTGTGGCCATCCATGCTTTAAATCGTTACGGTGGCGGGGCGCTGCCGGTCTCCTTGGTGCCGCTGGTCGGCGGCTTGGCCGGCATGGGTTTTGCCGTGCTGTTTGGCTATGTCACCACACGCAAGTCGGGCACCACCTTTGCCATGATCACGCTGGGTCTTGCCGAACTGGTGTTTGCCATGGCGCTGATGATCCCGGAGTTTTTCGGGGGGGAGGGCGGCGTGTCGGGCAACCGGGTCATGGGTCGCGCCGTTTTTGGCATCACCTTCGGCCCGGCCACTCAGGTGTATTACCTGATTGCGGCCTACACCCTGGTGTCCATGGTGCTGATGTACGCATTCACCCAGACCCCGCTGGGCCGCATACTCAATGCGGTGCGCGACAACCCGGAGCGGGTGGAATTTATTGGCTACAACCCGCAGCGGGTGCGCTACACGGCGTTCATCATCGCCGGCTTTTTTGCTGGTATTTCGGGCGGGCTGGGCGCGCTCACCTTTGAGATCGTCACCGCCGAAGTGGTGGGCGCCGCGCGCTCGGGGGCCTACCTGCTGTTCACCTTCCTGGGCGGTGCCACCTTCTTCTTTGGTCCCATCATTGGCGCGGTGCTGATGGTGCTGGCCTTTGTGCTGCTGAGCGAGTTCACCAAGGCCTGGTTACTGTACCTGGGGTTGCTGTTTCTGTTCATGGTGATGTACGCCCCGGGCGGCATCGCCAGCCTGGTCATGATGAACCTGCGGCTGGCCCTGCATGGCAAGCTGGCACGGCTGGCGCCGGTCTATGCAGGCCTGTTTGGCACTGCGCTACTGGCACTGCTGGGTGGCGCCGCCCTGATTGAAATGGTCTACCACCTGCAGCTCAGCTCGGACGCGGGTTCGGTGGTGCCCTTCCTGGGGGTACCGTTGGACACGGCGGCGGTGCCCACCTGGCTGGGAGCGGTGCTGCTGCTGGGCGTGGGTGTGGCCGCGTTCCGGCCCTTGCAGCGGCGCTTTGCGCAGCAATGGGACGCCGTCCAGGTCGAGATTGAACACGAGTTGCAGCCGGAAAGCGGTGCCTGATGGTCACCAACACGGCGCCCAATGCCCCAGCCCTTGAACTGCGGGACCTGCGCAAAAGCTTTGGCAAGACCGAGATCATCCGGGGCGCCAACCTGGCGGTGCAGCCGGGCGAGCGGGTGGCCATCATCGGCCCCAACGGTGCCGGCAAGTCGACCCTGTTCAACCTGATCAGTGGCCGGTTTGAGGCCAGCAGCGGTGATGTGCTGCTGCACGGCCAGCGCATCAACGGCAAAAAGCCCTTTGAGATCAACCGGCTGGGCCTGGCGCGCAGCTTCCAGATCACCAACATCTTCCCCAAGCTCAGCGTGTTTGAAAACCTGCGTTGTGGCGTGCTTTGGAGCCTGGGCTACAAGTACAGTTTCTTCAAGTTCTTGGTGGATCTGGACGATGCCAACGAGCGTGCGCAGCAGCTGATGCTCATGATCGGGCTCGGCAATAAGCGCGAGGTGCTGGCCATGAACCTCACCTATGCCGATCAGCGGGCGCTGGAGATTGGCATCACCATTGGCGGTGGCGCCAATGTGATTTTGCTGGATGAGCCTACGGCCGGCATGAGCCGCAGTGAAACCGCGCGCTTCATCGAGCTGATCAAACAGGTGACCGCGGGCAAGACCCTGCTGACCGTGGAGCATGACATGGGTGTGGTGTTTGGTCTGGCCGACAAGATCGCGGTGCTGGTGTACGGCGAAGTCATTGCCTTTGACACGCCAGAAGCGGTGCGCGCGAATGCCCTGGTCCAAGAAGCCTATCTGGGGTCTGCTGTGGCCGATGCCCAGGTCAGTGCCCAGGGTGGGGTTGCCTGAGCATGCTGCAGGTCAGCCAACTACAAGCGTTTTATGGCAAGAGCCATGTGCTGCACGGTGTCGACCTGCAGGTGGGCGAGGGCGAAATCGTGGCCCTGCTCGGGCGCAATGGCTCTGGCCGCTCCACCACCGCCAAGGCCATCATGGGCATGGTGGCGTGTCAGGGCTCGGTGCTGTGGCAGGGTGGTCAGATTCTGGGTCGCAAACCCTATGAAATCGCCAACCTGGGTCTGGGTTACGTGCCGGAAAGCCGAGACATTTTTCCCAAGCTCACCGTGCACCAGAACCTGCTGCTGGGGCAAAAGCGCAAGCAAAAGACGCCGCGTTGGTCCTTTGACGACATGTACCAGCTCTTTCCCCGCCTCAAGGAGCGCGAGCACACCGAGGCTGGTGTCCTCTCCGGCGGTGAGCAGCAGATGCTGACCCTGTGTCGCA
>JBIKZZ010000290.1:0-4301 GCA_044354435.1 Rhodoferax sp. | reverse complement strand
GGAGACAGCAGCTTGGCGAGGGTGTGCACCACGTTCCAGGCGCGCACCACGGGCGCGCCTTGAATGGGCAGCAGCGCAATCAGCCGGTTGTCCAGCTCCAGCCCCAGTGTGTGCAGCGACAGAAAGCTCAGGCCCATACCGGCGATAACCGCTTGTTTGATGGTCTCGTTGCTGGCCATCTCCATGGTCACGCGCGGCTCGACACGGGCCTGCAGCAAGAACTTCTCCAAGGCGGCGCGGGTGCCGGAGCCTTCTTCGCGCAGGATGAAGCCTTGGCCGCGCAGCGCCTCTGGCGTCAACAGGCCGGCTTGCGTCAGCGGGTGGCCGACCGGCGCCACAAACACATGGGGGTGCGCGGCAAAGGGCTCGGCGCGGGTGGCCAGCTCTTTCGGCGGTCGGCCCATGATGGCGATGTCGACCTCGTTGGCGTGCAGCATCTGCACCAGTTGCTCGCGGTTGCCTACCGCCAGCCGGATCTCGATGCCCTCGTGCTCACGCCGGAACTGGGCCAGCAGGTGCGGTAAAAAATATTTGGCAGTGCTGACCATGCCAATAGTGAGCGTGCCCACCTCGAGCTTGAGCAATCGGGCAGCGGTGTCTTCGGCGTCTTTGAGCGTGGCCAGCATTTTGCGGGTGTAGACCAGCATGTACTCACCCGCAGTGGTGAGTGTCACGCTGCGGCCGCTGCGGTCAAACAGTGGCATGCCCACATGGCCTTCGAGCTCGCGCACCTGCATGGTGACGGCCGGTGGCGTCAGGTGCAGGGCGCGGGCAGCCTTGGCAAAACTGAGTTGGCGGGCGACTTCGCTGAAGACGCGGAGTTGGCGGAAGGTGGCGTTTTTCATGGTTGCTCTTTGCTCAAGTTCATTCGTTTGAAGCAGTTTTCTTGGAGGCACTTCTTCTGATCAGGGCGGCGCGGCATTCGGCTCCGCGGCTGTCCCCCGCCCGGTGGGCTCCTCCTTGATGCCGCTGCGCCGAACGTCCCACCGCCCTGATCTGCCGAAATGGGTGGTGCGCAGTGACCCTGGCCCCATAGCTTGGTGCGCCAACCGCATCCGCTGGTGCGGGGGCCGATTGGGTGTCGCAGCGAGGTCAAGTCTATACATAAGCTAAACCTTAACCGAATACTCAATAAATGTGAATTTACATTATTTCAAGCGACTTTTACAGTTCACCACATCCCACCGACACCCATTTTTTTGGAGCAGACGATGACCGAGACCAGCGCTTCCACCGAGATTACCGACGCCAAGAAGCGCTACAGCGCTGGCGTGCTCAAGTACAAGCAAATGGGCTACTGGATGCCAGACTACGTGCCCAAAGACACCGATACCCTGTGCCTGTTCCGCATCACGCCGCAGGACGGCGTGGACCCGGAAGAAGCTGCGGCGGCCGTGGCCGGTGAGTCCAGCACCGCCACCTGGACCGTGGTTTGGACCGACCGCCTGACCGCCTGCGACAGCTACCGCGCCAAGGCCTACAAGGTGATTCCGGTGCCGAACAACCCGGGCCAGTACTTTGCCTATGTGGCCTACGACCTGATCTTGTTCGAAGAAGGCTCGATTGCCAACATGACGGCCAGCCTGATCGGCAATGTGTTCTCGTTCAAGCCGCTCAAGGCCGCGCGCCTAGAAGACATCCGCATCCCGGTGGCCTACGTCAAGACCTTCAAGGGCCCACCCACCGGCCTGGTGGTGGAGCGTGAGCGCTTGGACAAGTTTGGCCGTCCGCTGCTGGGCGCAACCACCAAACCCAAGCTGGGCTTGTCGGGCCGCAACTACGGCCGCGTCGTTTACGAGGGTCTCAAAGGCGGGCTGGACTTCATGAAGGACGATGAGAACATCAACAGCCAGCCCTTCATGCACTGGCGTGACCGCTTTTTGTTTGTGATGGAAGCCGTGAACAAGGCCAGCGCCGAGACCGGCGAGGTCAAGGGCAGCTACCTGAACGTGACTGGCGCCACGATGGAAGACATGTACGAGCGCGCTGAGTTTGCCAAGGACCTGGGCTCGGTGATCGTCATGGTGGACCTGGTGATTGGCTACACGGCGATCCAGTCCATGGCCAACTGGTGCCGCAAGAACGACATGATCATGCACATGCACCGGGCTGGCCACGGCACTTACACCCGCCAGAAAAACCACGGTGTGAGCTTCCGCGTCATTGCCAAGTGGCTGCGCCTGGCCGGCTGCGACCACCTGCACTGCGGCACCGCTGTGGGCAAGCTTGAAGGGGACCCGATGACCGTGCAGGGCTATTACAACGTCTGCCGCGACAGCTACACCAAGACCGACCTGCCGCGCGGCCTGTACTTTGACCAGGATTGGGCCGACATGAAGAAGGTGATGCCAGTGGCCTCGGGCGGCATCCACGCCGGCCAGATGCACCAGCTGATTGACCTGTTCGGCGACGACGTGGTGCTGCAATTTGGCGGCGGCACGATTGGCCACCCCATGGGCATTCAGGCTGGCGCCGTGGCCAACCGGGTGGCGCTGGAGTCAATGGTGAAAGCACGTAATGAAGGCCGTAACATTCTGGAGGAAGGCCCGGCCATCCTGAAGCAGGCCGCCCAACACTGCAGCCCGCTCAAGGCCGCGCTCGACACCTGGGGTGACATCAGCTTCAACTACCAGAGCACCGACAGCAGCGACTACGCCGTCACGCCCTCGGTGGCCTGAGCCCAGCCCGCCCCGTCCCCCCTATTTTCGAAGGAGAATCCCGCCATGATGACCAACCCGACCGGCCGCCTGACGCAAGGCCAGTTCAGCTTTCTGCCCGACCTGACAGATGCCGAGATCACCCTGCAGATCGAGTACGGCCTGCGCAAGGGCTATGCCTGGAGCGTGGAGTACACCGACGACCCGCACCCGCGTAACACCTACTGGAGCATGTACGGCAACCCGATGTTTGACCTGCACGACGCCGCCGGCGTGCTGCAGGAACTGAGCGCCTGCCGCGCCGCCTTCCCGCACCACTACATCCGGCTGATGGCCTTTGACTCGACGCGCAATGTGGAAACCATCGCCATGAGCTTCATCGTCAACCGTCCGTCCGTAGAGCCCGGCTTCACGTTGGAGCGCCAAGAGGTAAACGGCCGCTCGCAGCGCTACACCATCCGCGGCTACGCCAGTGCCTCACCGGAAGGCGAACGCTACAGATAAGATAGCTATAAACCTATATACAGCAAGGGCTGGAAGGCGATTTGACCATGAACTCCCCGTTGTACGCGATTCCCGGCAGCACACCGGCGCCCAGTGCAGCACCGGCCGCTGCCGCTGCGCCGGTTGCCGCCAGTGACCCGACTGCCGGCGCTCGCTCGGTGGCCGAGGTGCTGGCTGGCTCGCAGGTGGAGGCGGTGCTTCAAGAGCTGGATGACGACCTGGTCGGCCTCAAGCCGGTGAAGGCACGCATCCGCGACATCGCCGCGCTGCTGGTGATCGACAAGCTGCGCGTTAACCTCGGTCTGACGAGCCAGGCGCCCAGCCTGCACATGTGCTTCAGCGGCAACCCCGGCACCGGCAAGACCACGGTCGCCATGCGCATGGCGCAGATCCTGCACCGGCTGGGCTACGTGCGCAAAGGGCACCTGGTGTCGGTCACGCGCGACGATCTGGTGGGCCAGTACATCGGCCACACCGCGCCCAAGACCAAAGAGGTGCTCAAGCGGGCCATGGGCGGGGTGCTGTTCATCGACGAAGCCTATTACCTGTACCGGCCCGAGAACGAGCGCGACTACGGCCAGGAGGCCATCGAGATCCTGCTGCAGGTGATGGAGAACCAGCGCGACGACCTGGTGGTGATCCTGGCGGGTTACAAAGACCGCATGGACACCTTCTTCCAATCCAACCCCGGCATGAGCTCGCGCATCGCCCACCACCTGGATTTTCCGGACTACGCGGTGCCCGAGCTGCAACAAATCGCCGGCCAAATGCTGGCGCAACAAAACTACCGCTTCGGCGACGGCGCTGCCGAGGCGTTCGAGCGCTACCTGCAGCTGCGCCTGCAGCAGCCCCACTTTGCCAACGCCCGCAGCGTGCGCAACGCGCTGGACCGGGCCCGCCTACGCCAGGCCAGCAGGCTGTTTGCCGACCGTGAGCGCCACCTCAACGCCGATGACCTCAGCACCATTGCGGCCCCCGACATCCTGGCCAGCCGGCTGTTCCAAGCCTGAACCTTCATCGAGAACTACCATGCTCCAAGCCCTGATTTTTGACGTGGACGGCACCTTAGCCGACACCGAGGCCGCCCACCGCGCGGCCTTCAACCAGGCGTTTGACCAAGAAGGCCTGGACTGGCACTGG
>JBIKZZ010000289.1:0-4308 GCA_044354435.1 Rhodoferax sp. | reverse complement strand
AACTGCAGACCCATGACAGTCACCACCGGGATCATGGCGTTGCGAAGCACATGGCGCCAAAGCGTTGCCCGCTGCGACAGGCCTTTGGCGCGTGCGGTACGCACGAAATCTTCTCGCAGCACTTCGAGCACTGCCGAGCGCGTGATGCGGGCCAGAATCGCCGCCTGCACCACGGCCAGCGACAGCGCGGGCAGCAGCAACGCCTTGATTGCGTCGACCACCCCCTCATCCCAACCCGGAAAACCGCCTGCCGAAAACCATTGCAAGTGCACCGAGAACAACAAAATCAGCAGGATGGCAAACCAGAAGTTGGGTACCGCAATGCCGAGCTGGGTCAGCCCCATCAGGCCCACGTCACCCAGCCGATTGTGGCGCGAAGCGGCGTAGACGCCCACCACCAGCGCCAGCACGGTGGTCAGGGCCATGGCCATCACGGCCAGTGGCACAGTGAGCGCTAGGCGTTCCAAAACCAGTTCCAGCACCGGGCTGCTGTAGGCGTAGCTGGTACCTAACTCGCCCACCAGCATGCCGCTGACCCACTGCCAGTAGCGCTGCATCGGTGGCAGGTCCAGCCCCAGCTTGACGGCCAGCGCCTGCACGGCTTCGGGCGCGGCATCCGGCCCCATCAGCATCTGGGCGGCATTGCCTGGAAGGATTTCAAGTACCAGAAAGACCACCACCGAGGCTCCGACCAGGGTCGCCAGCAGTGTGAGCAGGCGCTTGAGCAGGAACAGGCTCATGGTGCGGGCAAAGCGCGGATAATTCGGACCATGTGTACAGGCAATGTTGTGAGTTTGACCGAGGTGGATGGTAAGCCATGGCCTTGATCATCACTGACGAGTGCATCAATTGTGATGTCTGTGAGCCCGAGTGCCCGAACGAGGCCATCTTTCTGGGGCCCGAAATCTACGAGATCGACCCGCACAAATGCACCGAGTGCGTGGGTCATTTTGACGAGCCCCAATGCGTGCAGGTCTGCCCGGTGGCCTGCATCCCGATCAACCCCCAGTTCATCGAAGACCGGGAAACACTGTGGCAAAAATACCGCCGGCTGCAGGCCCGCGCTGACAAACCCGCCGCCGGCTGAGCCGGGTTGCGGCCACTGCAGGGTGTGCCCTACTCGGCTGCCACCGGTTTTTTGGCCGTCTTTTTCTTGTCCTTGACGCTGGGCTCGCCCGGCACCTGTGCCTTGAATTCGTCGGGGCTGGATAGCTTGGGCTTCTTGGCCGTTTGTTGCGCGGGTCGGCTGTCCTTGGCTTGCGATGCTGCCGCCCGCGGTTTAGCCGGTTTCACGGCTGGGGCGACGGCTTGCAGGTCTGCCTTGTCCTTTTTCAGCCGGGTTTGCTCGAGGGCATCCGCCGCTTTTGCGTTGCGTTGACTAGCGAGGTCAGACGCTTTCTTTTGTTCGCTTGTTCTGGTATCGGCCGCGTCCACCAGCGTTCCGCCCGGACAGGGCTGCTGGCTGTAGGTGTTGCCGCACTTATAGACATTTTGGCCCCAAGCCCCCGTCCCTATTGGGTTTATAGCTATTAAAATAATAGCAATTGGTATTCGGATCTTCATTTTTCTCTCCCTGGGTTGTACTTGTTGATACTGCTAACTTCAGGGCGGCAAGGGCTCGGGTCGGGCCGGTTTTGGCCGTGGCGGCTTGCTTGTATGTACCAGCAAAGTCGCCTTGGCCATGTCGTTTGCCCAGAGTGCCGGCCAGGCCGTCAAGGCGCGGGCGATGGCTTGGTCAATGGCGATGCGGTGGTCCAGTGACGGTTTTTTCAGTACCCAGTCAACCACCTCAGCGCGGTCCCCCGGGTGCCCGACGCCCAACCGCAGTCGCCAGTAGTCACCGGTGCCAAGCTGCGCGTGGATGTCGCGCAGACCGTTGTGGCCTGCATGGCTGCCACCAAATTTGAGCTTGGCCTCGCCCGGGACCACGTCAAGCTCGTCATGGGCGACCAAAATATCAGCAGGGGCAATCTTGTAAAAGCGGGCCAGCGCGGCAACGGAGCGACCGCTCAGGTTCATGAAGGCCTGCGGCTTGAGTAAGCACAGTGACCGGTCCCCAACGCTGGTGCGCGCCACCAGAGCCTGGTAGTTCTTGTCAAAGGCCCAGGACGCCTTGAGCTGCAGCGCCAAAGCGTCGACAAACCAGAAGCCGGCGTTATGCCGGGTCTGTTCATAAGCCGGGCCGGGGTTGCCCAAGCCCACCATCAAGCTGATCATCGTGTGATTATCCGATGATCGCAGCCCCTAGTAGTTCTGCAGATCTGAAGCTACTGCCCGGAGCAAACAAAACAGCCCACGCGAGGTGGGCTGTTTGTCCTGGGCGCGGCCTTGGATGGCCGTGCCGGTGGGCGCACCCTGTGCGCTTACTTCTTGGCAGTTGTCTTGGCTGCGGGCGCTTTGGCAGCCGGTGCTGTCTTGGCCGCCGGTTTGCCTGCAGCCTTGGCAGCGGGGGCAGCAGCAGGGTCGGCAGCGGGCACCTCTGCACCGGCCACAGCCACCACCGATACCAGCACCGGGTTGTTTTTACCGCGTGTAACCGCGGTAACACCCTTGGGTAGCGTCACGTCGGCCAGATGCAAAGATGCACCTTTCTTCAGGCCACTCAGATCAACCGCGATGAATTCGGGCAGGTCAGCGGGCAGGCACAGCACCTCAATTTCGGTGATCACATGGTTGGCAATGCAGCCTTCGGTTTTGATCGCGGGTGAATTTTCGTCACCGCTGAAGTGCAGTGGCACCTTCATGTGCAGCTTGGTGTTGGCGTCCACGCGCTGGAAATCAATGTGCAGCACCAGTTGCTTGAAGGGGTGCATTTGCACGTCACGCAGCAGAACCTGATGGCTACTGCCAGCGATCTCCATCTCAAGCACTGAAGAGTGGAATGCTTCCTTTTTCAGGGCGTGCCACAGGGCGTTGTGATCGAGCTCGATCATTTTGGGCTCGGCGGTCCCACCGTAAACGATACCGGGCGTGCGACCCGTGATGCGGAGACGGCGGCTCGCACCCGTACCCTGCTTGGCTCGCTCAAAAGCGACTAATTTCATAATTTACTCCTGGAGGAGTCCACCGCGACCAGTGAGACTCCGGTTAAAAAAAGCCTGCGGCACTTTAGCTGTGCCGCAAGCCCGCTTTGGTCTGGATCAGAAAAGATTTTCCTGGTCCGAGAACAAACTCATGACGGATTCACCCTTGGCAATACGCTGGATGGTTTCCGCAAACAAGGGGGCAACACTCAGTTGCCGGATTTTCCTGCAGGCTGCCGAGGCTGCGCTGAGGGGAATGGTATTGGTCACCACCACCTCGTCCAAGACATCACCACTGTTGATACGCTCAATGGCTGGCCCGGAGAAAATCGGGTGGGTGCAATAGGCATAGACTTTTTTGGCGCCACGTTCTTTGAGCACCTCGGCCGCCTTGACCAGGGTGCCAGCGGTGTCGATCATGTCGTCCATGATGACGCAATTGCGCCCTTCCACCTCGCCAATCACATGCATGACCTCGCTGACATTGGCTTTGGGACGGCGCTTGTCAATAATGGCAAGGTCGCAATGCAACTGTTTGGCCAAGGCCCGCGCACGCACCACGCCGCCGACGTCCGGGGAGACGACGATGAGGTCGTCGTAGTTTTTCTGCCGCAGATCACCCAGCAACACCGGTGAGGCGTAGATGTTGTCTACCGGGATATCAAAAAAGCCCTGAATCTGGTCCGCATGCAGGTCCATTGTCAGCACGCGCGCGACGCCGACGGCCTGCAACATGTTGGCGACGACCTTGGCTGTGATCGGCACCCGGCCTGAGCGTGGCCGCCGGTCTTGCCGTGCATAGCCGAAATAGGGGATCACGGCGCTGATGCGTTCGGCCGAGGCGCGCTTGAGCGCGTCGACCATGATCAGCAACTCCATCAGGTTCTCGTTCGTCGGCGCGCAGGTCGACTGAACGACGAACACATCGCGGGCGCGCACGTTTTGATTGATCTCGACCGACACCTCGCCGTCGGAGAATCGTCCGACCATGGCGGCCCCCAGGGAGATGTTGAGGTGTCGTGCAATGTCGGCACCCATGCCTGGATTAGCGTTCCCAGTGAAGACCATGAAATCAGGGGTGTGGCTTGCCTGCATGATGGGTTGGGTCATCGCTTGACGATCAGTTGAAGTCATGTTGGCGCTGCAGGCTCATCACTCTAAATAGCCAAGCCCAACACCACGGGGGTGCAGACTGACATTTTGGCAGGGGAGGAAGGATTCGAACCTTCGCATGCTGGAATCAAAATCCAGTGCCTTAACCAACTTGGCGACTCCCCTACACAGG
>JBIKZZ010000057.1:0-13425 GCA_044354435.1 Rhodoferax sp. | reverse complement strand
CCAGCCCGAGTAGCTGTTGAGCATGGACACCACCACCGGCATGTCGGCGCCGCCGATCGGGATGATGATCAGCACGCCCATCACAAAGGCCAGCGCCAGCATGGCAAAGAAGGCCGGCCAGCTCTCGGTGAACGCAAACACCAGGCCCAGGCCCAGCATCGCCAGCCCCAGCACCAAGTTGAGCTTGTGCTGACCGGCAAACTGCACCGGCGCGCCCTGGAACAGGCGGAACTTGTACTTGCCCGACAGTTTGCCGAAAGCGATGACTGAGCCGCTGAAGGTGATGGCGCCGATGGCAGCACCCAAAAACAGCTCGAGCAGGTTGACAGCCGGAATGGCTGTGCCCTTAGCCACAATGCCGAAGGCCCAGGGCTCAGCCACTGCCGCCACGGCAATGAACACCGCCGCCAGACCGATCATGCTGTGCATGAAGGCCACCAGCTCGGGCATTTTGGTCATCTCGACGCGTTGGGCCATCAGGGTGCCGGCAGCACCGCCGACCACCAACGCGCCCAGCACCCAGGCCATGCCCATGGCACCGCCCTGGCCGGTCTGCCCGGCGATCTTGACAATCAGCGCGGCGGTGGTGACCACCGCCACCGCCATGCCGACCATGCCGAACAGGTTGCCGCGAATCGAGGTGGTGGGGTGGCTCAGACCCTTGAGCGCCTGAATAAAGCAGACGCTGGCAAACAAATACAGCAGGGTGACGAGGTTCATGCTCATTTGGCGTCTCCCTTGGCAGCCGCCGGCCGCTCTTTCTTTCTGAACATCTCCAACATGCGTCGGGTCACCATGAAGCCGCCAAACACATTGACTGCCGCCAGCGCCACCGCCAGCACACCCATGGTTTTGCCAAGCGGGGTTTCAGTGAGTGCTGCCGCCAGCATGGCGCCGACGATAACGATGGCCGAGATGGCGTTGGTCACTGCCATCAGCGGCGTGTGCAGGGCCGGTGTCACGGTCCAGACCACGTGGTAGCCCACGTAAATGGCCAGCACGAAGATGATCAGGTTGGTGATCGTGGGGGAAAGAATGTCCATGGTGTGCAGTCCTGTTGAGCTGTTTTATTTGCGCTTGACCTCGCCGCCCTGAGTCATCAGGCAGGCGGCCACGATGTCATCGGTCAGGTCGACCTGCAGGCCGCCGTCCTTGCCCAGCACCAGCTTGAGGAAATCGAGCACATTGCGGGCGTACAGGGCCGAGGCGTCGGCCGCCACCAGCGCGGGCAGGTTGGTTTCGCCGACCAGCGTCACGCCGTGCTTGACCACGGTGCGGTCGGTCTCGGTCAGCGGGCAGTTGCCACCGCCGCCTGGGCCGCGCCCGGCTGCCAGGTCAATGATGACCGAGCCCGGTTTCATGGACTTGACCATGTCTTCGGTCACCAGCACCGGGGCCGGCCGGCCCGGAATCAGCGCGGTGCTGATCACGATGTCGGCCTGCGCCACCCGCTTGGCGACTTCCACCTTCTGACGATCCAGCCAGCCCTGCGGCATGGGCCGGGCATAACCGCCCACGCCCACGGCCGCCTCTTTTTCTTCCGGCGTGTCGTAGGAGACCTCAATAAATTTGCCGCCGAGAGACTCCACTTGCTCCTTGACGCTGGGGCGCACGTCTGACGCCTCGATCACCGCGCCCAGTCGCTTGGCGGTAGCAATGGCCTGCAGTCCCGCCACGCCGACGCCCAAAATCACCACCCGCGCCGCCTTGACGGTGCCGGCGGCGGTCATCAGCATCGGAAAAAAGCGTTGGTACTTGTCCGCCGCCATGATTACCGCCTTGTAGCCGGCGATGTTGGCCTGGCTGGACAGCACGTCCATGCTTTGGGCCCGGGTGGTGCGGGGGGCGGCTTCAAGGGCAAAGCTGGTCAGGCCGGCGGAGGCCAGGCGCTGCAGGCCGGTGGCGTCAAAGGGGTTGAGCATGCCGACCAGCGCCGCGCCGGCTTTCATCTGAGCGGCCTCGTTATCAAACGGGGTGCGGACCTTGAGCACCAGGTCGCAGCCCAGTGCACCGGCGGCATCGGTGATTTCGGCGCCGGCGGCGACATAGGCTTCATCGGTCACACTGGCGGCCACGCCGGCGCCGGCTTGAACCCGGATCGTGTGGCCCTGAGCCTTGAGCTTTTTGGCTGTTTCGGGGGTGACAGCCACCCGGGTTTCGCCGGCGGTGGTTTCAGTGGGTACGCCAATCAGCATGGGCGAGTCCTCGCGTTGGGTTGGGTAGGAGACAAATTAGCAACTTCTAAGAGTTTACATGGGGATAATCTTGGATGGACATCCGATGGAAACCCAGTGTCACCGTGGCCGCCGTGATTGAGCGGGACGGTCGCTTTTTATTGGTCGAGGAGCACACCCCCGAGGGTCTGCGCCTGAATAACCCGGCCGGCCACCTGGACCCGGGCGAATCTCCGGCAGAGGGATGTGCCCGCGAAACTCTGGAAGAGACCACCCATAGTTTCCGTCCGACGGCGCTGGTGGGGGTCTACCTGTCGCGTTTCCAGCGACCTGACCCCCAGGCAGGCACGGTGCAAGACATCACTTACCTGCGATTCGCCTTTTGCGGTGAGTTGGGCGAAGCCCAGGCCGGCCGCGCGCTGGACGCCGGTATCGTGCGAACACTCTGGATGAGCCCCGACGAGATTCGCGCCAGCAGGGCACGGCACCGCAGCCCGCTGCTGCTGCAATGCATGGAAGACTATCTGGCGGGCCAGCGCCACGCGCTAGACCTGATCTACACCGACGCCGCGGTCAGCGGTCTGGGCAGCTGACAGGCGGATCTCAATCAGGCAGGCCCAGGGCACTGGGAACGCGTTTCTCTACGGCGTAGCGAATCAGGGCTGCAGTTCTGAAGACCCCATGGGCGAACTTGCCATAGGGCAGCGTAGCAAACAGCGCCATGACCACGCCCAGATGGACGGCCAGCAAGACCGGCAGGGCTGGCGTGCCACGGGCCAGCCACAGGGCCAGGCCGGTGGCGCTGGTCAAGAACAAAAGCGCCGTGAACCCCAGGTCCATCGGACGCTGCGCCGCATCGCCATGCGCGGGGTGGCGTCTGAGGTTGAGGTGGAACAGGGCCGCCGTGCCCAGCAGCAAACTGACGCCACCAGCAGCGCCCAGCACCTTGGGCAGGCTGGGCAGGTCGTAGGGCGCCACCCAACCAAAGGCGTAGTGGTAGACCGTGGCCAGGCTGGTGGATGCCAGGCAAAGCATGAAGCCGTAAAAAGTCAAGTGGTGGGCGCGTCGGCGCGTCGGGGTGGGGGCGTCGTCTTCGTTGTGGCAGCCTTCGCCGTGACCACCGTCCAGGTAACGAAGCGTCAGGGCGTTCTGAGTTGCCTCAACCATAGCCGGTCGGCTGGCTGGCTGGGCACTGGTGGCCGGCGTCACCTCACGCCAGAACCGCCGCAACCCCAGCCCCAAGGCCAGCACAGCCCACAAAAACACCGGTCCGAACAGGCTGACCAGCAGATTGTGCGGAAACAAGGCATAAAAATTACCACCGGGTTGTGCGCCCCATAAGGTGCCCTGGCGGGCCAGCGCCAACAGCAGAAACAGCGCCAGGCCGGCCGCCAGGGCCAGACTGAGCACCAGACCGTTGCGCTGGTAGAGCCGCCCCAGCGCAGGCGGCCAGGCGTAATCGGCATAGGTTTGAACTCGGACCTGGGCCATGCTCTTGGGCACGTTCACGGCAAACGCATGGGGCGGCGCGTACTGGCAGGCGTGCAGGCAGGCGCCACAGTTGTGGCACAGGTTGGCCAGATAGTGCAGGTCGGCCTTGCCGAATTCCAGTCGTCGCGTCATGGCAGGAAATGCGGCGCAAAAGCCTTCGCAGTAGCGGCAGGCATTGCAGATCTGCATCTGGCGCGCCAGCTCAGCTTCGGTTGCCGTCAGCGCCAGTGCCCCGTTAGCCAGGGCGCGGGCCTCGCGGGTCAGGGCTTCAAGCTGCTGCATGAGCGGCTCCGTGTGCAGCATTTGACAGGGCGGCCCGGGCGGCCTGCGTCCCGGCAATGCGGCCAAAGGCCGTGCCGATCGACATGCCCACGCCGGCGGTATAGCCCTGGCCCAGCACATTACCGGCCATCATTTCACCAGCCACAAACAGGTTGTCACTGGGCACGCCCTTGAATCGCACCGCCGCTGTTTCATCTGTCTTGAGGCCCAGGTAGGTGAAGGTGACGCCCGGTTTGAGGGCGTAACCGTAAAACGGGGCGGTATCGATGCGCCGGGCCCAGTGGGTCTTGGCGGGCACCAGGCCCTGGGTGTGGCAGTTGTCCAGCGCCGTGTGGTCAAACTGGCCGGGCTGGCAGGCCGCGTTGTAGTCGTTCAGGGTTTGCATGAAAGCGGCCTCCTCCAGACCCAGTTTTTGGGCCAGTTCGGGCAAGGTGTCGGCCATGACACCGGCAAACACCGGCGGCATAAAGCGGCCGATAGCCTTGGCGTCGATCACACAGTAACCGACCTGACCGGGCTGCTGGGCGACCAAGCGGCCCCAGATGGCGTAGCGTTTGGGCCAGAAGTCTTCGCCCTCATCGTAGAAGCGGTGGCCCTCCCGGTTCACCACAACCCCGAGGGACACGCAGTCGATCCGGGTGCAAATACCCCCGTCATACAGCGGCGCGCGCGCGTCGATGGCCACCATGTGCGCCTGGGTCGGGTCGCCAATTGCATCGGCGCCATGAACGTCGAGCAGGTGCCGCAGCAGCGTCCCCTGGTTGAAGCGGGTGCCGCGAATCAAGAAGTTGTCGGAGGGCCACTCGCCCCGATCATTTTGGCCCCAGGCCTCGCGTAGCCAGTCGCGGTTGGACTCAAAACCCCCGGCGGCCAGTACGCAAGCTCTCGCCTGAATGCGCTGACCCTGCAGGTAGGCCGCAACAAAGCGCCCACCGACAAGTTCGATCCGGTCTACCGGTGCGTCATAACGCACCTTAACACCCAGGCGCTCGGCGCTGCGGAAATAGGCATTCATCAAGGCCTTGCCGCCGCCCATGAAAAAAGCGTTGGTCCGCGACAGACTCAGTGTGCCCGACAGGGAAGGCTGGAAATGCACGCCATGGCGACGCATCCAGGGCCGGCAAGTGGCGGTGTGGCGAATCACCAGACGGGCCAGGGATTCGGTGGTACGGCCGCCTGTGACCTTGAGCAGGTCCTGCCAGAACTCCTCCTCCGGGTAGGCCTCTTGCAGCACATCCTCTGGCGCATCGTGCATGCACCGAAGGTTGCGGGTGTGAGCCGAATTGCCGCCGCGCCAATCGCGCGGCGCCGCCTCCAGCACCAACACGCTGGCGCCCGCCTCGCGCGCCATCAGCGCGGCGCACAGCGCAGCGTTACCACCGCCGATCACCAACACATCGACCTGCATACCTTTGTCCACGTCCACCTCCCCCGACACAACCCGACTCAATCGGGCTTGATGTTGGCCCGCTTGACGATATCGCTCCAGATCCGTTGCTGGTCTTTGACAAAGGCAGCGTATTCGGACGACGGGCCGCCGCCGCTCACCGCGTTGTCGGTGGCGAAACGTTCCGTGACCGAACTTGCACGCAGTGCCTTGTAGCACTCCTCCTGCAAGCGCTTAACGAGCTCAGGTGGCGTGCCCGCCGGCGCATGAATGCCGTACCACTGCGAGGTCTCGAAGTCCTTGTACCCCTGTTCAGCCACGGTGGGCACGTCGGGCAAAGCAGGAATCCGCTGCTGCGTCCCGACCGCTATCGCGCGCAGTTTGCCAGCACGGATCTGCGCGCCGAGCGCGGGCATACCGGCCGAGGAGGCGTCGGTACGGCCGGCCAGCAAGTCGGTCAGCTGGGGGCCAGTACCCCGGTAAGGAATGTGGGTGATCTGCATGCCCGTCGCGAGCTTGAGGTACTCCATGGCCAGGTGTCCCGCACTGGCATTGCCGGCAGAACCGTAATTGAGCTTGCCCGGGTTCTTGCGCACGTGATCTACAAATTCCTTGAAATTGCGGGCCGGTACATCCGGATGGATCACAAAAACATTGGGCACCTTGGCCAGAAGCGTCACGGGCACGAAGTCCTTGTCCACATCAAATGGCTGGTTGGTGAGCATGTAGGGGTTCACGGCCATCGTGCCCACATGCGACAGGATGATGGTGTAGCCATCCGGCGCCGCCCTGGCCACTTCGGCCATGGCCGTCACGCCAGCGCCGCCGGGCTTGTTTTCCACAAAGACAGTCTGGCCAAGCTGCTTGGTCAATTCTGCAGCCACCGAGCGGGCCACGATTTCACTGGTGCCTCCGGGAGCAAATGGCACCACAAAGCGGATGGATTTGGTAGGCCAGGCCGACTGCGCGTAAATGGCCGGGGCTCCCGCCAGGGCGGCGCCCGCCGCGCCAGCCAATACTTGTCGTCGATTCAATGTCATGTTCTGTCTCCTCGGGGTAGTTGTAGTCAAAGTCACCAGGCGCATCATGCACCAGGGCGCAGCCTATATGGACTCAGAATTGGTACTTTCGCAAGCCGCCGTCCACGGGAATCACCGCGCCCGTAATGTAACTGGCCCGGGGCGAGGACAGGAACGCCACTAGGTTGGCCAAGTCCTCCGGCTCGCCGTAGCGACCTGCCGGAATCTCGTTCTCACACTGCCACTGTCGGTACTCTGGCGTGTAGTTGCGGTAGATCTGTTCGGAATGGATGCGCCCTGGCGGAATGCAATTCACCGTGATGCCATGCTTGCCCACCATGCGCGACAGTCCCTTGGCCCAGCTGTGCATGCCGGCCTTCGCACAAAAGGCCCCGTTGATATGCTCGGGCTCGCTCTTGCCGGTGATGTTGATGATGCGGCCCCAGCCCCGGGCAATCATCTGGTCGATCAGCACATCGCCGAGCTGGCGCGGGCGGTGAAAGTTCAAGGTGATGGCCTCCTGCCACTGGGCCTCGCTCACGTGCAAATCCTTGAAGCTGCGCGAGCCGCCAGCGTTGTTGACCAGGATGTCCACCTGGCCCAGGCCCGCCATCGCGGCGTCGGCAATCCGTTTGGCGGCATCTTCGGCGTACATGTCCTGCTCGATCAGCACCGGCGCGGGCGCACCCAGGGCTGTCAGCGCGTCGGCCAATTCGAGCAACTTGTCCATGCGACGCGCGGTGAGCGCCAGGCGCACGCCCTCAGCAGCCAGCGCCAGGGCAATGCCCCGGCCAATGCCGACACTGGCACCAGTGACCAGTGCGGTCTTGTCCTTGAGTTGCAGGTCCATATCGTCTCCGTTTTGCTTTAGGTTCCTACCCTAATGTAGCTGGACTTGACCCAGCCAGAGAGTCGATCGGTACAGCCCGCGTCCCAAAAATCGCACTGCCTACCCGGACCATGGTACTGCCGGCGTGGATCGCGGCCTCAAGATCGGCGCTCATGCCCATGGACAAAGTGTCAAGGGCAAGATCGCTGGCATTCAAGGCATCAAACAGGGCTCTAACCCTCATGAATACTTGCATTGCAGCTACAAAATCAGGAGCAGGCTCGGGAATACTCATGAGGCCGCGTAGGCGCAGCCCGGGCAACACTGCCACCTGCTGCGCCAGTAACAGCGCGTCCTGAGGCAGCACCCCCGACTTGGTAGGGCCGCCATCGACATTCACCTGAATACACACCTGCAGCGGCGCCAGACCGGCCGGCCGCTGCTCGCTCAGGCGCTCGGCGATCTTGAGCCGGTCCACCGTCTGGACCCAATCGAAATGCTCGGCGACCAAGCGGGTCTTGTTGCTCTGGATCGGGCCGATGCAGTGCCATTGCAGGGGCGCCCGGGTGGCATCCGGCAATTGCCGCAATGCTGTGATCTTTTGAACCGCCTCCTGGATGTAGTTTTCACCGAAGGCGGTCTGCCCGGCGGACCAGCCAGACTGCACCGCCTCGGGGCCGAAGGTCTTGGACACAGCCAGCAGACTGACCGTGCCCGGGTCCCGCCCTGCAGCCTGACAGGCCGCCACTATTCGGGCGTGAACTTGCTGCAAATTGAACTGAATCGTCGTCATAATTGCCCCAAGCGTAACAAACCTTCAGGATGGCCGTGGATATCACCCAATTGTTGGCATTCAGTGTCAAGAACAAGGCCTCAGACCTGCATTTGTCCGCTGGCCTGCCGCCCATGATTCGGGTGCACGGCGATGTCCGCCGCCTGAATGTGGAGCCGCTGGACCACAAACAGGTGCACGCCATGGTGTACGACATCATGAACGATGGCCAACGCAAGGCCTTTGAAGAATTCCTGGAAATCGACTTTTCCTTCGAGATCGATGGCTTGGCGCGTTTTCGGGTCAATGCCTTCAACCACAACCGTGGCGCGGGGGCGGTACTGCGTACCATCCCCAACAAGATTCTGTCGCTGGAACAGCTCAAAGCACCCAAAATCTTTGCCGAACTGGCACTCAAGCCGCGTGGCATGGTGTTGGTGACGGGTCCCACGGGCTCTGGTAAATCGACCACGTTGGCCGCCATGGTCAATTACCTCAATGAGAACGAATACGGCCACATCCTGACGGTAGAAGACCCGATCGAATTCGTGCATGAATCCAAAAAGTGCCTGATCAACCAGCGGGAGGTTGGGCCGCACACGCTGAGCTTTGCCTCGGCACTGCGTTCGGCGCTGCGCGAAGACCCGGACGCTATCCTGGTGGGCGAGATGCGTGACCTCGAAACCATTCGCCTGGCCATGACGGCCGCCGAAACCGGCCACCTGGTGTTTGGCACGCTGCACACCTCCAGTGCGGCCAAGACGATCGACCGGATCATTGACGTGTTCCCCGCAGAAGAAAAAGAAATGGTGCGGGCCATGCTGTCGGAGTCGCTGCAGGCGGTGATCTCGCAGACTCTGTGCAAGACCAAGGACGGCCAAGGCCGGGTGGCGGCGCACGAGATCATGCTGGGCACCAACGCCATTCGCAACCTGATCCGCGAAGCCAAGATCGCGCAGATGTACTCCAGCATCCAGACCGGCAACAGCGTGGGCATGCAAACGCTGGACCAGAACCTGACCGACTTGGTCAAACGCAATGTGATCAGTGCCGCCGAAGCACGGACCAAGGCCAAAATTCCGGAAAACTTCCCCGGCTAAAACGCGGCGAACATCAACACCCTTATGAAGACTTTTTTCAACCACCTGTTTAAGAAAATTGGCCGGGAGGAGCCGTCGCAACCCGATGACTCCAGACTGTTTGATGCCAATATCAACGGGCCGGGGTCAGAAACCCGTGCAGTGCCCTGGTCTGCCCGAGCGAGGCAGATCGGCGCTTCAGCGCTGGATGCAGACGCCGCCATGCGGCAATTGCAGGTGCTCTGGAGTGATGACAAACATATGAGGCAAGTTCCCGAGCAGACCGTCGCCCGCTTGAGAAGGTACATGCATTTCGCCCAAGTCCCAGCCGGGCAGGAATTCATCCATCAGGACGAACATGGCAACTTCCTGGTGATCTTACTCAAAGGTCGGGTTTCGGTGGATCGGAACCAAACCTGGGGAGAACGACTGCGCCTGTCCGAGGCCGGCCCTGGCGAAACTCTGGGGGAAATGTCGCTGCTTGACCAAGGACTGCGCTTTTCCGCTTGCATGACAGTGACGAAGTGCGACATAGCGGTGCTGACCACCGACGCCATGAACGAGATGATGGCGGAAGATGCTTACTTGGTCGCGTGCCTGATGACCGTCTTGGCCCGCAAGATATCACTGCGGTTGCGGGTGGTCGGTGCCCGCCTAAGCGAACGAAGCTAACCAGTTCAAGCTCTGCCATCATGGAATCCAACCAAGCCGGCCAGTTTGTCGGAGAATTGCTGAAGGTGATGCTCAGCCGAAAAAGCAGCGACCTGTTTATCACGGCGGATTTTCCGCCCTCGATGAAAATCGACGGCAAGTTGACCAAAATGTCCCCAGACCGGTTGTCCGGCGAGCAGACGGCTGAGCTGGTACGCTCCATCATGAGCGAACGCCAGGCCGCCGAGTTTGAGGCTACCAAGGAATGTAACTTTGCGATCTCGCCAGAGGGCATCGGTCGCTTTCGGGTGAACGCTTTTGTTCAGCAGGGCAAGGCTGGCATGGTCATGCGAATGATCCCGACCACAGTGCCCACGATTGACGGCTTGGGCGTGCCTCAAGTCCTCAAGGAAGTGGTGACCGCCAAGCGTGGCCTGTGCATCCTGGTCGGTGCAACCGGCTCGGGCAAATCGACCACCCTGGCCGCCATGGTGGACTGGCGCAATGAGCAAACCTATGGCCACATCATCACGATTGAAGACCCCATCGAGTTCGTGCACCCACACAAGAACTGCTTGGTGACCCAGCGCGAAGTCGGGCTAGACACCGACAACTGGGACGCCGCCCTGAAAAACACCTTGCGCCAAGCCCCAGACGTGATTCTGATGGGCGAAATTCGTGACCATGAAACGATGGAACATGCGGTGGCCTTCGCTGAAACCGGGCATTTGTGCCTGGCCACGCTACACGCCAACAGCGCCAATCAAGCGCTGGACCGCATCATCAACTTTTTTCCAGAAGAACGGCGCGCCCAACTGTTGATGGATTTGTCGCTGAACCTCAAAGCCGTGATTTCGCAACGCCTGGTTCCCAAGCAGGATGGCAAGGGTCGCACCGCTATTGTGGAAATTTTGCTGAACTCTCCCTTGATTTCCGACTTGATCTTCAAAGGCCACGTGACCGAAATCAAGGAGATCATGAAGAAAAGCCGCAGCATGGGTATGCAGACGTTTGACCAAGCCCTTTTTGACGCTTTTGAAGCCAACAGCATCAGCTACGAAGATGCCTTGCATAATGCCGACTCGGTCAACGATTTACGGCTTCAGATCAAACTCAACAGCCAACGGGTCAAGTCCACGGACCTGAGCGCCGGCACCGAGAACTTCGCGATCGTATGAACACCCCAAAGCCCCACAGGCCTTGAAGGCTTGCAGCCAAACGACATTTTTGTTGAACTTTCTACATTTACAAAGAACCCCCCATGAGCAGCATTAATCTCAAAGAGTACGCCAGCACCCCCAGCCGCAAAACCGCCTTCATTGGTCTGGGCGTCATGGGTTACCCAATGGCCGGCCATCTGGCGCAAGCCGGCCACGAGGTCACGGTGTATAACCGAACTGCGGCCAAATCGATCGCCTGGTGTGCTGAATTTGCCGGGTCAGTAGCCCCAAAACATGCCCAGACCCCACGACTGGCGGCGCAGGGGGCTGACCTGGTGTTTTGCTGTGTCGGCAATGACGATGACCTGCGCAGCGTGACGCTCGGTGCCGACGGCGCTTTTGCCGGCATGCAGCCAGGTGCCATCTTCGTCGACCACACCACGGCATCGGCCAGCGTGGCACGCGAACTTTGCGGCGCGGCCAAATCCCTGGGGCTGCACTTCATTGACGCTCCGGTTTCAGGCGGCCAGGGCGGCGCGCAGAACGGCCTGCTGACCGTGATGTGCGGTGGCGATGCAGCAGCCTTTGCCTCAGCCCAGCCCGCGGCCATGGCGTTTGCCCGCGCCGTCACGCTGCTCGGCGAGAGTGGCGCCGGTCAATTGGCCAAAATGGTGAACCAGATTTGCATTGCCGGACTGGTTCAGGGCCTAAGTGAGGCCGTCGCCTTCGGTGAGAAGGCAGGCCTGGACATGCTCCAGGTGCTGGACGTGATCGGCAAGGGTGCGGCACAAAGCTGGCAAATGGACAACCGGGGCAAGACCATGGTCGCCGGCAAATTTGATTTCGGCTTTGCGGTGGACTGGATGCGCAAGGACCTAGGTCTGGTTCTGGATGAGGCCAAACGCAACGGAGCGCGTTTGCCGGTCACTGCGCTAGTGGACCAGTTTTATGCCGATGTGCAGCACATGGGCGGCCAGCGCTGGGACACCTCCAGCCTGATCAAGCGCCTGAAATAGGTCGCCTCGGCGCCGTCAAGGCGCTGCCTTGGGGACCAAGGCCTTGAGTTCGTCTTCGCTCATGATCTCCAGCAAACGAACCACTTTTTGCACACCTGGGGTGGTACGTACCACCTCGGTGGCGCGGTTGGCTTCGCGCTGCGTCACCCGCCCCATCAGGTAGGTGGTGCCCCGCTCAGTCACGACTTTAAACGAGTTGGCAAACAGATCCCTGGCATCCACCAGGCTGGCCCTAACCCGCGTGGTGACCAGTACGTCGGACCCGCGTTGCGTTAGGCCGGTATTGCCCAACACGGCCAATTCATTGACGATGCTGCGCACATTTTCGACCTTGGCCACGATTTGCTCAGCCAGCACGCGGTCCTGCGCACTGGGCACCTCACCCGTTAGCAGCACCTGCCGGTTGTAGCTGGTGACACTGATATGGACCCGATCGACCAGATTGTCCCGAATGCGGCTGGCAGCCCGCAGTTCGATGCCTTCGTCCTCAAGCTGCGCACCCGGGGTACGTCGGTCCGTCGCCACCAATGAGCCCATCAGGGCGCCGCCGACCACCATCGGGGCACAGGCGCTCAAGGCAGCCGTCAGGCAGGTCACGAGCACGAGTTTGTGCAGTAAAGGGTGTTTCAATTGAATCATGGGGAGGTCTCCTGGTCGCCAAGTAACTGGGCATCAACGGCATCACAAATACAGTGCAATGCCAAAATATGAACTTCTTGAACCCGCGCGGTGCGCTCGTGCGGCACGCAAATATGGACATCGGTGTCACGCAAGACCTGGCTCATTTTGCCGCCACCACGTCCGCTCAAACCCACAACAACCATCTCACGCTCGTGGGCGGCCTCAATCGCCGCCAGCACATTGCCCGAGTTGCCGCTGGTGGAGATGGCCAAAAGCACATCCCCGGGCTGGCCCAAGGCACGCACTTGGCGCGAGAAAATGATATTGAAATCGTAGTCGTTGGCAATTGCGGTGATGATGGAGCTGTCGGTGGTGAGGGCCAGCGCCGCCAGTTCGGGCCGCTCGCGCTCAAAACGCCCAACAAACTCTGCCGCAAAATGCTGGGCATCGGCTGCCGAGCCGCCATTGCCACAGGCCAGCACCTTACCGCCGCTGGTGACACAGGACAGCATGGCCTGCACCGCTGCTGCAATCGGACCACTCAAGACCTGTGCGGCCTGGTACTTCAGGTCAGCGCTGTCGATGAAGTGTTGTTGAATTCTTAGCTCAAGCATGGTCCGATGATACTCGCCCACCATGACATTAACACGCATCAAACGCCGCCGGCAACCACTGCAGGCCTTGTGGCTCCAGCAGCACCACATCAAATCGGCAGGGCGGCGTGACGGCCAGGCGCATCAGGTAATGCCGGGCCGCAAAGATGATGCGTCGCTGCTTGGTGGCACTGATGCTGGCGCCCGCCCCACCATAGCTCGCGCTGGCGCGTCGACGAACCTCGACAAACACGGTGGTGCCGTCTGGCGTACGCATGATCAGGTCGATTTCGCCACCACCGCGTCCAGGCGTCCGATAATTGCGCTGCATCAGCCGCAGGCCGGCTTGCT
>JBIKZZ010000436.1:0-2674 GCA_044354435.1 Rhodoferax sp. | reverse complement strand
GCCTTAAGCGCCGCCGCTGACGCCGCTGCTGGACAGCATTATCCGCCCGGCGCGCTGTATGTGGTCGCCACCCCGATAGGCAACCTGGCCGACATCACGCTGCGCGCCCTACACGTGCTTGCGTTGGCAGATACGGTGGCCTGCGAGGACACCCGCCACACCCAGGCCCTGCTGCGCGCCTACGGTATCGACAAGTCGGCAGCCCAACTGCTGGCTGTCCATGAGCACAACGAGACTCAGGCCTCTGAGGAGTTGGTGCAACGCATGGTTCAGGGGCAGCGGGTGGCCTATGTCAGCGATGCCGGCACACCCGCCATCAGCGACCCCGGGGCTCGCCTGGTGGCGGCGGCCCGAGCGGCGGCAAGGCCGGTGGTGCCGCTGCCAGGCGCCAGCAGCGTCACAGCGGCGCTCAGTGTGGCAGGCATGGCTAGCACTGACGCGGCCGCGAGTGGCTTTGTCTTTGCCGGTTTCTTGCCCAGCAAAGCCGGTGAACGCGCTCAAGCCGTGGCAGCGTTGGCCCAACAGACCCGCGCCGTGGTGGTGCTGGAGGCACCCCACCGCATTGCGGCCTTGGCCCAGGCACTGGCGGTGCTGGGAGACCGTGGTGTGACGGTCGGGCGAGAACTCACCAAGCAATTTGAGGAGATCGCCCAATTGCCAGCGGCGGGCTTTGGGGCTTGGCTGGCTGCTGATCCGAACCGGTGTCGTGGCGAATTTGTGATCGTGCTGCACCCGGTTACGGTACAGGCTGATAGCGGCGAGGACCAGCGCGTACTGCAATTGTTGCTGGCCGAGCTGCCCTTGAAAACGGCCGTTCGGCTGGCCGCCGAGATTACAGGCGCACCGCGCAATGCCCTGTACGAGGCTGCGCTGAACCTGAAGAACAGCGACTTGGACTGAGATGCATCAAGCCGGCGTCGTGCGGCTCTGGCGCCCGGACCATTTCCAGCCATGCCATGCCAGGCCCGCACTGCAATCGAGCTTCGAGCCGGTGCAGCAGATCGCTGATGTCTAAAGCTGGGACCCTGTGTGACCGCACGCCAAAATGCTAGCGCCAGAGGCCTCAGTGCGGCCCTTCAGGGGGCCACTTCCTTCATGCCAGTCACAAAATACTCGGTTTCCCCAAAGCAGCTGGTTGGAAGCCCTTTGTGTTGCTCGTAATTGAGCGTCACTCGCTTGCCCATAGCCGCATTCAACTGCGCCACCACCTCTGGGCTCCTGACGGTAAACAAGAATTTCTCAGGTGTGGCCCCGGGCAGCGAGACCAGAGACTGCTCGCCCTCCCAGGTTTTGCAAATCCAGCCCTTGGACGACAGTTTCTGCAAATAGCCCGCACGCTCGCCCGTGGAATAGCTCCAGCTCAGGGCGATGGCCACATAGGCTGCGAATAACAGTGCGACCGCCACGACAAACGCTGCCAAAACGACAATAACCCGCTGTTTGCTGATCGCCATCACTTACTTTCTTGAATTGAATCCGGACTCACTTGGGCTCTAATTCCCAGAGCCATGGACTTGCAGCAAAGCCCACAGGCGCGCCGATGTCAGCGGCATCTGCAGTTGCGCCGTGTGGTGGCCATGGCCATGACGGGCCAAGGCATCCGCCACGGCATTGACCACACAAGGGGTGGCGCCAATGGTGCCGAGCTCGCCAACACCTTTGACACCCAGCGGGTTGTTCAGGCAGGGGGTTGACTGGTCCATCGCGGTGCGAAAAGGGGGCGTCATGTCGGCGCGCGGCGCGGCATAGTCCATCAGGCTGCCGGTCAACAACTGGCCGCTTTGCGGGTCATAGACCACTTGCTCGATCAGCGCCTGCCCGATGCCCTGCATGGCACCGCCGTCGAGCTGCCCGATCACGATGGCGGGGTTGACCACCTTTCCCACATCATTGACCGACGCGTAGGCCACCACCGCGACCTCGCCGGTCTCGGGCGTGAGCTCGATCTCGCACACGTGGCAGCCATTGGGCCAGGACGGCCCGCTGACTGCGCTGGTGGACTCGAAGAAAATTTGGCCGCCGGGCTGCTTAGCCGCCAATTCAAACAGGCCAACGCTCACGTCTGTGCCCTTGACCTGGAAACGCCCGGCCAGGTAGTCGATGTCTTGCACCGAGGCCTCCAGCGTGCTGGCGGCCATGGCTCGGACATGCTCCACGGTGCGCTGTGCGCCCACCTTAACCGCCGAGCCACCGACAAAGATCGAGCGCGACCCGGCGCTGCCAAAACCCTCGCCCAGGTCGGTGTCACCCAACACCACCCGCACTTGCTCAAGCGGCACGTCAAACACGTCGACCACCAACTGCGCGAGCGAGGTTGCAATGCCCTGCCCCATGCCGTTTACGGCAGAAAAGACTTCAATGACTCCGTCGGCGAGTACCGTGACCGTCATCCGTTCCTCAAAGACATTGCCGCCGGTCCACTCCAGAAAAGTGGCAATGCCCTGGCCGCGCCATTTGCCGTTCCGCGTCGACTCGGCCTCGCGAGCGGCAAAACCGTCCCAGTCGGCCAGTGCCAGACCCTGGTCCAGCACATGCTCAAAGCGGCCACTGTCATACACCTGTGCCATCGGGTTCTTGTAGGGCATCTGTTCGGGGCGAATCATGTTGCGCCGACGAAGCGCAATGCGGTCGATACCGGTCTGGCGCGCCGCCTCGTCCATCAGGCGTTCCATGA
>JBIKZZ010000288.1:0-4329 GCA_044354435.1 Rhodoferax sp. | reverse complement strand
AGCAGGCCGTAACGGTAAAAACGCTCGATGTCGTTGCCCTTGAAGGTGCTGCCGTCGCCCCAGATGTTGACGTCGTCCTCCTTCATGGCCGCCACCAGCATGGTGCCGGTTACAGCGCGGCCGATCGGGGTGGTGTTGAAGTAGGTGAGGCCGCTGGTGGAGATATGGAACGCGCCACTTTGCAGGGCGGCGATGCCCTCTGCGGCCAATTGGGCGCGGCAGTCGACCAAGCGCGCTAATTTTGCGCCGTATTGCATGGCTTTGCGCGGGATCTCGTCGTAGTCGGGCTCGTCGGGTTGGCCCAGGTTGGCGGTGTAGGCATAGGGCAGGGCGCCCTTGAGTTTCATCCAGTGCAGCGCTGCGCTGGTGTCGAGGCCGCCAGAGAAGGCGATGCCGACTTTTTGACCAAGCGGCAAGTTTTGGAGAATCGTGGCCATGTGGGGTTGCGTGATGCTGTGAGGTAAAAAATTGATTTTAGGCCAGCCCGGTCGGGGCGCCGCAGGTGTTAAGGCGGGCTTGCCAAGCTGCCGGATCAAAGCCCACGCTCACCTCACCGGATTGCCATTGCACCACCGGCCGCCGTATCAGGCTGGGTTGAGCGCGCATCAAGGCGCTTGCACTGGCCGCGTCGGTCACGCCCGCCCGCTCGGCTTCACTCAGCCGGCGCCAAGTCGTTCCACGGGTATTGAGCAAGGCCTGCCAACCCAGTTGCGCTGTCCAAGCCTGCAACTGGGCTTCGGTCAGCCCCTGTTTCTTGAAGTCGATAAAGTCATAAACCAACCCTTGGGCGCTGAGCCAGGCCCTGGCTTTTTTGACAGTGTCGCAATTGGGAATACCGAAAACCTGCAGGGATGAAGTGGGATGTGTCATGGCCAGCATCATGCCGCACTCGGCGACAATGGCAACACCATGATGACCGAACCCCAAACCCTGGACCAATGGCTGGCGCATTGCGAGCGGCTGCATCCCAAAAGCATCGATATGGGCTTGGCGCGTGTGCATGCGGTTGCGCAGCGGATGGGCATTCGTTTCGCTTGCCCGGTCTTCACCGTCGCCGGCACGAACGGCAAGGGTTCCACCTGCGCCATGCTGGAGTCGGTTTTGCGGCACGCCGGCTACCGCACTGGGGTTTACACCTCGCCCCACCTGGTTCATTTTGAGGAGCGGCTGCGTTTGTTGGGCGAGCCGGTAAATGCTATTGAATTAGTAGCATCATTCTCAAGCGTGGAGCGGGCTAGACGCCAAAATAATGAGGAAATTTCGCTCACTTATTTTGAGTTTTCAACCCTGGCGATTTTGGATGTGATGTCGCGTCAGGCGCTTGATGTCGTGATTCTGGAAGTAGGCTTGGGCGGCCGGCTCGATGCAGTCAATATCATCGACCCAGATTGCGCCATCATCACCAGCATCGACCTGGACCACATGGAGCTGCTCGGGCCGGACCGGGAAACCATCGGGTTTGAAAAAGCCGGCATCATGCGCACGGGGCGTCCTGTGGTGGTGAGCGACCCGATGCCGCCGCAAAGTGTGCTGGACCGGGCGCGCGACATTGGTGCTGACCTGTGGCGTGCCGGCGTTGATTTTCAAGTTGCGGGCGACAAACAGCAGTGGGGCTGGAGCACAGCGGCCGCGCGTGGCAGCCGTCGCTACAGCGGTCTGGCCTACCCTGCCTTGCGAGGCGCCAACCAGCTGGTCAACGCGGCCGGTGTCTTGGCGGCATTAGCGGCGCTGCGTGAGCGGCTGCCTGTTACGGCGCAGGCGGTACGCAGCGGCCTGGGCCAGGTCGAGCTAACCGGGCGCTTCCAGATCGTGCCTGGTCAACCCACGCTGATATTGGATGTGTCTCATAACCCCCATTCGGTGGCTGCATTGGCGGCCAATTTGGATGTAATGGGCTACTTTCCAACGACGCATGCTGTCTTTGGCGCCATGGCCGACAAGGACCTCGCCCCCATGCTGGCCAAGGTCAATCCGTTGATCGACCGGTGGTACTTCACGGACCTGCCCACGCCAAGAGCCGACACGGCCCATGGCTTGGCCGCAAAATGGCGGGCGCAAAATCAACGTAAGGACGCCGTTGCAACGACCCATGTCGATCCTTTGTCTGCGCTCGGCGCAGCTTTGGCTGCGGCTGACCCCGCTGATAGAATCGTTGTGTTCGGATCGTTCTACACCGTGGGCGGCATTCTGAAAGACGGTCTTCCCCGCCTGCAGGCGCGGCACATGGTTGATACCTGAACCCCTGACCCCTGACCCCTGACCCGGACCCTATGGCCTTTTTTAAGTCCCGCAACAGTGGCGATGAATCCGCCGCCGCACCGTTCCCGCCTGAAAGTGTCGAGGCGGTGCGCAGGCGTGCCAAACATCGACTGATCGGCTCCGCTGTGCTGGTGTTGGCAGGGGTCATCGTGTTCCCTTTGCTGTTTGACCAGCAGCCGCGACCCGTGTCGGTGGATATCCCAATCGAAATACCCGACCGCAACAAGGTCAAACCCTTGAGTTTGGCGGCCGTCACGCCCCCTGCGTCGGCGGCCGAGGCGGTGGTGACTGCCCTGCCCCCTGCGCCGCCTCCAGCACCCGCTGCCCCTGCGCAGGACGTTGAAGAGATCCTGGCCACTACTGCACCAGCCTCGGCGCCCAAGGTGGACCAGGCGCCGCCAAAGCCCGGCGCAGACACGGTCAATCGTTATGTCGTTCAGGTAGGCGCTTTTGCCGACACTGCGCGCGCCCAAGAAGTGCGCGTGAAGGTCGAACGGGCCGGGCTGAAGACCTACACCCACGTCGCGGACACTAAAGAGGGGCGACGCACTCGGGTCAGGGTGGGTCCATTTGCGACCAAGGCCGAAGCAGACCGGGCAGCTGAAAAAATCCGTCGGCTTGAATTGCCGGCGACCATCCTGACGCTTTGAGTTTGCCAGTTCCGCGTCATGCAGGTTCTTGACTGGATCATTCTGGCAGCATTGACCTTGTCGATGCTGTTGGGCGCTTGGCGGGGCCTGGTCTACGAGGTGTTGTCGGTGCTGGGTTGGGCGGCGGCATTTATTTTGGCGCAATGGTTCGCGCCCGATATGGCCCAGCTTCTGCCCATGCGCGGGGCTGGCGAGGCGGTGCGCTACGCCGCTGGCTTTGTGCTGGTTTTTGTGCTCTCTGTTTTTGTCGCTGCGCTGCTGGCGCGGCTGGCCAAAACCCTGTTTTCGATGGTTGGGCTGCAGCCGGTCGACCGCATTCTGGGCGCGGTATTTGGCCTGGTGCGTGGCGCCGTGCTGGTGCTGGCGGCGGCGGTGGTCATCACCATGACGCCCCTGCAGACCAGCGACTGGTGGCGCGGCTCGGTGGGCGCGGGCATTGCCAGCGCGGCCGTCAAGGGCCTCAAGCCCCTGCTGCCGCAAGAATTTGGAAAGTACTTGCCCTGAGGCCGCGGCAAACGCGTGCCCTGGGCGGATTGGAAACCTATGTGTGGAATTGTTGGTGTTGTCAGCAACGCCCCTGTCAACCAGCTGATTTATGACGCCTTGCTGCTGCTGCAGCACCGCGGCCAGGACGCGGCCGGCATCGTCACCCAGCAGGAGCGCAAGTTCTTCATGCACAAGGCCAAGGGCATGGTGCGCGATGTGTTCCGCACCCGCAACATGCGCTCGCTGCCGGGCAACTGCGGCCTGGGCCAGGTGCGCTACCCCACCGCCGGCAACGCCTACAGCGATGAAGAAGCCCAGCCTTTTTACGTGAACGCGCCCTTTGGCATCGTACTGGTACATAACGGCAACCTCACCAACGCCAAGGCGCTCAAGGCTGAGTTGTTCAGCACCGACCACCGCCACATCAACACCGAGAGCGACTCCGAGGTGCTGCTCAACGTGCTGGCGCACGAGATCGACAAAACCACCCGCGGTCTGCCGCTGCAGCCGGCTGACGTGTTTGACGCCGTGCGCAAGGTGCACCGGCGCGTGCGCGGCTCTTACGCCGTGATTGCCTTGATCGCCGGGCACGGCGTGCTGGCGTTTCGTGACCCCTTTGGCATCCGGCCCATGTGCCTGGGCCGCAGCGAGGGCACGGTGGTGGTGGCCAGTGAATCGGTGGCCCTGGAGGGCACCTCGCACCGTTTTGAGCGCAATGTGGCGCCAGGTGAGGCCATCTTTATTGACCTGAACGGCACCGTACACACCCAGCAGTGCGCCGAGCACCCGGTGCTCAACCCCTGCATCTTTGAGTTTGTCTACCTGGCCCGGCCGGACTCGGTGATGGACGGCATCTCCGTCTACCAGGCGCGGCTGAACCTGGGCGAGACCCTGGCCAAGCGGGTGATCTCCACCGTGCCGCCCAGCGAGATTG
>JBIKZZ010000287.1:0-4367 GCA_044354435.1 Rhodoferax sp. | reverse complement strand
AGGAGGCCACTGCCAACTGGCAGGGTCTGGACCTGTCAGCGTTATGGCCACAGGCGCCACACACCCAGTCCAGCGGACGCGCCACAGTCACGCCGACAGCAGCCGGCTGGCGGGCCGATATCAGACTGGATAACCGGCGAACTGCATCACTTGACCAGCAGGGCCTGCCGCTCGAAAAGCTCGCGCTGATCGCCCAGTACCGCGATACCGGCTGGACCATCGAATCTCTGCTGGCCACGGGCGCGGGCGGTCAGCTCGAAGGCCACGGCAGCTTTACGACCGCCACTGCTCAGGCCGGTACAGCACCCACATGGCGGGGGGCGGCGACGCTACGCGGCATCAACCCTCAGGCCTTGCACTCAAGACTGGTCGCCGGCGCCCTGGACGGCGAGTTGACTCTGTCACAGTCACCGGCCGGCCTGGCCTTTGACGCCCAACTCAAGGCACGGCCAGGAAAAACGCCCGCCACCAGCACCATCGGCCAGATGGGTCAACGACTCACGGCACTCAGCTTTGAGGGACTTTGGCAGGCACCGCTGCTGCAACTCAACCGACTCGATCTGCGCACTGATGACGCCCGGCTGGAAGGACTAGGCCAGTTTGACACCCAGACGCAAGCCGCCCAAGGCCGACTTCAATTGACCAACCCGGGGGGTAGCGCCAGGCTGGCGGGGGCGCTGAGCAGCAACGCTGGAGGCGGCGACTTGAGCGTGCGAGTCACCGATGCCGCCCTTGCGGCACGCTGGCTGGCGCGCTGGCCAACGGTGCCATCGTCGGCCCTGAATTTACCCAGTGCTGGCGAGCTGACGCTGGAAGGTAATTGGAAAGGCGGTTGGGAGGCGCTCGGGCGCGACCTGCAACTGACACTGGCCTTGCGGGTGCCACGCCTTGAACTGCGCAGCACAGACACTGTGGCAGCCAACTGGCGCTTGCAAGACTGGCAAGCCGACCTGAGCGGCCCCATCAACACCCTGAGCCTGAGCGCACGCGGGCAGCTTGACAGTGGCGGGCAACGCATTGAGCTGCAGACCCGGGGCCGCGCTGCACGCTTGGCCCCGGAGCACTGGCAGTTCCAACTGGAACAGACCACCATCGCGCTGCAGAATCCAGCCTTGCCTGGACGCTGGGTCGTGCAGGCTAATCAAGGCCCTAGCCTGGACTGGCGTCACGACAAGCAGATTGATAACCTGGCGCTATCGGCTGGAAGCCTTGAACTCAGCGGTCCCACACCCGGCAGCGCAAAGATCGTGTGGCAGCCCGCTCAGTGGTCCCGTGCCAGCGCGCCGGCCCTGGCGAAAGCTGACTGGCGCAGCGAGGGCCGGATTGAAGGCCTGCCACTGGGCTGGCTGGAGCTGCTGGGACAAACCCAGATCGCCAACCTGGGCCTGCGGGGGAACATGCTGTTTGGCGGGCAGTGGGCGACGCGCGGTGGCGACAGACCTCAACTAAGTGCCAGCCTGGCACGCAGCAGTGGTGACCTGCAGTTGCTGGCAGAAGAACTCCCCTTCGGCAATCTGAGTACCCTGGGCAACCTGAATGCTGGCGTGAAGGATGCCAGCTTACAACTGCGGATTGACGCCGAGCAGCTCAAACTGCAATTGAACTGGGACAGCGAGCGTGCTGGACAAGCGCAGGCTGCCATTGAAAGTCGGCTCCAGAGCAGCCCCAACGGCTGGAGCTGGCCGGCTGAGGCACCCTTGGGCGGCAGCGTAAAAATTCAGCTACCGCCAGTGGGCGCCTGGTCGCTGCTGGCGCCGCCCGGCTGGCGACTGCGCGGCACTCTGAATGCTGATGCCACTTTGCAAGGCACCCGCGAGTCGCCGCTGTGGCGCGGCAGATTTACAGCGCAGGATCTGGCGGTGCGGTCGGTAGCCGATGGCATCGATTTCAGCCAGGGCCAATTGCGGGTACGCCTGGACGGGCAGAGCCTGGATATTGAGGAATTTACTTTGCAAGGTGCGCCACTGGCTGGCACCAACGGCGGCAATGTCTCGATGACCGGCAGCGTGCGCTGGCCAACGACCGATGGCACTGCCACGGCGCCACTGATGAGCCGATTACGCGTTGCGCTGGTGGCCGAGGCTCGCGGCCTGAGGGTCAGTGCCCGGGTCGACCGCCGGCTGGTGGTCTCGGGCCAGCTCAAGACAAATCTTGACGCAGACCAACTGACCTTGCGCGGCACGCTCACTGCCGATCAGGCGTTGTTCATCCTGCCCGAGGACAGTGCACCCCAACTCGGTGAGGACGTTCAGGTGCGCCGCCCGCGTAAACCGGTGGGTCCTGAGACCGCCCCCAAAGCCTCAGCCAGCCTGCGGGTACGGCCAGACGTGCTGCTCACCCTGGATTTAGGCCAGGATTTCCAGGTCCGTGGGCGCGGCCTGAGTACCCGGGTGGCTGGCAGTGTCACCCTGCGCAATGCCAACGAACGCAGCCTGGCGCCCCTGCTGCGCGGTGAATTGCGTACGGTGCAGGGCAGCTACAAGGCCTACGGGCAACAGCTCGACATTGAGGGCGGCCTGCTGCGTTTTACCGGCCCCTTTGACAACCCAGGGCTGGACATTCTGGCGATCCGGCCCAACCTGCAGCAGCGCGTCGGTGTGCAGATCACCGGTACTGCCGTGGCACCGGTGGTGCGCCTGTATGCCGAACCCGAGCTGCCCGAGGCCGAAAAACTGGCCTGGTTGGTGCTCGGTCGCGGTGCCGGTACCGGTGGCACCGAGGCAGCGGTTTTGCAGCAAGCCGCCTTGGCCCTGCTGGGTGGCACGGGACGGGGCTTGCCCGGCAGCCTCGGGCAAGCGTTGGGCCTGGACGAAGTGACCATGCGTGGCAGCATCAACAACGCCGACGGCACCGCCACCGGCGCGTCGGTCACACTGGGCAAACGCTTGTCGCGCGATTTCTATGTGGCCTACGAGCGCAGTCTGGCCGGCACGCTGGGCACGCTCTACGTCTTATTTGACCTGTCGCGCCGCCTGACGCTGCGCGCGCAAACCGGCGAACAAAGCGCGGTTGACCTGATTTTTACGCTGCGATACGACTGAGTGCACGCGATCAGACACTCGCCTTCGGCCCCAACTCATAGAATACCGATTCACTGCCGCCGTAGTTCAATGGATAGAACGAGCGCCTCCTAAGCGCTAGATATGGGTTCGATTCCCGTCGGGGGCGCCAAGCAGGAGTCCGCTTGGCTGGGCCCAAGGCCAGTGTTAGCATTAACCCATGGCAAACAAACCGATGGATCCCACCCAGGACACGGCTGGATCGAGTCCGGCAAACCCCTCGTTTTCAGAGTCAGACCAGGTGTTTGAAAGCGCCGCCGAAATATTTCGCGTGATGTCTGCCCCGATGCGCCTGAAGATCATCAGCAGCTTGTGCCACGGCGAGAAAAACGTGGGCGAATTGTTGGGGGAAATCAACACCACGCAGCCCAATATGTCGCAACATCTCAATACGCTGTACAAGGCCGGTGTGTTGGGCAAGCGGCGCGATGGGGTCCAGATTTATTACCGCATCGTGAACGACCGTGTGGTGAGCCTGTGCCGGGCCGTCTGCACCCAGGTTGCCATCGAGTCGGCTTGAGCGAGCGGTCGGTGCAACGCACCTGCGGGTTTGTACCAAGTGTGCGCCAGAGGTGTTGAGCCAATAATTCTAGTAAAACATAAGCCATCATTGATTTAATTGTCCGGGTCGGCCGGACGCCAAGCAGGAGACTCTATGACAACACGGTTCCGGTTCATCGCAGCCACCGCCATGCTCTGGGCCTCGCAGGCCGCCTGGGCCCAGGTCGACACCTTGCAACTGCGCAGCTGGGCGGCGGCCTGCGCCGGTTGTCATGGCACCCTGGGTGTGGCACAGCCAGGCATGGAGTCGCTCGCCGGCGCGCCCAAGGACGAACTGCTTAAAAAGATGCTGGATTTCAAGGCTGGCCGCAAACCTGCCACCCTGATGCACCAGATCAGCAAGGGCTACACCGATGAGCAGCTCGAGCAACTGGCCGGCTACTTTGCCGCACTCAAGAAATAAGCAGCCTACAGGCAGCACAGGGGTACAGCATGAAACGTCGTCAATTGATACAAACAGCCGCTTTCGGCACCGTGCTCGGTGCCGCCGGCCTGGGCGCAGGCTGCGCCAGCACCAGTGGCCAGAAAGGTCCCAAAGTGGTGGTGGTGGGTGGCGGTTATGGTGGTGCTACGGCAGCCAAATATGTGCGGATGTGGTCGGACCAGCAGATTAACGTGACCCTGGTCGAGCCCAATGCTGCCTTTGTCTCCTGCCCCATCTCCAACCTGGTGCTTGGCGGCAGCAAAACCATTGCCGACATCACCACGTCCTATGACAATCTGAGCAAACGGCATGGCGTGACCGTG
>JBIKZZ010000045.1:0-16254 GCA_044354435.1 Rhodoferax sp. | reverse complement strand
ACAAGCTGCGCGGCCACAAAGACAAGGTCATCGGCAAGCTCACCGGCGGCCTGGCTGCCATGGCCAAGATGCGCAAGGTGACCACGGTGCGCGGCTACGGCCACTTCATCGGCGCCAACCACCTTGAGTTGGAAGAAACCAGCGGCAGCGCGCAAGAGAAAACCGGCGCCAAAAAAGTGATTGCGTTTAAAAACGCCATCATCGCCGCGGGCTCACAAGCCGTGCGTTTGCCATTTATGCCTGATGACCCGCGCGTGGTGGACAGCACCGGCGCGCTGGCGCTCAAAGAAGTGCCCAAGCGCATGCTGATTCTGGGCGGCGGCATCATTGGCCTGGAGATGGGCACTGTCTACAGCACGCTGGGCGCGCGCCTGGACGTGGTGGAAATGATGGACGGCCTGATGCAGGGCGCCGACCGCGACCTGGTCAAGATCTGGCAGAAGATGAACGCCAAGCGCTTTGACAACATCATGCTCAAGACCAAAACGGTGGGCGCCCGCGTCTTGCCCGAAGGCATTGAAGTGACGTTTGAAAGCGCCGAGCCCGGCGGCACCGCGCCGGCACCGCAGGTGTACGACTTGGTGCTGCAAGCTGTGGGTCGCACACCCAACGGCAAAAAGATCGCCGCCGATAAGGCCGGCGTGGCGGTGACAGACCGTGGCTTCATCCCGGTGGATATCCAGATGCGCACCAATGTGCCGCACATCTTCGCTATCGGCGACATCGTGGGCCAACCCATGCTGGCGCACAAGGCGGTGCACGAGGCCCATGTGGCGGCCGAGGTGATTGCCGGTGAACTGCAAGGCAACAAAGAACTTGCCAGCGCCGCCTTCAACGCCCGCGTCATCCCCAGCGTGGCCTACACCGACCCCGAGGTGGCCTGGGTGGGCCTGACCGAAGACCAGGCCAAGGCGCAGGGCATCCAGGTCAAAAAAGGCCTATTCCCCTGGGCGGCGTCTGGCCGGGCTATCGCCAACGGCCGGGATGAGGGCGTCACCAAGCTGCTATTTGACGACTCACCCGAAGCGCACGGCCACGGCAAAATTCTGGGCGGCGGCATGGTCGGCACGCATGCGGGTGACATGATCGGCGAGATTGCGCTGGCCATCGAGATGGGCGCGGACGCGGTGGATATTGGCAAGACGATTCACCCGCATCCGACGCTGGGCGAGAGCATCGGTATGGCGGCGGAGGTGGGGCATGGCAGTTGCACTGATTTGCCGCCTGCCAAGAAGTAGTGTTCTGAAATTGCTACTGATTCAGTAGCTGGCCGCACAGCTTCCACGAGGGCTACGCGGCTTTTTTATTCTAAATTCGCCAAAGCTTGCCCTGCATCGGCTTGTCGCGAACGGGCCACTCGAGGCAAAGCATTTGCACGACCTCCATAAGGCTCAACCATTCGGTGAAGGGGTCAACCCCAGAAGCCTTGCCCAGTGGCAGGTGAAAAGGCACACCGGCTTCGCGCGCAAGCACCACACCTGCATCGGCACGGTCTATCGCCGATTCGGAATTTGATTCGGCGTTATCCGAGCAGTTCATTGTGGAGGTCTGGTTTGTTGAACAAGGCAAAGTACTCACGCACCTCATCCATGTTGAGCGAAGTAAGGTGAATTTTGAATAGGGAGCGAATGTCGTCCAAGTCACGCGTGCGCGTTGCGTCGTTCACGAACCCTTGCAGCTTGAAGCCGATAAGCCCTTCAACGCTGATGATGCGCATGCGGCCCATGGGGGTCTCGCGCTCCGATGCCTGCGCCATCAGACGACGCGCAAGGGGTCGGTGCGCGTAAAGCAAATTCAGCCCTTCCGCCGCTCGCACATAGTTGGCGGCGTCTTCACTGCGGCATAGGCACTCGTAGCCCAAATCTAGTAGCGCGGCATGGACCTTATAGGCAGCTTCGGCCTCCACCAGGAAATCTATATCCTTGGTGGCGCGCACGACCTGGTGTGCAACCACCGCCAAACCACCGATCAACGCAGGCTCCGTGCCGCTGCGTACAAACATGGACAGTGCTTCGCGAATTTGTGCTGCCAGGTTGGACATGTCTACAAGGTGAAATGGAGGGGCGCAGTCATCATGGCGTGTCGAACCGAAAACTTAGGCTCTGGTTCTTCAAGCCGTAGGCCGCACGCCCAATGGCAAAAAGATCGCCGCCGAAAAGGCCGGCGTGGCCGTCACGGACCGCAGCTTCATCAATGTCGACATGCAGATGCGTACCAACGTGCCGCACATCTTTGCCATCGGCGACATCGTGGGCCAGCCCATTCTGGCGCACAAGGCGGTGCAAGAGGCCCATGTGGCGGCCAAGGTGACGACAGCCCGGAAGCCCACGGCCACGGCAAGATCCTGGGCGGTGGCATGGTCGGCACCCACGCCGGCGACATGATTGGCGAGATTGCCCTGGCTATCGAGATGGGGGCGTGCGCGGTGGATATTGGTAAGAGCATTCACCCGCACCCAACCCTTGCGGAGTCCATCAGTATGGCTGCGGAGGTGGCGCATGGCAGTTGCACGGATTTGCAGCCTGTGCGGAAGTAATCTGGCCTTCAAGCTACCCCCGCGTAAGTTGCGGTAACCGTAGCTGCACACTTCGAGGCCTGGTTTGAGTTGGCCAGAGCAGATCAAACTGCATGGGCCCAAAACGTGTTTCGAAGCCTCAAACCCGTCAAATTCTTGGGGTAATCCGGTTAAATTTCTGCCGCCAAGACGATCCTTGTCGCCCATAGCGAAGACTGCGCATGAATTTATCCGCGTGCAACATCATTTTCCAGTAACAACCGAACATAGCGCGTATACGGTATGCCCTTGGCTTGGGCCTTGACCTTGAGGGCGTCAAGCAGATTTTGAGGCAAGCGCAGGTTCAGCGCTGCCGCCTTGGGTTGAAACTCAAAGCTGGCTGGCTTGAAGCCAGACAGGTCGTACTTTGAGAGATCTGCTTCAGCGACAAACCGCTCTGCAGCCGCGTCACTCGCCAGTGATGGCAATAGCTTAGACTTGGTTTTCATAGTGATCGATTTCCTTCTGGTGCATGAAGCGAGCGCTAATTGGACGTAGCAGAGTGTTGACGTCATCTTGACGTAGCATGAAAACCAGAAACACGAAACGCCCAGCTTTCGTGCGTCCAATGGCCCGCATGCGCGGCTCATCTGGGTGAGGATCCGACATGACAGCAGGGTTGCCAAGGAGTACCTGCTCAATTTCTTCGACACTGACACCATGCTTGCCGCACTTTGGCCAATTGCCATCGTCCCAGTCGAAGCCAGCTACTTTCATGCAGTGATGATACGTATTTGTCTACACAATTGCAATTACTGAATCCGGTGTGTGTACTGAATCCGGTGCTGCATTAGGCGCGAGGTGCATGTGGCGGCCGAGGTGATTGCCGGTGAAGTGATGCAGGGCAATGAAGAGCTGGCCCAAAAACTCCAGCTCGCAGCCTTCAACGCCCGCGTCATCCCCAGCGTGGCCTACACCGGCCCCGGAGTGGCCTGGGTTGGCCTGGTTGGGATGAGGCTGCACAACCGGCAGCGGGCGTGGGTGCCAGGATCGCTGACGTCGGCGGATGCGGTGTCGGATTGGAGCAGATCAAATTTCAGCATGGTCGGATTTTAATTTTGGAAGAAATTTACATTCTCAGACGCTTTACTTTACAATTTTCTTTACTTTTAGAAAGTTCGGAGGATTTGTATGTCGGATATTGCGGAAGTAGAAGCCATCGTGTCCAGTAAGGGCCAGGTCACACTGCCAGCGGCCATGCGCGCCAAGCTGGGCATCACGGCGGGCTCGCACATTCATTTTGAACTGCGCGGCAACGAAATGGTGATCAAGCCGGAGGTGCCCGTGAGCGCCTACCGGGGCATGCTCAAAGGCTACGACCTGGGCGAAATTGAGCCCGATAAGGAACCCGACCGGGAGTTTTGAATGAACGTCGTCGATTCGTCGGGCTGGATGGAGTACTTGCAAGATACGCCTCGGGCAGATTTCTTTGCCGCTGCCATTGAAGACCGCAATCACCTGCTGGTGCCGACCATCGCACTGTTTGAAGTGCATCGGGTGCTCAGCCGCAGCCTGAATGCCGACTTGGTGAACCGATGTCTGGACGTGATGCGCCTTGGCCGTGTGTTGGACTTGACCGACGCACGCGCCGTGGCTGCGGCCCAAATAGCCGCGCGCCACAAACTGGCCATGGCCGACGCGGCGATGTACGCCATGGCGCGCGAATTTGGCGCCACGTTTTGGACGCAAGACGTGGACTACCAGGGGCTGGATGGCGTGCGCTACCAGCCCAAACCCGGCGTCTGAGCCTGGCGCCGGGAAGCCCGCCTTTTCAAGCCAAGTTTTTGCGAAAAATCACTCCAGCTTGGCACTCAGTTGCCGTAAACCGTATCCTGCAACGTTTTGATGGAGCATTGCCCATGAACCCCTATTTTCAACGCCCTCCGACCCGTCGCCAGTGGCTCGGTCGCAGTGCCGCGCTGCTCGGTGCGTCGTCTGTTGGTGCGAGCGCGCTTGCGCAGCTTGCTGCAGGCGCACCCATGCGCATCTTGGTGGGTGCCTCACCGGGTGGATCGACCGACACCCTGGCCCGTGCGGTCGGTGTCGAGATGGGCCGGTTGCTTGGGCGCCAGGTGATCGTCGAGAACCGCGCTGGCGCGGGCGGCAACCTCGCGGCCGATCTGGTCGCCAAGGCTCCGCCCGACGGAAACACATTGCTCATGAGTTTTACCAGTCACGCGATCAACGCCTCTCTCTATCCCTCCTTGCCCTTTGACCCGGTCAAAGACTTCACTGCCCTGACCTGTGTCGCGACGCAACCCTCGGTGCTGGTGGCTCACCCTGCGCTGCCGGTGAAGGACGTCAAAGAATTGATCGCCTACGCAAAAACCCGGCCTGGAAAACTCAATTTCGCCATTGGGGGCGTGGGTTCATCGCTGCACTTGGCCGGTGACCTGTTCAAGATGCAATCGGGTCTGTTCATTGTGAATATCCCTTACCGGGGCACCGCACCGGCGGTTCAAGATGTCATCGCCGGGCAGGTTGATCTGATGTTTGCGCCCCTTGTGAACACCCTGCCCAATATCCGTGCCGGTCGCCTTAAGGCGCTGGGTGTCACCAGCAAGCAGCGACTGCCGCAGTTTCCAGACGTGCCGGCCATTGCCGAGGTCTTACCTGGTTACGAGTCCAGTGCCTGGTTTGGCTTGTTTGCGCCTGGGTCTATGGATGCCGCTTTGAGCCGCCGATTGGCCGATGCCGCCCGTCAAGCCGTCCAGAGCGCCGAGGTTCGCCGCCGAATAGAAGTCGATGGTGCAACGGCAGTGGGCAACTCATCCGACGAGTTTTCCCGTTTTGTGCAATCAGAGATCGAGCGTTGGGGCAAGGTGGTGCGGTTCTCGGGGGCGAAGCCGGAGTAGCGTGCTCACTGATTTTGCGGTTGTGGTGAATGAAGCCAGAGCTTGCCGATGATGCCGAGCAAAGGGCTACTGGCCTTCACCGGGTTGAAATGAAGTGTTTGTTAGACTCATCCCCGGACAAAAGAAGCTCACCTCGGCGATGCAGAGCGTCCGCATCGCTAAAAGAATGAACTCAATTCTTTTGGCTGCTTATGCTGTGTTGACGGCAGCATTGATTTGACATTAAAGGTTTGAGAAATGACTTCCTCTTTCATTGATTCAATACAGGCGCTGGATCAACAACTCATCCAATTGGTGTATCGAAGTCGTTCGCTGATAGTCGGTGCTGAATACGACAAGCTCATGGCTACATGCCTGCGTAATAATCCCACTCGCGACATCACGGGAGTGCTAATCTCACATTCAGGCTGGTTTCTTCAAGTGCTTGAAGGCTCGGCAGCCAGTGTCAACTCGCTTTTTAAAGTCATTGAAAAAGACCCGCGACATTCTGATTTCCTTTTGTTAAGGTTCAATGCTGTTGTGGCCCGAGACTTCCGTGACTGGTCAATGGCTTCGATAGAGGTTGACGAGCAGCGTTTCATTAACTTGGCCAATCAGGCGCTGCAAGCTGAAGACGTAGCGATGTCGGCAGTCAGGGATTTCCTGTGCTACGGCAAATGGATAGATTGAATTTTTATTCCCCAAACCACGCGGGTGTCACAATAAATTCAATAGGGGGTTGTCAGCCTCGTTGGATTTGGTACTACAGTTCATTCCACATTGAAGTCTGAGCTGGCGCTCATCGATGCCCGAGTGCTCGCTCATTTTGGTGTGACTTGGTGCAAGGTGCTATGACTTGCGCTACGACTGGTCCAAAAACAAAAAACCCTGCTATCTTTTGAATAGCAGGGTATCTATGTGCCATAAGGCTTTTTTGGCTCCTCGACCTGGGCTCGAACCAGGGACCTACGGATTAACAGTCCGGCGCTCTACCGACTGAGCTATCGAGGAATACAGCCTGCAATTATAGCCAGGGAAATTGGCATTTTTAGTTGTGCAGACCGGTTTCTGGCGGCCAGGTTCGCAGGCTCAGTCAAATACCGGGCTTTCCACGCCTAGCACCTTGTGCAGCTTGGGGCTGGTGGTGGTGTACTGCAAAAACACCTTCTTGTCGGGCGAGATGATGGGCATGGCGCCGAAGGCCGCCAGGGCGCATTCATGAAAGCCGCTTAGGATGAGCTTCTTTTTGCCGGGGTAGATGTTGATGTCTCCCACCGCAAAAATGCCGGGCACGCTGGTGGAGAATTTTTCGGTGTCCACCTTGAGCTGTTTGCGCTCGATGTCCAGGCCCCATTCGGCGATGGGACCGAGCTTGGGACTCAGCCCAAAAAACACCAGCAGCACATCCAGCGGCACCACGCGGGTCACCCCATCTGCTCCCGTGACCTTGGCGCCGGTAAGCTGGCCGTCGCGCTCCTCATAGCCGGTGACCTGGCCGACGATGAATTGCATTTCGTAGGCTTCGCACAGATCTTTCATTTTGGCCACATTGGCGGGTGCAGCCTTGAAGCCGTCGCGCCGGTGGATCAGGATGACGCTCTCGGCTTTGTGCGGGCTGTCTTTGACAAAATCCAGCGCCCAGTCCAGAGCCGAGTCGCCGCCGCCGACGATCACCAGGTTTTTGCCGGCAAAGTCGTCGGGGTTCTTGACGCGGTAAAACAGTTGGCTGCCCTCAAAAGCATCCAGGCCGTCCACCTTGAGTGTGCGCGGCTGAAACGCGCCCACACCGGCGGCAATGAAGATGGTTTTGGTCAGAAAGCGCGTACCTTTGGAGGTCTCGACAAAGAAGCGCCCGTCTTCCTGTTTTTGTACCGTGGTCACCTCTTGCCCGTAGTGGAAGGTGGCGCCAAAGGGGGCAATCTGTTTGAGCAGGTTGTCGGTCAGTTCTTGGCCGGTGCACACGGGTACAGCGGGGATGTCGTAGATGGGCTTGTCGGGGTACAGCTCGACGCATTGGCCGCCGGGGTAGGCCAGCGAGTCGATCACGTGAGCCTTGATTTCCAGCAGGCCGAGCTCAAACACCTGAAACAGGCCGACCGGGCCAGCGCCCACGATAACCGCGTCCGTGTCGATCGCACCGCCCAGAGACAAGGCCACCGAGCTTGCCTCGGCATTCATTTGAAGATCCATGTTGATTGAACGGCTCGCTTAGCGGACCATCAGAGGCAATTTATTGGCTATGTCTTTCCACTCTTCGGCATCGGGCAGGGGCGCCTTGCGCTTGGTGATGCTCTTCCATCCTGGCAGACGCGACAACTCTGCATTGAGCGCCGTCATGTGTTGCTGGTCGGCGGGTACGTCTTCTTCGGCGTAGATGGCGTTGACCGGACACTCCGGAATGCAGACCGCGCAGTCGATGCACTCATCTGGGTCGATGGCCAAAAAATTCGGGCCTTCACGAAAGCAGTCCACCGGGCAGACGTCCACGCAATCGGTGTATTTGCACTTGATACAGGCTTCTGTGACGGTGTGGGTCATGTTGGTTATCGACGAATGGGTGGAAACCCGCTATTTTATTGGGTTTCAGAGGCCTTATTTTGGCCGGCTCTAATTGCTGACCGATGGCAAGGCGGCTTTACCGGGCAAACAGGGGGGCGAGGGTGCGGGCATCGCCCTGATAGAAGGCTGAGAACCGCGCAAATTGTGCTTGGGCGGTGCTGGCATCCTGATCGGCACGCAGCACTGCGCTGTCAAAACCGCTGCGTTGCATCTGTACCAGCTGGTCGATCAGCACATCACCCGTGGCACGTAACTCGCCCTCAAAGCCGAGCCGGCGGCGCAGCAAGAAAGCCTGGCTGTAGGCGCGGCCGTCGGTGAACTTGGGGAACTGTAGGTCAATGCGTTCAACCCCGTCCAGCGCCAGCACAGACGGGTCGACGTCATTGGCAATTCGCAAGACATTTTGGCCTTTAGCCCTTGTCGCAGCGTCGTTTGTAGCTATTAATTTCATAGTGATTACGGTTTAGGCGAATTCCGCCACCTGGCTGTGACGGGCGCTGTGGGCCGCATTTTTGAAGGGATCCAAGCCAACCCGGCGCAGGGTGGCTATGAAGGTCTCGGCACTTTGGCGCTCACGGCGGTAGGTGTCGAGCAGGGCCTCGATCACGTCCGGCACCTCGGCCGCGCCAAACGACGGACCAACGATTTTGCCGGCGCCGGGCGCGCCACTGAGGGTGGAGCCATCAGAGCCGCCCAGCGACACCTGGTACCACTCGCGCCCGTCCTTGTCTACGCCCAAAATGCCGATGTGGCCGCTGTGGTGGTGGCCGCAAGAGTTGATGCAGCCGCTGATGTGCAGGTCAATCTCGCCCAGATCGTGCAACTCGTCCATGTCCTGGTAGCGCTCGGTGATGGCCTCGGCGATGGGGATCGAGCGGGCGTTTGCCAGCGCACAAAAATCTCCACCGGGGCAGGCGATCATGTCGGTCAAAAGGCGGATGTTGGCGCGGGCAAAGCCGTAATGCCGTGCGGCGCGCCACAGCTCAGGCAACTGGTCGCAGCGCACCCAGGGCAACAGCAGATTTTGGTCATGCGTTACGCGGGCCTCACCAGCCGAGAACTGATCAGCCAGATCGGCGGCACGGTCCAACTGGTTGGCGGTGGCGTCGCCCGGCGCCTGTCCCAGGCGTTTGAGTGACAAGGTCACTGCTCGCATGTCTGGGTTCTTGTGAGGCGCCACATTTTGCTGCAGCCAGCGGCCAAATTCAACATCGTCCTCAGCGGCAGCCCGCAGAATGTCAGCCATCTTTTGGGCGCTGTTAGGCCTGTCATTTGGCAATGCGGGCGGCACAAACGAGGCCGACACCCTGTCCAGTTCGGCCTGGGTGATGGTGTGCGGGGCGCCATCTTTGGACAGGATTTGCTGGTACTCGGCTTCCACCTCGTCGGCAAAGCGCTGGCCCTCGGCCTTAACCAGAATCTTGATGCGCGCCTTATAAATGTTGTCGCGCCGTCCCCAGCGGTTGTAAACCCGCACCACGGCTTCCAGGTAATTCAGGATCTGCTGCCAGGGCAAAAAGGCCCGGATGGTGCTGGCGATCACCGGCGTGCGGCCCATGCCGCCGCCCACCAGCACCTTGAAGCCGACCTCGTCCCGTTCATTGCGTAGCACGTGCAGGCCCACGTCATGCCAGGCAGTGGCGGCGCGGTCTTCGCGGGCGCCAGACACCGCGATCTTGAACTTGCGCGGCAAAAAGGCAAATTCAGGGTGCAGGGTGCTCCACTGTCGCAGGATCTCGCAAAACGGCCGCGGGTCGACGATCTCGTCCACTGCAATGCCGGCGCGTTCGTCGCTGGTGATATTGCGAATGCAGTTACCGCTGGTCTGGATACCGTGCATGTCCACACTGGCCAGCAGGTCCATCACGTCGGCGCTTTTGGTAAGCGGAATCCAGTTGAACTGGGCGTTTTGCCGCGTGGTGAAGTGGGCGTAGCCGGTGGGCAGGTGCGCCGTCCCAAGCTTGCTCTGTGCGAGGCTGGCGGTTTGGTACACCTGTGCCTGGGGTTGGTCGTAGTCACGGGCGATGGTGGCTAGCACCCGTAGTTGTGCGCTGGACAGTTCGCCATAAGGCACCGCCACTCGCAGCATGGGGGCGTAGCGCTGCACATACCAGCCGTTTTGCAGGCGCAGTGGCTTGAAATCATCGTCACTGAGCTTGCCTGCCAGGTGGCGCTGCAATTGGTCACGGTACTGGTCGGCGCGCTGGCGCACGAACTGGCGGTCGAAGGCGGTGTATTGGTACATGGGTCGCGACTTTAGGCGGCCCCGCTCAGATACCAAACTACATTTTTACAATTTCAATATACGCCCGCGTTATATGCAGGCGCGGCTCGCGCGGTTCAGCTGGCCTGGCCGCGTAATTCGAGCATGCGCTCGTCGAAATAGCTGCCCACGGTGTAGCGCTCTGACAACACCACTTCGCGCCTTGGATGTAAAAACAGCGGCAGCGAAATGCGTGATTTGGCCCTGGCTTCGCCTGCGGGGTTAAGCACCCGGTGCACGGTGGATGGGTAATGGTGGCCAGAAGCTTCGGCCAGCATGTCGCCGATGTTGACGATCAGAAAACTGAAGTCGCAAGGCACGTCGTGCCAGCCGCCGTCTTGCCCCAGCACTTGCAGGCCCGGCTCAGTGGCCGCTGGAAGCAGGGTCAACAGGTTAATATCGCCATGGGCTGCGGCGCGCAGCGCGCCAGCCGGCTCATCACCCGTAAGCGGCGGGTAGTGCAGCACGCGCAGCAGGGTGTGTTCGCTGCCGTCCAGCATGGCGGGCAGTGGCATCGAATAGCGGTCGCGAACCTCTGGGGGCGAGTGCGCCTCCACCCAGCCCAGCAGGGTTTGCGCCAGCGCGTTGCCCTGTATGTAGTAGCGCCGAGCTGCGTCTGACACTTCTGCCGGGTACCGGCCCCAAGGGTAGATGTGAAAAAACTCTTTCAGGTCGCGTTGGGTGTGGCCTTTGGCTGTCTCGGACACTGCGGGGGAGAAGTAGCCGTCGTGCCGTACGGTGTCATGGGTGTAAGCGTGCTTGGCGTCACTTTGAAAAAACTGCAGCCACTCGCCATAAATGCCTTCTACCAGCGTTTGCTGCAGCGGGTGGCGCATCAGCACCGCAAAGCCGGTGCTGTGCAGGCTTTGGCAAAACGCATGGGCGGCGCCAGGGCTTTGGAAGTCAATCACGGGCAGTTGCATGGCGTGGCCTTGTGTTGGACTGGCAGGCTGGGGCCCTCAGGCGCTCAGCCAGGGGCGCAGCATGGTCGACTCGAACAAAGCACTGCAGGCGGCGGCGTCAACGCCCAGACATGCCGTGCTGTCGGGAATGGCTGCGTCCCAGCCGGCTTGCGGGTAATCAATGCCAGCTTGGCGCTTCAGGATGGTTTGGCCCTGCGCCACACCATCGGTGGCCACGCGAATCTGCCCGGTCTTGGTCTGGAACAACTGCGGTGCCACAAGATAAATGAAGGCCAGCACATCGTGGCCAAAGCAGCCGTGCACGGCGGCTACGTGCTCAAAACGACTGCCGTAAAAATTGGCATAAAAGGCGACAGCATGGTGCAGCGCGTCGGTAGCGCGATGATGGTGGTGCTGGGCGATGCGCTCGAACATCGTCACTGGCAGCACCAGCCGGTGCGTCACATCTAGCCCCACCATGGTCAGCGGCCAGCCGGCGGTGAAAACCTGGTCGGCGGCGTGCGGATCGTTCCAGATGTTGGCCTCGGCCACGGGCGACACATTGCCCGGCTCCAGCACCGTGCCGCCCATCAAGATCACCTGCTTGAGCAGGCGCGGCAGCTCGGGCTCCAGCCGCAGCGCCAGGCTCAGGTTACCCAGCGGGCCAACAGCCACCAGGGTGATCTGGCCGGGGTTGGCGCGTGCCATGTCGACGATGAACTGGGCCGAAGAGCGTGGGTCAAGCTGTTCCGCGACCGCCATGCGCTCGGTCAGGTTGCCCAGGCCATCGGCGCCGTGGATGTAGGCGGGCGGCGCCTCGCCTGGCTTGACCCAAGGCAGGGTCACGCCCTGCGTCACCGGAATCTGACGCCCGGCCAGGGCGCACAGGTAGAGCGCGTTTGTGGCGGCCTGATGCACCGTCACGTTGCCAAAGGTTGTGGTGATGCCCACCACCTCGATGTCGGGGTGCGCCAGGGCAAAGTACAGCGCCATGGCGTCGTCCACGCCGGGGTCGGTATCGAAAATAACTTTGTGCGGCAGGGCTGGGCTCATGGGGGATGCGTGGGTTCAGGTGGTTTGATGGGCCAGAAATTCTGTGACTTCCGCCACGGAAGGAATGGAGGACTGTGCGCCCATTTTGGTGCAGGCCAGTGCTGCCGCCGCGCTGGCCTGGCGAAGGGCTTGCGGCAGAGACATACCCTGGCTCAGGGCAGCCACCAGGGCGCCACAAAAAGTGTCGCCAGCCCCGGTGGTGTCGGCAGGCGTGACTGCAAAGGCCGCCTGCGCGAGGCGCTGTTGGCCGCTGCGTGCCAAGCAACCCCGCCCACCCAGAGTCACCACCACCGTGGGCACGGCAATCCGGGCCAATTGCGCGTCCAGGTCACCGTCACCACCGGCCAAGGCAGCCAGTTCACCCTCGTTCACGACCAGGATGTCGACGTCGGCCAGAAGGGCCGCAGGCAATGCCTGAGCCGGCGCGGCGTTCAGCACAACAGTCACCCCCTGAGCATGGGCTGCGTGGGCGTAGGCAGCCACTGTGGCCAAAGGCGTTTCGAGTGGCATCAGCAGGTGGCTAAAACCCGCAAGCGGCGGCAGGCCGGTGGAAGTCAGGTGTTCCGGTGCAAGGCCTTGGTTGGCCCCAGGTGCCACGGTGATGGCGTTTTCAGCATCGTCTGACACACAGATGAAAGCAGTACCGGTCGCCTGGTCCGGCACTCGCACCGCATGCAGCACCACGCCAGCATCGGCCAGAGAGGCTTCGATCGGCAGGGCATAGGCGTCGCAGCCAAGAGCCGCCAGCATGTGGGTCACCACGCCGCCGGCACGTGCACAGGCAGCGGCCTGATTGGCGCCCTTGCCGCCCGGATAGGTGTTGAAAGCACCGCCCAGCACCGTCTCGCCCGGGCCGGGAATGTGCGCGGCCCGTACCACGAAATCGAGGTTGGCAGAGCCTGCTACGAGTACCATTGATATGCCTTTCGAGGCCACGGAGCGAATGCGTTGCCGCGCAGACGCCGCTCCGTTGGGCCTGTTGTTTGGTCCATTGTATAAATCCCGGCCTGCACCGCCACCTTACAAGGGGTGCCTTTTTAATCGGGTGGTGGCCGTTGAATTTGTTATGCTATCAGGTGCCCGTTGACCTAAAGACCCAAGCACGCGGCGCTCGATTTTTTGTCCTGATGATGTCCACCCACTTTCGAAAGAGAACCACCATGAAACTGATGATGACTGCCCGTTTGGGAATCTTGGCCGCAGCCCTGGCTGCGAGCTTCTCTGCAGCGGCCGAACCAGCGATCGTGTTCGACATGGGTGGCAAGTTTGACAAGTCTTTCAACGAAGCCGCCTACAACGGCATGGAAAAGTGGAAGAAAGAGACCGGCAAACAATACCTTGAGTTTGAGATCGCCAATGAGTCGCAGCGCGAGCAGGCCCTGCGCCGCATGGCGGAGAAGGGCGCCAGCCCCATCATCGCCATGTCCTTCAGCATGGCGTCCAGCGTGGAGAAGATCGCCAAGGAGTTCCCAAAACTCAACTTCGCCATCATCGACGACGAGGTCAAATTGCCCAACGTGCAGTCCCTGGTGTTCAAAGAGCATGAAGGCAGTTTTCTGGTAGGCGCTATGGCAGCGATGGCCAGCAAATCCGGTAAGGTCGGCTTTGTCGGTGGTATGGATATCCCCCTGATTCGCCGCTTCCAGTGCGGCTACGAGCAGGGCGCCAAGTGGGCCAACCCCAAGGCCGAGGTGTTTGCCAACATGACCGGCACCACCGGCGCTGCTTGGAACGACCCGGCCCGTGGCGGTGAACTGGCCAAGGCGCAGTTTGCCAAGGGTGCGGACGTGGTTTTTGCGGCGGCAGGCGGCACCGGCATCGGCGTTTACCAGGCGGCCAAGGACGGCGGCAAGCTGGCCATTGGCGTGGACAGCAACCAAAACCACATCCAGCCCGGCACCATGCTGACCTCCATGCTCAAGCGCGTGGACGTGGCGGTGTACAACGTGGCAAAGGGGCACAAGCCTGGCCTGTCGGTGTTCGGCCTGAAAGAAGAGGGCGTTGGCTACGCCATGGACAAGAACAACGAAAAACTGGTGACCGCCGACATGAAGAAAAAGGTCGACGCTGCCAAGGCTGACATTTTGAGCGGCAAGATCAAGGTGGTGGACTACATGTCTGCCAGCGCCTGCAAGTACTGATACCGCACAGGGCTTGACTGCCAGCACCAGCGCTAGTCTGCCTAAACGCGCCAAGGTGTTGGAACCCGCGGTTCAGATGACGGGCATCAGCAAGCGCTTTGACGCTGTGCTGGCCAATAATGATGTGAGCCTGTCCGTTCGTGCCGGTACGGTCCACGGCATCGTGGGTGAAAACGGCGCCGGCAAAAGTACGCTCATGTCGGTGCTGTACGGTTTTTATGCCGCTGATAGCGGACACATTGCCGTGTTTGGCCAGCCGGCTGTCATTCGCCATGCTGACGACGCGATTGCGTTGGGGATTGGCATGGTTCACCAGCATTTCATGCTGGTCGACACCTTGAGTGCGCTCGACAACGTCATGCTGGGGGCGGAGCCGCACTGGTCGCTGTGGCGTGCCCAGCGGCAGGTGCGTGTGCGGCTGGATGCCTTGATGCTCAGCACTGGGCTCAAAGTTGACCTCGACGCGCTGGTGCAGGATTTGTCGGTCGGCGACCGGCAGCGACTTGAAATCCTGAAGGCGCTGTACCGTGGCGCCCGTATTCTGATACTGGATGAACCCACCGCCGTACTCACGCCGCCGGAAACCGAGCAGTTGTTCGATGTGTTGCGGGTTCTGCGCGACCAGGGCAGCACCATTTTGCTCATCACCCACAAGCTCAAGGAAGTGATGCGCCTGTGCGATGACGTGACTGTGATGCGCGGTGGCCGCGTCGTGCAAGAGTTGCCCATTGCTCAGGCCTCAGTGGAGGCGCTGGCGATGGCGATGGTGGGACGCAAGGTGCACATGGGTCGGGTGGAAGGGCAGGCACGCGCAGCGCCGGGTGAGGCGCTGTTGACTGCCACAGGCATTTCGGTGCGTGATGGTCTGGGCGTGCAGCGCCTGGCCGACCTGAACCTGACGCTGCGCGCCGGTGAGATCGTCGGTGTGGCAGGTGTCTCTGGCAATGGTCAAAGTGAATTGCTCGACGTGCTCTCGGGCCTGCTCCGGCCCGACAGCGGCAGCCTTCGTGTGGGCGAGCAGAGTTTTTTTGCCCAAGCCTGGCTGGAGCCCCACGCCGCACGTGCGCTGGGCGTGGCCCACGTACCAGAAGACCGCCATGCCCGTGCCCTTGTGATGGCGTTTGTGGCCTGGGAGTCGGCCGTGCTGGGTTATGACGGCCTGGCCGACTACAGTCGTCACGGCTGGATGGCTCATGGCCGTATGCGAGCCGCTACGCTGGCCATGATGACCCGCTTTGATGTGCGACCGGCCAGTGTTGATCTGCTCAGTAGCAAATTCTCAGGCGGTAACCAACAAAAACTGGTGCTTGCGCGGGAACTTGGTCAAGCGCCCCGCGTCCTCTTGGTCGGGCAGCCGACCCGTGGCGTGGACATTGGCGCCATTGAATTCATTTATGAGCGGCTGCGGGCCCTTCGCGACGCCGGTTGCACCGTGCTGCTGGTGTCCAGCGAGCTTGATGAAATTTTGGCGCTGTCGGACCGGGTGATTGTGATGAACCAGGGCCGAGTCATGGGTGAGATGCCGATCGCCGACTGCACCGAGGCCAAGCTGGGCTTGCTCATGACCGGAGCGAGCGCATGAGCCCCGCGCACGCGCTGCCCCGCTGGGCCGATCTGCTGCTGTTGCCGGCGGTGTGTTTGGCGGTTGCGCTGTTGGCAGCCGGCGGTGTGGTGGCGCTGGTGGGGCAAGACCCGCGGGCGGTGCTGGCGGTTCTGCTGCAGGGTGCGCTTGGCACGCCGCGTGGCATCAGCTACACCCTGTACTACGCCACCACCTTCATCTTCACTGGCCTGGCGGTGTCGGTCGCCCAGCATGGCGGCCTGTTCAATATCGGCGGCGAGGGCCAGGCGATTCTGGGCGGTCTGGGTACCGGTTTGGTGGCGCTTTGGCTATCGCCCAGCCTGCCGGCCTGGCTAATGCTGCCCCTGATGGTGCTGGCTGGCGCCC
>JBIKZZ010000286.1:0-4407 GCA_044354435.1 Rhodoferax sp. | reverse complement strand
AAACACTCCACACTGCACTACTTCATGACCTTGGCCATGCAGCACGGTGGCGTGTGGGCGGGTACCGGTATCAACTACAACAACACCAAGGCCTCACAACGTAGCGACGTCAACTACCTGGCCTCAGCCGCCGGCCCGATGGCCCAAACCCCGGGTGACGCGGGCGCTGCCGAAATGAACGCAGGTGACCTGGAAACCGGCCGCCAGTTCGGCCAGCGTATCGCCGAACTGGCCGAAAAGTTCAGCCGCTAAGCCGCCCTAGATGCCCGGTCAAGCCGGGCATGACGGCTGGGGGGCAAACGGGGTATGACGCCACCGAGGTTGTCATTCCCGCGCACGCGGGAATCCATGGATGCCCGGTCAAGCCGGGCATGACGGTTTGGGCTGGGGGTCCAGTTGGACATCGACGGTGCGGCGTTCGTCAAACACGAAGCAGTTGCCGCGGTAGTGCGCGCCACCGGTCTCCTCAAAGTACTTGAGGATGCCGCCGTCGAGCTGATAGGTGTTTGGCAAGTCGTGCTCGCGCATAAAAATTGCTGCTTTCTCGCAGCGAATGCCGCCTGTGCAAAAACTCACCACGGTCTTGTCAATCAGCTCGTCGCGGTGCGCCAGGAGGGCTTGCGGAAAATCGCTGAACTTGCCCAATCGCCAGTCGATGGCGCCCTCAAATGTGCCCTCGTCCACCTCAAAGCCATTGCGCGTGTCGAGCAGCATCACTGGGCGGCCCTCATCGTCCATGCCGGCGTCGAGCCAGAGTTTGAGCTTGGCCGGTGAGACCGCTGGCGCGCGGCCCTGCGCCGGTCGGATCGCCGGATGGTCCATGCGAATGATTTCGCGTTTGACCTTGACCAGCATCTTCTTGAAGGGCTGCGTGGCCGACCAACTCTCTTTGGGCGACAGGTCGGCAAAGCGCGAGTCTTGCTGTAACTGCGCCACAAACGCCTGCACCGCCGGGGCCAGCCCCGCCAAAAACAGATTGATACCCTCTTCGGCCAGCAGAATTGTGCCCTTGAGCTGCAGGGCATTGGAACGCGCCAGCAGGGCGGTGCGCAAGGCGTCGGCATCGGGTAGGGCGACGAACTTGTAGGCAGAAATGTTCAAGACTGGGGTCACGCCGGTATTTTAGAAGCCGGTCGCGCCGTCACGATGCAAATGAGGCGTTTGTCTGGTGCAAAATACTGAACAAAGGGGTGATGCATGTCAATAAGAATAAGGAATGCAACAGGCCTGCCCGAGCCTGGTGTTAGCCGCCTGCCCTTTGCCCGGCGCCGGGCAAGAATGACCTGTTGAGCCCCTTGCCTATGCCCAAGGGATTGCCATGAGGGTCATGCCAGGTATTCGTGATCGGATGTTGTTGGCAGCGCTGCTGCCTGTGGCCCTGGTGGCCTTTGGTCTGGTGGCGGCCTTGATGGCTATGCACCTTAACGACTTGCAAGCCGCTCACCAGCAGCGCTTGCATGCGGTGGCGCAGCAAGTTGCGGTTGCCAGCCGATGGGGACTGATAGCGCAAGACCGAGACCAGCTAAGCAGGGTTGCCGGCGGCGCCCTGCGGGAGAGCAGCCTGCGCGCAGTGAGCATTTTGGCCCTCGATGGCCGCGTGCTGGCCAGTGAGGGTCAGCCTGTGTCTAGTGCTCGTCCTGCCCTGACACACCTGGCTGGTCAGCAATGGGATGCCGAAGCTGAGCGTGACGTGCTGGTGCAGCCTGTCTGGGCCGTGCAGCTTGGGCCAAACTTTTTGAACGAACAACAGTTGACCAAGGGTTTAACAATCCCTGGTTTACTGGGGCATGTTCGCTTGGAATTTGCCAACACTTGGCTGACTGAGCGGCGTGCCGAGGCCCTGTGGGCTGGCGCCTGGTGCGCTTTGGCTGGCCTGCTGTTCGGCGGCCTTCTGGCCGTGCATCTGGCGCGAGCTTTCATTAAGCCTGTGGTGCGGATGTCGCGCATGGTGAAGCGCATTGGCGAGGGCGACTTGTCTGCCCGCTTGCCTGAGGCGCCCCATGACCCACTGCGCGAGCTGCAACGTGGCCTCAACCAGATGGTGCAGGATTTGGCGGTCGGGCGTGACCAGCTCGAGCAGCGCGTTGCCGATGCCACAAGGGACTTGCGCACCAAGATGGACCAAGCCGAGCAGGCCACGCTGGCCAAAAGCCGCTTTCTGGCGGCTGCCACGCACGACCTGCGTCAACCGGCGCACGCGCTGGGCATGTTTGTCGCGCGGCTGCGGCAGCTGACTCACAATACCCAGGCCATGCAGGTGCTGGGCAACCTGGAGGCGTCGGTGCAGTCGATGCAGGAACTCTTAGACGCCTTGCTCGATATTTCCCGCTTCAATGCCAACGCGGTCCTTGTGCAGGTGCAGCCCTTTGCCCTCAATGATCTTTTTGACAAATTGCGCTCAGCCATGGGCAGCACAGCCCGCGACAAGGGCCTGCGACTGCGGGTTCGCCCGACTGGCGCCTGGCTGCTGACCGACGCCGGGCAATTGCACCGCATCCTGCTGAACCTGGTCAGCAATGCCATGGCTTATACCCCCCGGGGCACGGTCTTGGTCTCGTGCCGGCCGCTAGCGGGCGGCAGCCTGGCGCGGATTCAGGTCTGGGACAGTGGCATTGGCATCGCGCCTGAACACCACGCCGCCGTTTTCAAAGACTATTTTCAGGTCGACAACCCGGCCCGAAGCAACAGCAAAGGCCTTGGCCTGGGCTTGCACATCGTTGACCTCACGGCCCGTCTGCTTGGCCTGTCGGTGCAGCTGCGCTCCAACCTGGGCTGTGGCAGTCGCTTCACCATTGATGTGCCACTGGCGCAAAGTGGGACGGTCACGCCGGTGCAGCTGCCGCCCGAGCCACTGCCGATGCCCATCCCGCTTGGCCTGGTGGCACTGGTGCTGGAGGATGATCGACTCTCGCGTGAGGCCGTTGTCAGCCTGCTGAGCGGCTGGGGGTTTGAGGTGCGCAGCGCTGACAGCCTGCCGGTGGCTTTGCAATTGATTGAGGACCATGGGCCGCCAGACGTGCTGGTGTCCGACTACCGCCTGGCCGATTGGGTGAATGGCATCGACGCCGTTCAGCAACTTCGCGCCGCGGCCAACCGGCAGATTCCGGCTTGCTTGATGAGTGGCACCAGTACGCCAGCTTTGGTACAGGCCGCTCGAAATGTCGGTCTGACCCTGCTGCAAAAACCGGTGCGCCCGGCCAAGCTCCGCGCGCTGGTGCGCCGCTTGGTGCTGGAACCCGGTCTGGCTCAGAGCGGGGACGCGGAGTCGGAGTAGGGCGGTACTGCCGTGTAGCCAAGTCGTCCGGCCGCCAGTACCGCCTGGATGCGGGATTCGACGCCAAAAAACCGCAATATTGCGCTGACATGGCTGCTCGTGGTTTCGTCTGAAATATGGAGCTTACGACTGATGATCTTGTTGGAGGCGCCCGCCAGCAGCAAGCCCAGCACCTGTTCTTGCCTCAAAGTGAGGTGGGGTGTCGGCTTGGCCTTGTCGAGCCTGGGTCGGGGGTCTTCGCCGGCCAGCACCTGACGCAGCAGGCGCAACATGTCGTGGCTGTTACCGCCCTTGCTGAGGTAACCGGCTGCGCCGCGCGCCAGCAGATGGGTCTCGAGTTGCGGATCACCCGAGCCGGTGAGCATGACCACCGGCAGTTCGGGGTGGGACTTGCCAAACGCCTCCAAGCCGAGCAGGCCATTCAGGTCCGGCATCATGAAGTCCATCAGCACCAGATCAAGGTCTGGGTGCAGCTTAGCCAGTTCGAACGCACGGGCGCAGGCGGATGCCTCAAGCACCTCGATCTGCTCGTCCAGCCCCTTCAGCGCTTGGCGCAGGCCCTCTCTCACTAGCGCGTGGTCATCCACCACCAAAATTTTCATGTTTACCCCCTTTTTCCGTTTTTTCCATTTTAGGTAATGTCCGCAAATTTCATGTGACGACAGATTGACTTCCAAGGGCCTTGGCCGGGCACAATAGTCACCATGTTTGTCCATTTGCGTTTGCACACCGAGTTTTCCGTGGTTGACGGCACCTGCCGCATTGACGATGTCGTCAAGGCCGCCAGCCGCGACCAACAGCCGGCACTGGCCATCACCGATCTCAGCAACCTGTTTGGTGCCATCAAGTTCTACAAGGAGGCGCGTAAGCGCGGCGTCAAACCCCTGATCGGGTCCGAGATCTGGCTGGAAGGCCTGGGCAAGGATCCCGCGGCCCTGTCGCGCGTCCTGCTGCTGGTGCAAAACCAGCAGGGTTACCTCAACCTGTCAGAGCTGCTGGCCCGCGCCTGGACCCAAAGCAGCGGCCGGGCGCAGGCGGTGGTGCGGCTGGACTGGCTGCGCGAACGCCACGAAGGCCTGATCCTGCTGTCCGGGGCGCAGGCGGGGCCGGTTGGGCAGGCGCTGTTGCAGGGC
>JBIKZZ010000285.1:0-4429 GCA_044354435.1 Rhodoferax sp. | reverse complement strand
CGGCTCCACCTTGATCACCTCGGCCCCCAGGTCAGCCAGCACCATGCCGCAGGTCGGGCCCATCACCATGTGGGTGAATTCAACCACCCTCAACCCAGTCAGGGGAAGGGCGGGATCAGCGCTCAGTTGTGTCGTCATGCCGCCATTGTGCAACGGCCCGGATGTGTCTCTGATGCCTGATTACCCACTTATTTGTCACGGATTACTGAATAAATAAGGAGTAAATAGCTTCCTTGGTATGCAATACAGTAGGAGACATGAAAAACCGATCCACGGTACCCGACAAACGCGAAACATTGCCCGTTCCGCAGGCGGTGCTGTTTGACGCTTACGGCACCTTGTTCGATGTCTACAGCGTGGCGCTGGCAGCCGAGCAGCTGTTCCCTGGCCATGGCCAGGCGCTGAGCCTGCTGTGGCGCGACAAACAAATTGAGTACACGCGGCTGGTGACCACCAGCAACCACGGGGCGCACTACCGGCCGTTTTGGGAGCTGACCCGGGCCGCCCTGGTTTTTGCTATTAAAAAAATAGCTTCAACCTCAATAATGACGGGGCCTGAGGCCAGTTTTGATCAAAATTTTGGGGCGGCTGTTGAGCGCCTGATGAATCAGTACCGAAGCCTGAGCGCCTTTCCCGAAAACCGCGAGGTGCTGAGCGAACTGCAACGGCGCGGCATTCCGACCGGCATCTTGAGCAATGGCGACCCGGCGATGCTGCAGCTGGCGGTCAAGTCGGCCGGGCTGGAGGGGCTGCTGACCCACGTCATCAGCGTGGACCCGATCCGCAAGTACAAGACCCATCCCGAGGCCTACGCGCTGGGCGAGCAGGCCACCGGGCTGCCGGCCGGCCGCATCGCCTTTGTCAGCTGCAACGCCTGGGACGCGCTGGCCGCCACCTGGTATGGCTACCAGACGCTGTGGGTCAACCGCTACCAGCAGCCGTTTGAAGAGCTCGGCACCCAGCCCACCCGCACCGGCAACAGCCTGCGCGCCGCGCTGGATTTTTTTCCATCCCCACCCCTGAACGAGGTTTGACACCATGACCGAACGCACCCAAGCGCACCGCCTGCACGTGGCCACCGAACTGCACCAGTTCATCGAGACCCGGGTACTGCCCGGCACCGGCATCCGCCCGGCCAAGTTCTGGAAGGGCTTTGACGCCATCGTGGCCGACCTGGCGCCCAAAAATCTCGCCCTGCTGGCCGAGCGCGACCGCTTGCAGACCGAGCTGGACGCCTGGCACAGTGCCCACCCCGGCCCGATCCAGGACATGCCTGCCTACCGCGCCTTTCTGAAGCGCATCGGCTACCTGGTGCCCGAGCCGGGCAAGGTGAAGATCAGCACCACCCAGGTGGACGTCGAGTTGGCCAAGCAGGCCGGGCCACAGCTGGTGGTGCCCGTGCTCAATGCCCGTTACGCCCTCAACGCCGCCAACGCGCGCTGGGGCAGCCTGTACGACGCGCTGTATGGCACCGACGTCATCCTTGAGGCCAACGGCTGCGAGAAAGGCGGTGGCTATAACCCCAAACGCGGCGCCAAAGTGATCGAGTACGCCCGCCATGTGCTGGACCGCACCGCGCCGCTGCGCCGGGGCTCACACCTGGACTCAGTGGGCTACCGGGTCAAGGACGGCAAGTTGTCGGTCAATCTCAAGGACGGCAGCACCACCCGGCTGGCCGATGCTGCTCAGCTGGTCGGCTACCAGGGCGAGGCCAAGCACCCGTCATCGGTGCTGCTGATGCACCACGGCCTGCACCTGGACATCCGCATTGACCGCGCCACGCCTATTGGCGCTACCGACCCGGCCGGCGTCTGCGACCTGGTGCTGGAGTCAGCCCTGTCCACCATCCTCGACCTGGAAGACTCGGTGGCGGTGGTCGATGCGCAGGACAAGGTGCTGGCCTACAGCAACTGGCTGGGCATCTTGCAGGGCACGCTGACCGAGTCGTTTCAGAAAGGCGGCCAGACGCTGACACGTGGCCTGAACCCGGACCGTCTCTACACCCCGCCCTCGGACAAGGGCAAGCCGGTGCGGCTGCACGGCCGCTCGCTGATGTTCGTGCGCAATGTCGGTCACCTGATGACCAACCCGGCCATCCTGTACACGGCCAAAGACGGCCAGGTGTGCGAGATTCCCGAGGGCATTCTGGACGCGGTGGTCACCACCACCATTGCCCTGCACGACCTCAAGCGCACCTCCAAAGACGCCATCCGCAACTCGCGCCAGGGCTCGGTCTACATCGTCAAGCCCAAGATGCACGGTCCGGCCGAGGTGGCATTTGCCGCCGAACTGTTCTCGCGCGTGGAGAAGCTGCTGGGCCTGCCTGACAGCACGGTCAAGCTCGGCATCATGGACGAGGAGCGTCGCACCAGCGTCAACCTGCAAGCCTGCATCGCGGCCGCCGCCAGCCGCGTGGCCTTCATCAACACCGGCTTCCTGGACCGAACCGGCGACGAGATGCACAGCGCCATGCAGGCCGGCCCCATGATCCGCAAGGGCGACATGAAGACAAGCGCCTGGATTGCCGCCTACGAGCGCAACAATGTGCTGGTCGGCCTGGCCTGCGGCCTGCGCGGGCGGGCCCAGATCGGCAAGGGCATGTGGGCCATGCCCGACCTGATGAAGGCCATGCTGGAACAAAAAATCAGCCACCCCAAAGCCGGCGCCAACACCGCCTGGGTGCCCAGCCCCACCGGCGCCACGCTGCACGCGCTGCACTACCACCAGGTGCTGGTGTCGGACGTGCAAAAGGGCCTGGAAAAAATCAAGGCCAGCAAGGAACGCGAGGCGCTGCTGACAGGCCTGCTGAGCATCCCGGTCACGGCCACACCCAACTGGAGCGCGGCCGAGAAACAGCAGGAGCTGGACAACAACGCCCAAGGCATCCTGGGCTATGTGGTGCGCTGGGTGGACCAGGGCGTGGGCTGCTCCAAAGTGCCCGACATCCACAACATCGGCCTGATGGAAGACCGTGCCACCCTGCGCATCAGCAGCCAGCACATGGCCAACTGGCTGCGCCACGGCGTGGTCAGCCAAGCCCAGGTGCGCGAAACCTTTGAGCGCATGGCCGCCGTGGTGGACGGCCAGAACGCCGGCGACCCGCTGTACCAGCCCATGGCCGGCCACTTCGACACCTCCAAGGCCTACCAAGCCGCTACCGACCTGGTGTTCAAGGGCCTGGCCCAGCCCAGCGGCTACACCGAGCCGCTGCTGCACGCGTGGCGGCTGAAGGTGAAGGCGGGCTGAAGCGTTTCCCCAACCTACGCCTTGCTGGAAATCGACAACGTGATCGCCACCCTCCGTTGCGCCGACACCTCGGCAAAATCGTCCCGGGCGTCCAAGATGATTGGCGCGTACCACTGCGTCGCTGATGCCGCTGCGTAAGGCATCCCTGGCAGCGATCGCGTTCACGCTGGCCGCCACCTGCCTGTTCGCGATCATGGACACCACCACCAAGTACGTGGTCCAGACTGTGCCGGTGCTGATGGCCCTGTGGGCGCGCTACTTCCTGCAGGCGCTGATCTCCAGCCTGTGGCTGTGGCCGACGCATGGGCGCGCCCTGTTGCGCACCCGCCGGCCTTGGCTGCAGACGCTGCGCGGCCTGTCACTGGTAGCCAGCACGCTGTTCGCGATCCTCAGCGTGCGCTTCATGCCGGTGGGCGAATTCGTCGCGATCGTCATGCTGGTGCCGGTCATCGTGACCCTGATCTCGGCCAGCTTGTTCCGGGAGCGGGTTCGGGCGACGCAATGGCTGTTTCTGCTGGTCGGCTTCGCCGGCGTGATGCTGATCATCGAGCCGGCCCAGCCGCGCTTCGGCTGGAACACACTGTTCCCGCTGGCCTGCGTGGTCGCCTCCGTCGCCTACCAACTCAGCAGCAGCCACCTGAGCCGCACCGAGCCGGCCAGCACAGTGCACTTTTTGAGCATGTGTATCGGAGCGATCGCAGCCAGCCTGCTGCTGCCCTGGGGCTGGTCGACGGTCGATTCCAGTTTCATGTGGCTGCTGATGGTCGCCATGGGGGCGATGGGCGCCGTCAGCCATTTCCTGCTGGCCCTGGCCTACCAGCGCGCGCCGGCCACCGAGGTGGTGCCCTACATGTACTCGCAAGTCGGCTTCGCGGTACTGTTTGGCTGGATCGTGTTCGGCGAGTTGCCAGGCACGCTGGCTGGCGCCGGCATCGTGCTGATCATCCTGTCGGGACTGGTGAACGCCTGGCAGCTGCGCCTGCGCCTGAACGTGCGGCAACAGAGCCAGAGCCAGCCACTTTGACGACCTCAAAGCCTAGCAGGCCGCCTGCGAGCTGGTGTTCTCAGGTCGTCGGCAAGTCGGGCTCCGGCGCACAAGTGCGATGATCCTCGTTCGTATTGCCCGGAGCGTGCCATGACCCACTTTCTGCCTACCGACTCTCCCGCCAGCCAGGGCATGTGC
>JBIKZZ010000048.1:0-15089 GCA_044354435.1 Rhodoferax sp. | reverse complement strand
CTCAGTGCCAGTGCGGCACCGGCGGCGAGGGCTTTGAGAGCGAAACGTTTTGTCATGAGAGTCTCCTTGGGTTGTTGAAGGGTTGTGAAAAACAGCTGGGCTACTGACACTTACTTTCGGGTGCGGCGCCAGCTCGCACTGAATCGGGCATGGGATTTGTCCATGTGGCAGTGCATGGCCTCACGGGCGGCTGCAGGGTCACGGCTGCGGATGGCGGCGAGTACAGCCTCATGTTCCTGCATCGCGGCACGCCAGGACGGCACCGTCTCAAAATGGCCACCCAGACGCTGAAACACCGGGCCATGGCGCGAATCCCAAAAAGTCTGCACGGTCTCCACCAGCACGCCATTGCCGCAGGCCTGCACGATGGCGGTGTGAAAGGCGCGGTCGCCCGCCAGCGGGGCCAAACCCTGCTCGGAATCCTGCGCCATGCTGGCAATGGCCTGGCGCATGGCGGCAATGTCGCGCCGCTTGGCCTGAATAGCAGCCAGCGCGGCGGTTTCGCCCTCGACCACACGCCTGGCCCGGATCAGCTCCAAGGGCCCCCATTCGGGCGGCAGTGGATCGGTTGGCGCAGTGCGTTGGTTCACCGCACGCTCACGCACGTAGACACCGGAGCCCGAGCGCACCTCAACCCAGCCCTCCACCTCCAGCGCAATCAGGGCTTCGCGCACCGTGGGCCGGCTCACACCCAGCTGCTTGGCCAGGTCACGCTCAGCCGGCAAGCGCGAGCCTGCAGCAAATTCGCTCTGGCCCATGCGCAGACGCAACTGCTCCGCGATCTGGCGGTACAGGCGTTGTGGCTCGATGGTTGGCAGCGGCATGGCGGCGGGGCTTACAGGGTTAACGTGGATGGGACAGGTGGTCAGACCAATTTATGATCGCAGTTATCCGACCGCAGGCCATCGGGTTGAACCCTAATACCGCATGACCTGGGACCGCCTTAACCAACCGCCCTAGGAGATCACCGATGAGACCCGTACCAAGCGTCAACTTCAAATGTCTGGTCCAAGCGTTCACGGCTGGCTTGCTGGCACTGTTTGTGACGGGGTTATCAGCGCAGACCTGGCCCAGTAAGCCAGTGCGGGTGATTGTCCCCTTCCCCCCAGGCGGTGCCTCCGACGCCTTGGCCCGAACAGTGGCCCAGAAAATGAGCGAGCAGTTGGGCCAGCCCTTTCTCATTGACAACAAGCCCGGCGCCGCCAGCACCATTGGCATCGCCGAAGCTGCAAAAACGCTTGCCGACGGCTACACGATACTGCTGGCAGCCGCACCCTATGTGATCACGCAGTACGTCTACCCCAAGCTGAGCTACGACGTGCGCAAGGATTTTGTCCCCTTGGGGCTGCTGCAGACCACACCCACCCTTCTCGTAGTCAACCCGGCGCTGGGGGTCAACACGATGGCTGATTTTCTCAAGCTGGCCAAGTCCAAACCGGGCCAAGTTTCCTACGCTACGCCGGGCGGCGGCAGTCTGCCGCATCTGATCGGTGAACTGTTCAAACAACAGGCAGGTATCGACATGATGCATGTGCCTTACAAGGGCGGCGGGCCCGCACTGGCGGACCTGCTGGCCGGTCATGTCAACAGCTCATTTCTGTCGCCGATCGAGGTCAATGCGCACACCAAGAGTGGCAAACTGATCGCCCTTGGCGCCAGTTCGCTCAAGCGCACGCCAGCACTGGCCGCGCTGCCTACCTTCGCCGAGGCTGGTGTGACCGATTTTGAGGCGCTGGCCTGGTTCGGTTTTGTTGGCAGGCAGGGGACGCCGCCCGAGGTGTTGGCAAAGTTGTCAGAGCACCTGCAACGGGCCCTCAAAAGCCCGGAAATTCGCGACAAGATCGCGCAGAGTGGTGATGTGCCGGCCGGGACTGTGCAAGAGTTTGCCGACCTGCTGGGCCGCGAGCACGTGCGCTGGGAGCGTACCGTCAAGGCCGCCAACATCAAGCCGGAGTAGTGACCTATGGCCGCTACGCGCCCCAACATCCTGTGGTACTGCGCTGACCAACAACGCTGGGACACCATTCATGCCCTGGGCAACGCCCACATCCGCACCGACGCGCTCGATGCCCTTGTCGCATCGGGCGTGGCTTTCAACCGGGCCTACACCCAGAGCCCGATCTGTACCCCAGCCCGGGCCAGCTTTCTCACCGGCCGTTACCCGGCCTCGCACCACGTCTACCGCAACGGCAACGCCTACTTTCCGCCTCATGAAAAACTGGTGACCAAGCGGCTGGCAGAGGCCGGTTACGACTGCGCCCTGGTGGGCAAGTTGCACCTGGCAGCAGCCAAGCATTACGAGGTCCGCACCGATGACGGCTACCGGGTGTTCCACTGGAGCCACCACCCCACGCCTGATCAGGCCTTCGGCCATGACTACGAAAATTGGCTCAAGCACGAGAAGAAAGTCGACCCAGCCGAGCTGTACGCCAACGTCAACTATTTTTGCGGGCCCGGTGTTGCCAGCGAATACCACCAGACCACCTGGTGTTCGGAGATGGCGATGCGCTTCATCACCGAGCGGCGTGACCGGCCGTGGATGATCAGCGTCAATCCGTTCGACCCGCACGGCCCGTTTGATGCCCCACCCGAATACCTGCAACGCTACCGACCAGCTGATTTGCCGCTGCCACGGTTTCGGCCGTCTGACATCGAGCGCCAGCGTGCCTTTGCGGGCATCGACCAGCAGACCAAGCATGCCGACGACCCGCGGGTACGCAAGACCATTGTTCCGGTGTCGGCTGATGGTCATGACGCCATCGCATCAGCACACAATGACTACGATGCGCTGGAGGTCAAGGCCAACTACTACGCGATGATCGAGCAGATCGACGACCAGTTTGGCCGCATCATGCAGACCCTGCGCGACTCGGGCCAGCTCGAGAACACCATCGTGGTCTACATGAGCGACCATGGCGAGATGCTGGGTGACCATGGCCTCATCCTCAAAGGCTGCCGGTTTTTTGACGGCCTGGTCCGGGTGCCGCTGATCATGTCTTGGCCAGGGCAATTTGTTAACGACTTGCGCAGTGACGCCCTGGTCGAAACCATTGACGTGGCCCCGACACTGATGGCCGCCTGTGGCCTCGAAGTCCCCGCCAGCATGCAGGGCCGGTCCCTGCTGCCGCTTCTGACCGGGCAGACCGATCCCAACCAGCACAAGGCAGCCGTGGTCAGCGAATACCGGGACGCCATGGCTGGCCATGCCGACCACAGCCACGCCTCCATGGTGTTCGACGGCCGGTACAAAAGTATTTTTTACCACGGCCATGACCTGGCTGAGCTGTTCGACAGCGTGACCGACCCGGAGGAATACGACAACCTGTGGCTGCATGATGGCAACGAGGCGCTGAAGCTGGCACAAATGCGCGGTCACATGAACGCCCTCATGGCCACGGTGGATGTCGGGCCGCCGCGCTTCGTCAACTACTGACCTACCCCCACAGCCAAACAACAGCGCCCGCATTGACATGGCAACACCTCTGACCATCGACACCATCCGCCTGCGGCAAGTCAACCTGCCGCCCAAAGTGGTGCGCACCGACGCCATCCAATCCTTTGTGACGCAGGAGACCATTCTGCTCACACTGAGCTGCAGCGATGGCATTGAGGCAACGGGCTACGCGTACACCATAGGCACCGGCGGCTCCTCGGTCATGGCGCTGCTGCACGACCACCTGGCACCGCGCCTGCTCGGGCGCAACCCGCTGCACATCGAGGCGATCTGGAAAGACCTGTTCTTCCACACCCACGCCACTGCCGTAGGTGCCATCACCAGCCTGGCGCTGGCCTGTGTGGACACCGCACTGTGGGACTGGCGCGCGCGCAGCCAGCAGTTGCCCCTATGGCAGCTGCTCGGTGGGGCACAGAGCCGGGTGGGGGTCTACACCACCGAGGGCGGCTGGTTGCACCTGGGTGCTGACGAACTGGTGGCGCAGACCCTGCAGGCCCAGGCCCAGGGCTTCAAAGGCGCCAAGATCAAGATCGGCCGGCCGCATGTCAGTGAAGATGTGGCCCGGCTGGCGGCAGTGCGCGCGGCCGTGGGCCCCGGGTTCGAGTTGATGACCGACGCCAACCAGGGCTTTAACCGGCCCGAAGTGGTGCGTCGCGCAGCCGCCTTTGCCCCGTTTGACCTGGCCTGGCTGGAAGAGCCACTGCCCGCTGAAGACGTGGCCGGGCACCGCCAGTTGCGCCAACACACGGCCATACCCGTGGCCGTGGGCGAATCGATGTACCACCTGAGCCAGTTCCGTGAGTACCTTGAACAGGGGGCCTGCAGCATCGTGCAGCCCGATGTGGCACGCATCGGTGGCATCACGCCCTGGATCAAGGTGGCGCACCTGGCCGAGGGCTTCGACGTGCCGGTGTGCCCTCACTTCCTGATGGAGTTGCACGTGAGCCTGTGCGCAGCCGTGCCCAATGCAGCCTGGGTGGAGTACATCCCGCAGCTCGATGACATCACCAGCAGCCGCATACGCGTTGAAGGCGGCTACGCTTACCCGCCCGACACACCAGGATTGGGCATTGAATGGGATTGGCAAGAAATCACCCAACGGCAAATCGCCGATCAATCACTGAAAAGGAAGACACCATGAGACTTCAAGGAAAAACCGTACTCGTCACGGCCGCCGGCCAGGGCATTGGACGGGCCAGCGTATTGGCCATGGCCGCAGAGGGGGCGCAGGTGATCGCCACCGACCTCAATCCGCAACTTTTGACAGCTTATGAGGGCGTGCCCAATGTCAGCACTGCCGTCTTGAATGTGCTGGACAAGGCTGCCATACAGAGCTTGGTCGCCACCCTGCCCCCGCTGAATGTTTTGTTCAATTGCGCCGGCGTGGTGCACAACGGGAGCATCTTGCAGGCCACCGATGACGAATGGGAATTCGCTTTCAATCTCAATGTCCGTGCCCAATACTGGATGATCCAGGCCGTGCTGCCCGGTATGCTGGCAGCCGGCGGTGGCAGCATCATCAACATGGCCAGCGTCTGCAGCAGCCTTAAGGGTCTGCCCAACCGCTTTATCTATGGCAGCAGCAAGGCAGCCGTGGTGGGGCTGACCAAATCGGTGGCCGCTGATTTTGTGGGCAAAGGCATCCGATGCAATGCGATCGCACCCGGTACGGTGGACACGCCCTCACTGCAGGACCGCATCAACAGCTACCCCGACCCGGTGCAAGCGCGCAAAGACTTTGTGGCCCGGCAACCGATGGGCCGGCTGGCCCAGGCGCCTGAGATCGCACCGATTGTGGTCTACCTGGCGAGCGACGAGTCGGTGTTTTCCAGCGGCCAGGTGTTCGCCGTGGACGGCGGCATGACCATCTGAGGCACCGGGGCCCGCAACGGGCCCGCCTGTTCACTCGCCCAGGTAGGCGGCTCGTACCTTGGGGTCCTTGAGCATGGTCTTGGCATCACCCGACATGGTGACCAAGCCAGACTCCATCACGTAGCCGCGATCGGCGATCGACAGAGCGCGGCTGGCGTTTTGCTCCACCAGCAGCACAGTCACGCCCTGCGCGGACACGTCGCGCACCACTTCAAAAATCTTGTCGACCATGATGGGCGCCAGGCCCATGGAGGGCTCATCCAACAACAGCACCTTAGGCCGGCTCATCAGAGCCCGGCCCATGGCCAGCATCTGCTGCTCGCCACCGCTCATGGTGCCGGCGAGCTGGTCGCGGCGCTCTTTCAGGCGCGGGAAGATGGTGAACACCTTGTCGATGTCTTGCAGGATGCCGGCCTTGTCGTCGCGAATGTACGCACCCATCTGCAGGTTCTCCGTGATGGTCATGCGGGCAAACACACCGCGCCCTTCGGGCACCATGGCCAGGCCCTGGCGCACCAGATCCCAGGGGCCCTGGCCACGAATGCTCTTGCCCAGGTACTCGATGTCACCGTCGTTGATGGGCAGGCTGCCGGTGATGGCCTTCATGGTGGTGGTCTTGCCGGCGCCGTTGGAGCCAATCAGCGACACCAGCTCACCCTCGCGCACCTCAAAATCAACACCTTTGACGGCTTGAATGCCGCCATAGGCGACCTTGAGACCGGTAACCTTGAGTAAAGTGTTTGTCATGCTTGTTTCCTTGGGGAACAGGGTCTGCGCGCTGCGCTGAACGGTTCAACTCGTGCCAAGATAGGCTTCAATGACTTTTTCATTTTTTTGCACTTCGGCAGGCGTGCCCTCTGCAATCTGCTTGCCGTAGTCCAACACGGTCACCCGGTCGCACAGGCCCATTACCAGCTTGACATCGTGCTCGATCAACAATATGGTGCGGTTGTCGTTACGGATTTTGTCGATCAGCTCGCGCAGCATCACCTTCTCTGTGGCATTCATGCCTGCAGCTGGCTCATCCAGCGCAATCAGTTGCGGGTCTGTCGCCAGGGCGCGCGCAATCTCCAGCCTGCGCTGGTCACCGTAGCTCAGGGTGCGGGCCTTGTAATCGGCAAAACGGCCGATGCCGACGTAGTCCAGCAGCTCCTGCGCACGCGAAGCAATGGCCAGTTCCTCGGCCTTGAAGCTGGGGGTACGAAAGATGGCACCCAACAGGCCCGAACCGGTGCGTATGTGGCGGCCCACCATCACGTTCTCCAGCGCGGTCATCTCGGCAAACAGGCGAATATTCTGAAAGGTGCGCGCAATGCCGGCTTTGGCCACTTCATGCACCGCTGTAGGTTGGTAGGCCTTACCGGCCAGCGCAAAGTTACCGCTGTCGGGCGTGTACAGGCCGGTCAGGACATTGAAAAAGGTGGTCTTGCCCGCGCCGTTGGGGCCGATCAGGCCATACACCTGGCCGCGCTGAATGCGGATACCCACATCGCTCAGGGCCTGCAGCCCGCCGAAGCGCTTGGAAACACCGGTCACCTCAAGTACTGTGTCTGTCATGGTGCTCTCTCGTCAGCTCTTGGTGTTTTGCAGAGACTTGCCATGGTCTGGCGCGGGCCACAAACCCTTGGGCCGCAACAGCATGATGCTGATCATCGCCAGCGCAATCAGCAGCTGGCGCAGAATCGCTGAATCGAGCCGGCCACCGCTCATGGCCTGCAGCGGCCCAGCAACGTAGCGCAGCACCTCAGGCAAGGCTGACAGCAGCACCGCACCCAGGATCACCCCCGGCAGATGACCGATGCCGCCCAGCACCACCATGGCCACGATCATCACCGACTCCATCAGGCTGAAGGACTCGGGCGAGATGAAACCCTGAAACGAGGCGAACATGGCACCCGACACGCCGCCAAAGGTGGCTCCCATGCCAAAAGCCAGCAGCTTCATGTTGGTGGTGTTGATGCCCATGGCTTTAGCCGCGATTTCATCCTCCCGAATGGCCATCCAGGCCCGCCCGACGCGTGACCGTTCCAGCCGGTGACAGACCAGCACACTGAACAGCACCAGGGCCAAAAACAGGTAGTAGTAGAGCGACACCGAGGCCAGCTCAAAGCCAAATACCTCCACTTTTTTACCCAGGTTGAGTCCGAAAAAACTCAGTGAATCGATCTGATTCAGACCCTTGGGACCGTTGGTGATGTTGACAGGATGGTCCAGGTTGTTCAAGAAAACGCGGATGATTTCACCAAAGCCCAGCGTAACGATAGCCAGGTAATCCCCCCGCAAGCGCAGCGTTGGCGCACCGAGCAGCACGCCAAAAATCCCCGCCAGTCCGGCCGCCAGCGGAATCACGATCCACAGCGGAGTGTGCAGGCCATTGGGAAACAAGGAGGCCACTGCAGCAAAGGACTCACTCAAATGGGGCGAGGCCATCAGCCCGTACATATAGGCGCCAATCGCAAAAAAGGCCACATAGCCTAGGTCCAGCAGGCCCGCATAGCCGACCACAATATTCAGACCCAGCGCCAGAAGCACGTAGAGCAGGGCCATGTCGGCAATGCGCACCCAGGCGTTGCCAAAGCCTTGCAACAACAAGGGCAGCACCAGCAAGCCCACCGCCGACAGCGCCAGCGCCACAAGATTGCGTTGATTCAGTTTCATGTCAGTCCTTGAGTCAGGGGGTGGCGATGCTCAGGCCCGGTCTGCCACCCGCTCACCCAGCAAGCCCGAAGGCCGCAGCGTCAGCACGATGATCAGCACGATGAAGGCAAAAATGTCCGAGTAATGGCTGCCCAACACGCCGCCCGTCAGGGTGCCGATGTAGCCAGCACCAATCGACTCGATCAGGCCCAGCAGGATGCCCCCCACCACGGCGCCAGCCAGGTTGCCAATGCCGCCAAACACCGCTGCCGTGAAGGCTTTGAGACCCGGCAAAAAGCCCATGGTGTGCTGCACGGTGCCGTAGTTCGCGGCCCACATCACGCCGGCAATGGCAGCCAGCACGGCACCAATCAGGAAAGTGGCCGAAATCACCACGTCGGGTTTGACGCCCATCAGGGCTGCCACGCGCGGGTTCTCTGCGGTGGCGCGCATCGCACGGCCCAACCGGGTCGAGTTAACCACCCACATCAGCAGCGCCAGAGAGACGGCGGTCATGCCCAGAATCAGCACTTGGGTCGGCGTGATCACGGCGCCGCCGATGTTGAACGGCGTGCTGGGCAGCAGCGTGGGGTAAGGTTTGTAATTGGGCTTCCAGATGATCATGGCCAGTGTTTGCAGCAGGATCGACATGCCGATGGCGGTGATCAAGGGCGCCAGTTTGGGGCTGTTGCGCAGCGGCCGGTAGGCTACTTTTTCAATCACGAAATTCAGCGCCGCAGCCACCACGCAAGCAATGATGAGCGCCACGAACAAAATCACGTAGCCCGGGGTTCCCGGCATGCCCTCTTTCATCAGGCCAATGATGGTCCAACTGGTCAGGGCGCCAACCATCAGCACCTCGCCATGGGCGAAGTTGATCAGGTTGATGATGCCGTAGACCATGGTGTAGCCCAGCGCGACGAGGGCGTACATGCTGCCCAACACCAGACCGTTGATGATCTGCTGTATGAAGGTATCCATAAAACTTCTCCGATGGGTGACCGGCGCTTGGTTGTTGGTTTGCCGCCGAGCCGCGCGGCCTTTTGAGCGCTAACAGGTCTCTGGCAATTACCCTGCCAATATGGCGCAACAGACAGGTCAGTGGACGGGATTGTAGCGAGCACACCCCCCCAGCTCGAGGGCACCTTCGATGGGGTTTACCCTCGCGCAGGCAGGCTATCAGCAGGAATCACAGGCCATCAGTTGCCCTGATGGTTCAGGCTGCGCAGCTGCCGCAACTTATCCGCAATACGGATCTCCAGGCCGCGTTCAACCGGGCGGTAAAACCCGGGTGCGGCCATGCCTTCGGGCAGGTAGTTTTCTCCAGCGGCAAAACCGCCCTGCTCATCGTGCGCGTAGCGGTAGCCTTTGCCGTAATCCAGATTTTTCATGAGTTGAGTGGGCGCATTGCGCAGGTGCATGGGCACCGGCCGGGTGCCATCTTTCTTGACAAAAGCCCGGGCTTCATTAAAAGCTTTGTAAACCGCGTTGGATTTGGCAGCCACGGCCAGGTAAACCACGCACTCGGCCAGCGCCAGCTCACCCTCGGGGCTGCCCATTCGCTCGTAGACCTCGGCGGCGTCCAGGGCCATACGCAGGGCTCGCGGATCGGCCAGGCCAATATCTTCGCTGGCCATACGGATCAGGCGGCGTGCCAGATAACGGGGATCAGCCCCACCGTCGAGCATGCGCACCAACCAGTAAAGGGCCGCATCCGGATCAGAGCCGCGCACCGATTTATGCAGCGCGCTGATGGTGTCGTAAAACTGCTCGCCCCCCTTGTCGTAGCGGCGCATGCGTTCACCCAGCACCTTGAGCAGCCAGACATCGGTGACCTCGGCGCGCTTTTCCTGGGTGGCAGCCGCAGCCAGGGTTTCCAGCGTGTTGAGCAGCCGACGCGCATCACCGTCCGCATGGGCAATGAGCCGATCGACGGCTTCGCGTTCTATGGAGGGCACAGCGCCACTGCCAAGGGCGCGCGCCACAATTTGCGCCAGGTCAGTCTGGGTCAAGGCCTGCAACACATAAACCGCCGCGCGCGACAGCAGGGCCGAGTTCACCTCGAACGACGGGTTTTCGGTGGTGGCACCGATAAAGGTGAACAGGCCGCTTTCGACATGAGGCAAAAACGCGTCCTGCTGGCTTTTGTTGAAGCGGTGTACTTCATCGACAAACAGAATGGTGCGCCGACCCTGGCTGCGCGCGAGCTGAGCCAACTCCACCGCCTCACGGATGTCTTTCACGCCACCCAAAACGGCACTGATGGTGATGAACTGAGCGTCAAACGCATTGGCCATCAGCCTGGCCATGGTGGTCTTGCCAGTGCCCGGGGGACCCCACAGGATGCAGCTGTGGGGCTGTCCCGATTCAAAAGCCAAGCGCAGCGCCATGCCTTCGCCCAGCAAGTGCTGCTGGCCGATCACATCAGCCAGGGTTTTGGGGCGCAGGCGCTCCGCAAGCGGCTGGTGGTCAGCGAGTTGGGGGGCCATGGAGCGTCATTGCGGGGCAATCTGCGTCTAGCGGGCGACCAGATTTAAGCTGGCACGCCCGGGTAAGCAGTCATCTCAAAGTTGGCCGTTTTCAGTGCCGACAGCAGCGTGGGCGCCGTCGCCTCGTCCAGTGGCACCAGGGGCGGGCGAACCACACGCCATTCAGGGTGCTCGGATACCTCAGCCACCACGCGCTTCATCGCGGGGATCATGGGCACTGATTGGAATATCTGGCGCACCACATCGGCTTTGGCTTGCAATGACGGGCCTTCTGGGGTGTTCCAGCCTTGGTACAAAGCATAAATGCCTGCGGGGTTCATATTGACCGTGGCGCTGATGCAGCCTGCAGCCCCCAGGGGCAAAGCGGACGACAGGGTGGACTCGCTGGCGGGAAAAACATCAAAGCCATCCCGACTGTAATTGTCGATCATCGTGCGGGTGTTATCCCAAACACCCGAAGAGTCCTTGGCGCCAGCCACCGTGCCGGGGTAGCGCTTGAGCAACATGTCAATCAAATTCATCGTGATGGGGACCTGTGTCATTTGGGGAATGTGGTACAGGTACAGCTTCAGCCGGTCACTACCCACTTGTTCAATCACTTCCGAGTAGTAGGCGAACAGCCCCTCGTCGGACACGCCTTTGTAATAAAACGGCGGAAGCATCAGCACACCTGCGGCACCGGCCGCAACGGCATGGCGGGTCAATCGGACCGAGTCCGTGATGGAGCAGCCACCTGTGCCTGGCATCATGCGGTCCGCCGGGATTCCAGCAGCAAGCAGGGCATCGGTCAAGCCCAGACGTTCGTCCACCGACAACGAGGCCGACTCTGAATTCGTTCCAAAGATGGCCAATCCCACATGGTTGTCGATCAACCAACGGCAATGAGCAATGAATCGCGTGACATCTGGGGCATAGCCATTCGCTTTGAACGGTGTCAGTACTGGGGCCAGTGGCCCGCGGATCTTGTCTCGCATGGTCGTTATTCCTCGTTTGGAACAGCCCCTGTCTGGTTTCCCTGGCGGGCTGCCGTTGTCAACGCTATGGCTACTGCCGAATGATGTCCACCCCGGCAGGCGGCTTGAACTGGAAGCTGGCGGCTTCCAAGGCCACATTGGGCTGCAAAGAAGTGAAAGTGAGCACCGATCGTTGGCCAAAGCTGTCGAGCATCTCCAGAACCGCCAATTCTGCCCCGCGAAACCCGACCCGTACGCTTTGCAACTGGCCGTCGCGCGCTTTAGGGGTCGCCAACACCCACTGCAGGCCGTCGCGGTCAGGTGCATCGGCCAGGACAAAGTCGTTTTGCAAAGCGCGCAGGTCACCCGCCGAGGCAATCAGGGCCGCTGGGGTCGCCCCCAGCGCCTGCGCCTGCTTGCGGGCTGTGACCTGATTCAGGTCCACGTCATACAACCAGAGGGTCTGACCATCAGCAACAATGGTCTGTTCAAACGGCTTACGGTAAATGAACCTAAAACGGTTCGGGCGGGCAAACTCGAAACTGCCGCCAGATGCCTTAGCCCGACCAAGCACACCATCCTTGGGTGGCGCAGTCACAAGTTGGGTGAATTCAGCCCGACCGGATTTGGTCAACCGGAGAAAATTCTCTAAGCTTTCCAGGCCTCCAGCCCTTACCAGTAAGGGGGTTATAGCTATAAAAAGAATAGCGAAAACCCGAGCGGTGCTGACAGATGTGATCATGTGTTTCACTCGGCGCGAGCCGGTACCAAAATATCGCGCTGGCCACTGCTGCTCATGCTGCTGACCAGGCCGGCGTTTTCCATATCCTCAACCAGCCGGGCCGCACGGTTGTAGCCGATCTTCAGGTGGCGTTGCACCAGCGAGATGCTGGCCTTGCGGTTCTTCAGCACGACTTCAACCGCCTGGTCGTACATCGGGTCTTTTTCGCCTCCGCCGGTCCCGCCGTCGCCCAAGGTCTCGCCCTCACCATCGACTGTGCCGCCTTCAAGTAAACCATCGATGTAGTTGGGCTCGCCCTGACTCTTGAGGTAACTGACCACCCGGTGCACTTCCTCATCACTGACAAAGGCACCGTGCACACGCACCGGCAAGCCGGTGCCACTGGGCATGTAAAGCATATCGCCCATGCCAAGCAGGGCTTCGGCGCCCATTTGATCCAGGATGGTGCGGCTGTCGATCTTGCTCGACACCTGAAACGCGATTCGGGTCGGGATGTTGGCCTTGATTAGGCCAGTGATCACATCCACGCTGGGGCGCTGTGTCGCCAGAATGAGGTGAATACCGGCGGCACGGGCTTTTTGGGCGAGCCGGGCAATCAGTTCCTCGATCTTCTTACCCACCACCATCATCAGGTCGGCCAGTTCATCGATCACGACCACAATGTGAGGCAGTCGGTCCAGCGGCTCGGGCGCCTCCGGCGTCAGGCTGAACGGGTTGCCGATATGCTCTCCGCGCGCCTTGGCCTCGTCGAGCTTGACGTTGTAGCCCGCCAGGTTGCGCACCCCCATCTTGCTCATGAGCTTGTAACGGCGCTCCATTTCAGCCACGCACCAGGTGAGCCCATTCGCGGCCTGCTTCATGTCGGTCACCACAGGCGCCAGCAAATGCGGAATACCCTCGTACACCGACATCTCCAGCATTTTGGGGTCGATCATCAGCAGGCGCACGTCGCGCGCCTCGGCCTTGTACAGCAGGCTCAAAATCATGGCGTTGATGCCGACCGACTTGCCCGACCCGGTGGTACCCGCCACCAAGACATGGGGCATTTTGGCCAGATCGGCCACCACTGGATTGCCAATGATGTCCTTGCCCAGCCCCATGGTCAGCATGGACCTGGCCTCGTTGTAAACATTGGAGCCAAGAATCTCAGACAGCCGAATTGACTGCCGTTTGGCATTGGGCAACTCGAGCGCCATGAAGTTTTTGCCAGGGATGGTCTCCACCACCCGGATTGACACCAGACTGAGCGAGCGCGCCAGGTCCTTGGCCAGCCCAACGATTTGGGAGCCCTTCACGCCGGTGGCAGGCTCGATCTCGTAGCGCGTGATCACCGGACCGGGCTGCGCCAGCACCACCCGTACCTCAACACCGAAGTCCCTGAGCTTCTTTTCGATCATGCGGCTGGTCATCTCCAGCGTCTCAGGCGCCACCGTCTCCTGACGCGCCAATGCGCCATCCAGCAAATCGACCTGCGGCAACCGGCTGTCTGGCAGCTCGGTGAACAGCGGTTTTTGGCGTTCCTTGGCCACACGCTCGCTTTTGGGCATCACGGCCAACACCGGCTCGATCACCACCGACGGTGCTACAGGCACTGGCGCAGAATCGTCACGCGGCTCAATCATCACGTCGTCACGCTCTCGCGCCGCCTGCTGGCCCAGGGCGATGTCCTGAGCCACCTCGCGCTTTTCCCTGCGGGATTCGACTTGGGTGTGTAGCCAGGCACCTAGCCACTCGGCCACGCGACCCCAGGAAAAACCGAACGCGAGCGAGGCTCCCACCAAGGCCAACATGATGCCGACCAGGGCCGCTCCCGCAAAACCCAGCCACTGAACGCTGAGCGGCCCGAGCCAATAACCCAGAATACCGCCGCCGTGGCCGGGCAGATAGGCTTCCAGCCGGTGCAGACGTGCCCACTCCAGGCTGACGCTGCCTGCCAGCAGCAAGGCCAGGCCCAGCCAAATAGCGCCGCGATGCATGCCCAACCGCGAATCAGCAGGGCTCTCCAGTTCGGCTAATTTGGCGCCGGGCTCTCGCTCATGCAGCCAGCGAGACAGACTGCCCAACCAATAACGGAGGCCCACCACAACACACCACCAGATGGAAAATCCACACAGAAAATAACTGACATCAGCTAACCAGGCGCCCAGCTGCCCACCCCGATTCCGCAAAGGCCCAGCCGCACCCGATGTGGACCATGCCATATCTTGCGCCGAGTAAGTGACCAGCGCCAAAAGCCAGAACGCCAGGGCTACCAATCCCAGCGCCAGGCCAAATTCGTCGGTGAAGCGGGCCCACCCCGGTCGCACCGGCACATTTACACTGCGTTTGTCGTTAAGGGTGTTGAGTGAGTAGGTCATCAGGGGTGATTACGCCGGCATCAAGGCCAAGCCGCATGGTTCTTACAATGGCGGGTTAATCAAGCGGAAATCCGCTTGAGCCAAGCCCGGGCCGGGACGCCCTTGTGTCCCACCCCATGCCAACCCCAACTGTACACGCCAGATTCTCATTTTTGCAAAGGTTTTTACCATGTCCACCACTCGTCACGCCAAGGTCCTGATTTTGGGCTCTGGACCGGCCGGCTACACCGCGGCCATTTATGCGGCACGCGCCAACCTCAGCCCGATGCTGATCACCGGTATCGCCCAGGGCGGCCAACTGATGACCACCACCGATGTGGACAACTGGCCCGCCGACGTGCACGGCGTGCAGGGGCCCGAGCTGATGCAACGCTTTCTGGAGCACGCCGAGCGGTTCAAGACCGAGATATTGTTCGACCACATCAGCGCTGTCGACTTCAGCAAACGGCCTTTCACGCTCAAGGGCGACAGTGGCGAATACACCTGCGACGCGCTGATTCTGGCAACCGGCGCCTCGGCCAAGTACCTCGGGCTGCCGTCGGAAACCGCATTCATGGGGCGCGGCGTATCGGGTTGCGCCACCTG
>JBIKZZ010000372.1:0-3268 GCA_044354435.1 Rhodoferax sp. | reverse complement strand
CGGCAATGCCGACCCCCACACCCAGACCGGATCGGCGCAAAAACATGCGGCGGTCCATGGTGGGCAGGGCCTGCGACAGGCCGCGACGCAGGCTATGGACAAAAGGTGAATGGGCCGGGCTGTCGGCGGTGGCAATTTTTTTGGTCAGCAACATGGGGTTCTCCAAAAACCGCTCAGACCCGGGTGGTCTGGTAATAACGCTTGACGTGCTCGCTCAGTGAGTAACCACCGCCCTTTTCAGGCGCCGGTTTGGGCGCTACAGCTAAGGCCGCTGGGGCCGGTGCTTTGATCAGACTGGCCGAGGCCGCCACTGCACCGGCGGCTGAGGCTGTCAAAAAGAAGCTGCGGCGTGAGGCTTTGCCTGAACTGTCGGACATATTGATCTCCTAATGGTGCGCGAAGCTATGCAGAGCACTGCATAGCGCTGTTTAACTGTAGCTGAAAGAAGAGCAAGGTGGTTTTATATTTTTTACCCTGATCAGGGTAACTACTTAGTAAACCCACAAGTCATGGCGGCTGGTTCAGCAAAGGCTCAGCTCAGCATGTCAAAGCCCTGCGCCTCCACGTCCATGAAAGCACGGGTCAACCCGGCAAGAGCGGTATAAAAACGGGCTCGGGGGTGCTGTTCGATGTCAGCGCACATCCTGCCAACCCAGGGCTGCAGGTGTTGGCTGAAAAATTCGCGCTGGCGGCTCAGGTTGGCCACCGCCACATCGTCACCGGCGATCAGGTAGCGCATCACCTCGCAAAGGCAGGCCACATGGTCTTCGGTCTCTGACATGGCATCATCGCGCGCCAGGCCCAGCGCGGCCAGGTCAGTGCGCAGACGCGCCAGCGGCTTTTCGTTGAGAAAGCCGCTCAAAAAATGTGATCCGTACAGATACACCTCGGGCTTGCCGATGCCCCCAAACAGCGCATCAAACTCTTGTGCGATGGCACCTTCAGGCAGGCTGCGCGCCATGCCAACGAGCACACGCCAGGGTTCTTCCAACAGAGCGCCCGCCGCCGGGGCCTCGGTGGCAGCGGCGCTCAGCTGAGTGATCAACTCAGGGCTGGGCGCTGCGTAGTACAACAATGCCAATACGCCATATAACTCGGCCCGGGCTGTCTCTTCGTCGAGTGCGGTGCTGGTGGGGGGGGCGTAGAGCGTCATGGTCAGAGGTCGGTGATGCGGGCTTCGTTGGTGGCAGAGTGCAGGTCAATGACCCGGCAGTCACCGCACATTTTGAGGCGCTCCAGCGCAGCGCCCTGGAACATGCTGTGCCCGGCCAGCTTGCCCAGCATGGCCTCTATGGCCTTGAGGGTGCCAAAGGGTTTGCTGCACCGGATGCAGGCGTAGGGCTTCATCTCATTGAGCAGCACCGGCTCGTTGCGTTGCGGCGCCAAGTTGAGTTGTGGCAGCAGGGCTAGCGACTTCTCCGGGCAGGTGCTGACACACAGGCCGCACTGCACACAGTTTTTCTCAATAAAGCGCAGCTGGGGCGCCAGCGGGTTGTCTTGCAGGGCACTGGCCGGACAGGCGCTGACGCAGCTCAGACACAGCGTGCAGGTGTCTTTGTTAAGTGTGAGCGCCCCCAGCGGCGAGCCGGCTGCAGGCAATGCAATCACCCCCGAGCGGGTTGGGGCCTGGGCCATCAGGTGGTCAAGCGCCAGAGCCAGGGTGGCGCGCTTGTCGGCCTGTATCGCAAAACCGGCGCTGCGCGCCACACCCTGCGCCGCTGGCGCCTGCAACGCAAGGTCCAGCGACCCCAGATCCCGCGCGTCACGGGCTTGCAGCAGCCGAACATGCTCGCCGGAAAAACCGAGCCCGGTCAAGATGGCTTGCGCCACGGCGATCTGCTCCTCCAGGGCCTGCCGGTACTGCGGCGCTTCTTCGTCGGTCAGCAAAATCCAGACCTGCGAGGCCCCATAGGCGATGGCGGTCAGCCACAACTCCAGCCCGGTGGAGGCGGTGTGCCACAGCGGCAGAGGCAGCACCCGGGCCGGCACGCCGCGTGTGCCATCTCGGCGGCCACGCTCAAGCTGGGCAGCACGCCCAAGATCGCCCAAGAGCCGTGCCCCAACCTGCTGGCTGTGCAAGAGCACAGCCGCGTTCTTGCCGCCGCTGCGGGCATAAGTGGCCAGCAGCGTTTTGAGCTTGACACCCTGTTCGCTGGCACGGGGGTAGCCAAAGCTCAGGGCGCCACTGGGGCAAACGGTGCTGCAGGCGCCACAGCCCACACACAGCTGAGGGTTGACCTTGATCTGCTGGCGGCTGCGGTCGCTGCTGATGGCAGAGGCAGAGCAGACGTCGATGCAGGCCTGGCAGCCCACTTTTTCATTGCGGCTATGGGCACACAACCTGGCCTGGTAGCCGAAAAATTTGGGTTTCTCGAATTCACCCACCAGGCTGCGCAGTTGCAACAGAACGGCCGGGCTGCGGCCATCCCAGCGCAAATAACCTTGGGGAAGCGCGTGCTGGCTGAAGGCCGGCGTGCCGCGCAGGTCAAGCACCAGGTCAAAGCGTTCGGTCTGCACTTCAGGCGCGCGGGTGAAATCAATGGCGCCAGCCACCTGGCAGACCTTGACGCAGGCCCGGTGCGACTGGCAGGCTGCGAGGTCAATCTGGTAATCCAGCCCGATCGCGCCTTCCGGGCAGGCGCTGACACAGGCATTGCAGCGGGTGCACAGGTCCAGGTCGATCGGGTTATTGCGCAGCCATGTCAGCTCAAAGGCGCCAAGCCAACCGGTCAACGTTTGGATTTGCCCGCCCAAAACCGGGTAGCGCCGCTCTTGCTGCGCACCCGACATGTCACCTCCCTGGGTGAACAGCGTGATGTCAAGCTCAGGGCCGAGCAGCTCGGCAGCCTGCTCGGCCGCCCCCAGCTCGCCAATGATGAGCAGCCGGCCTGCACTTTTGTAGCTGACAGTAGCCACTGGCTCGGGCTCGCTCAGGTGGGCCACAGCCAGCAGCGCGGCGATCTTGGGGCTGGCGTCTTTGGCGTCACGGCTCCAGCCGCCGGTTTCGCGAATATTGACAAAACGGATCGGGGCCTGCGCGCCTGGCGCCTGGCTGGCGAGTTCGCTGAACAGACGGGACTCTTGGGTGCAAGCCACCACCAGGTCCTCGCCCGTGCCCAGCGCCTTGATAAATGCACCAGCCTCGCGCCGGCACAGGCTGGAGTGCAGCGTCAGTGTTTCATTGAGCGCCGCCCCCAGGCTCACCTTGTCCAGCGGCATGGTTTGGTTGCAGTCGCAGATCAGTGTGGTCATGGTCGGGCTCGGGTAA
>JBIKZZ010000282.1:0-4530 GCA_044354435.1 Rhodoferax sp. | reverse complement strand
GACGCAAGGGTCTCGATCGCAGGCGAAACCTGGCAAGACGCCGCGACCGGTATCTGCCTGCCGACCTGGCGGCGGCCGCTGGGCTATGTGTTTCAAGAGGCCAGTCTGTTTGAGCATCTGGACGTGCGGGGCAATTTGCAGTTTGGGCTCAAACGCTCGGGCCTGGGCCGCGACGCAGCAGGGCTGGATGCGGCGATTGAGCTGCTCGGCATTGGCGCGCTGCTGCGGCGACGCCCAGACCAGTTGTCGGGTGGCGAACGGCAACGGGTGGCCATTGCCCGGGCGTTGGCAACACAGCCCAAGCTGCTGTTGCTGGACGAGCCGCTGGCTGCCATCGACCATGCCCGCCGGCAGGAGATCCTGCCCTGGCTGGAGCGTTTGCGCGATGAACTGCAGATGCCCATGCTGTATGTCACCCACGCCTCGGACGAGGTGGTGCGCCTGGCCGAAACGCTGGTTGTGCTTGAGGCAGGGAGGGCCACGGCCTGCGGCCCGGTAGGCACGGTGCTGGCTGGCCTGGATGGGCCGGTGTTGATGGGGGAGGACGCCGGTGCTTTGCTCGAAGCGGTCGTGCAAGAGCGCGATCTGCGTTGGCATTTGGCCAGCCTGGCCTTCCCTGGAGGAACGCTGTGGGTGCGCGATACCGGGCTGCCGCTGGGGCGGCGGGTGCGGGTGCGGGTGGTGGCAAGGGACGTGAGCATTGCCACCGAGAAGCCCAGCCACACCAGCATCCAGAACCTGCTGGCCTGTGTGGTGCAGGCCATTGAGCCAGACACTTACCCCGCTCAGGCCCTGGTGCGACTGCAGTGCGGCGATGCCGTGCTGCTGGCCCGCCTCACGGCGCGCGCCGTCGACGCCTTGGGCCTGGCCCCAGGCCAGCAGGTTTGGGCGCAGGTGAAATCGGTGGCACTGGTGGGGTAGGCCGGCCGGGCCTGGCAGACTGCTAAGCGCTGGTAAAGTCCACGCGCAAATTGGGCAGGGGCGTGTCAAAGGCGGCCTGCCACTGCTCGCCCGCTGCCACGGGCCAGGCATCGGTCCATGTGCCGGTGGTGACCACGTCGCCCGGCATCAGGTCTGGCGCACCGGGGCATTGCCGCAGTTCGCCCAAGAAATGATGCAGGGCGCGCAGCGGGTTGTCGAGCACGTTGGCACCGCAACCCGTGTCGACCGGGCTGTCGTTTTTCAGCAGCGTCACCTGGCAGGCTGCCAGCAGGGCCTCAAGCTCCCCGGCGGTCGACGCGACGCTCTGAATGGCCAGGCGCGGCCCGACCAGCAGGCGGGCGTGCAGGCTGCCGTCGGCCACCGTGTCAGCCGCCTGGAACTTCCAATCTGGGAGGTGCGATTGCACAATTTCAAAGCCGGGGGCCACCCACTCGATGGCAGCAAACAGCGCGTCCAGCGTGGCGCCTGGCGCCGGTGTGGTGCGCATGCCAAACACCACTTCCGGCTCGATGCGCGGCTGGCAGGTGCCGGCCAGTGCCAGCGCGGCTTGCCCGTCACAAAAGCGCAGTGTGCTGTCATAGACCGTGCCCCATATCGGCGCAAAGACCTGGTAGCGTGCCCAGATGCTGCGGTTGGTGAAGCCGATCTTGAAGCCTCGCGGCAGCTCACCGCGCGCCAGACGCAGCGCCCGCACGGCCAGTGCCTGTTGGTAGGCGGCAGTCACGTCAAAACCAGCTGCGGCACTGGGCGCTACCGGCCAGGGTAGGCCGCTGTCGTAATGGCTGAGCAATTCAAGAGGCGTCATGTCTGCGGCCCGGGAGTTGATGTCAGTCAGATTATCGGCAATCCAGCCCGTCAAATGACGCGGCTCAGACCGTTTCAGCTAGCCTCAGCACAAGCCAAGTTGCAGCTGATCAAGTAAATCGATGCCCCCTGCCACGGGAGCTGCGCTTGGGCGAAGAGGGCGTTGGTTACGGGTGGCATTGCATAATCCCGATTCAGACCACTCCGAGCAGGCAAGCTGTGACAACACCCGATTTTTCCAGCGGCGTCGCCTATGTGCGGGGCGAGTACCTGCCAATTAGTCAGGCCAGTATCCCGATGACCGATTGGGGCTTTTTGCGCTCCGACGCCACCTACGACGTGGTCACGGTGTGGGAGGGGTCGTTTTTCCGGCTTGAGGCCCATCTGGAGCGCTTCATGCGCAGCTGCCAGCGCTGGCGGCTTGACCCCGCCCGTACGCCTGAGCAGATCACCGAGGTGCTGACGCAGTGCGTGCGCCTGAGCGGGCTGCGTGCCTCCTATGTGGAAATGATCTGCACCCGCGGCCAGCCACCCTGGGGCTCACGCGACCCGCGCCAGGCCGTCAACCAGTTTTACGCCTTTGCCGTGCCTTACGTCTGGTTGGCCAATGCCGAACAACGCGAGAACGGGCTGCATTTGCAGATCAGCGATGTGCAGCGCATTCCGCCGAGTTCGGTCGATCCAACCGCTAAAAATTACCACTGGAACGACATGACCATGGGCCTGCTCGGTGCGTTGGACGGTGGTTTCGATAGCGCGGTGCTGGTCGATGCCGCGGGCCATGTGGTGGAGGGGCCAGGCTTCAATGTATTTTGCGTCCGCCAGGGCGCGATTGTGACGCCTGATGTCGGCATGCTGGAGGGCATCACCCGGCGCACGGTGATTGAGATGGCGCAGTCGCTGGGCCTGCCGCTGCAGTGCCGTGCCCTGCCGGCCAGTGAGTTGCGCGAGGCTGATGAGGTCTTTATCTCCAGCTCCGGCGGCGGTGTCTTGCCGGTCACCCGGGTAGACGGCCGGCCCTTGGGCGACGGCCGACCCGGCCCCATCACCCGGCAATTGGTTGCAAGCTACTGGGCTTGGCACGCTGACCCGGCCTTCAGCCGGCCTATTGATTACGCTGCGTGACCGGCGCCAGTCTGTCGCGCTACAACCCCCGGGTGGTGGGTTGGTTGTCGGTGGCCCAACTGGTCAGCTGGGGCAGCACCTATTACCTGTTTGCCTTGCTGATGACACCGGTCGAACAGGCGCTGGGCCTGAGCCGGGCTGAATCCTCCCTGGCCTTCAGCCTGGCCCTGCTGGTGGAGGGTTTGCTGGCCTATACCGTCGGGAGATGGATCGACCGTGGCCATGAACGCGCGGTCATGAGCGGCGGCTCGGCGCTGGCGGCGATCTGCTTGGTGCTGCTCAGCCAGGTGTCAGGCGTGGTCGGTTTTTACCTGGCTTGGGCCGCACTGGGCGCGGCCATGTCGGCCATACTGTACCAACCGGTGTTTGCGGTGGTGACCCGCCGCTACCCGCAGGATTTTCGGCGTGCCATCATCACCATGACCTTTTTGGGCGGCCTGGCCAGCACGGTGTTCATCCCCTTGATTGCCTGGCTCATGGCCAGCTTTGGCTGGCGCAATGCGGTGCTGGTGCTGGCGGCACTGCACCTGTTGGTCTGCCTGCCAGTGCATTGGCAGGCGCTGCGCGACGCACCTCTGCCCCAGCGATTGGTGACGCCCGATCAGCCGGCCAGTGCCCCGCTGTCCCAGTACCTGCGCAGCCCCACGTTTGCACTGGTGGGCTTGTTTCTGGTGCTCATGATGGCCGTCACCGTGGCGCTGCCGGCGCACATGGTGAACCTGTTGCGAGAGCACGGCATGAGCGAAGCCTGGGCCATTGCCGTGCCGGCCAGCATTGGCGTGATACAGGTGGCCGGCCGACTGCTGATGTACTTTTTTGAGCATCATTTGGATGTGCACCGTGCCAACCGGTTGATCATGACCCTGTTGCCGCTGGCCTTGTCGGCGCTGGTGGTCGCCCCGATGTTGGGTGCTTGGCAAGGCGGGCTGATGCTGGTGTTTGTGCTGCTGTGGGGAATCGGCAATGGCATGATCACCATTGTGAAGGGCACCGCCATGGCACTGTATGTCAGCCGCGAGCACATGGCCTCGCTCAACGGTGCCTTGGGTGTGCCGCAGGCGCTGGCACGTGCCGCCGCGCCGTTGCTGTTGGGCCTGTTGTGGACGCCTGTGGGCGGTTACACCAGTGGCATCTGGCTGCTGCTGGCCATCAGCCTGCTGGCGCTCGGGGCGTTTATATTGGCTCAGCGTCGCGCTGCGCCGCATTGACACAAAGGACACAGACATGCTCAAGCTTTATTTCGCCCCCGGTACTTGCGCCATGGCGGCACACATTGCGCTGGAAGAGGCAGGTGCCGATTACGAGGCAGTGCGCCTGAATTTTGCCAATGGCGAACAGAAGAGCCCGGAGTTTTTGGCAGTTAACCCAAAAGCCCGGGTGCCAGTCCTGGTGACTGCCGCGGGGGTGTTGACCGAGACCCCGGCCATTTTGGCTTACGTGGCGCAATGCTTTCCTGCCGCCGCCTTGGCCCCGACAGAACCTTACGCTTTTGCTCGCGCCCAGGCTTTCAACAGCTACCTGTGCTCGACCGTCCACGTGGCGCACGCCCACAAGACCCGCGGGACCCGCTGGACCGACGATGCGGCCGCCGTAGAGTCCCTGAAGCAAAAGGTGCCGCAGAACATGGCCGATTGCTTTGCGCTGATTGAGCGCGACATG
>JBIKZZ010000281.1:0-4548 GCA_044354435.1 Rhodoferax sp. | reverse complement strand
GCCGAAAAGCCGCGCAGCCTGGAAGAGTTGGCGCAATTGACCCGCCTGCCAGCGGCCGGTTTGCAAAGGCTGCTGCAATCGGCCTTGGCCTTGCGTTTGCTCGACCTGCGCAGCCAGGGCCGCTATGGCCTGGGGCCGCTGGGTGCGCCCGTGGCCGGCTACGCCGGCATACGCGCCATGATCGAGCACCACGCCGTGCTGTACCAAGACATGCAAGACCCGGTGGCCATGCTGCAGGGCCCGGGGCAGCCCGGCGCTATGGCGCAGTACTGGCCCTACACACTTGAACCAGGTGCTCAGGCACCCGCCGGTGCTGGCCTGACACAGGCCGACAAATATGCCCGCTACTCCAACCTGATGTCGGCGTCGCAGCCCTTTGTGGTGGACGAAATCCTGGCCAGCTACCGCTTTGACGAGCACCGTTGCGTGCTCGACGTGGGTGGTGGCCAGGGCACCTTTCTCAGCCGCCTAGCTCAGCATGCCACGCAATTGCAGGTTCACCTGTTTGACCTGCCCGATGTGGCTAAGCTGGCCCAAGCCAACTTTGAGCGCCAGGGGCTGCAATCGAGAGCCAAGGCAACGCCGGGCAGCTTCCTGCATGACCCACTGCCCCGGGGGGCTGATCTGGTGACGCTGATCCGCGTCGCCCATGATCACCCGGATGCCGACGTACGCACGGTGCTTGCCGCGATTTTTGAAGCCTTGCCGTTAGGCGGCACGCTGTTGCTGGCCGAACCCATGGCTCAAGAGCCTGAGCACACGCCGCAAGGCGACGCCTATTTTCACTTCTACCTGCTGGCAATGGGCGCCGGCAGGCTGCGGACATCGCGCGAGCTGATGGCCATGATGGCCGACGCCGGGTTTACCCACCTCGAAGTGGTGCCCAACCCAATGCCTTTGCAAACCCAGATTCTGGTGGGACGCAAGTCTCAGGGTTTACCCGCGTAAATCTCAAATCATGTAAATAATTATTGACAATAAAAAGTGTCAGAGTCAATATACAGCCATGCAAGCTAACGCGATCGTTTTTCAGCAACCCCAATCCTTGGCGATCAAGAGGCTGGCTCTACCCGACATGGGTGCAAACGACGTGCAGGTTCAGGTGGAATTCAGCGGTATCAGCACTGGTACCGAGCGTCTGTTGTGGGATGGCAGCATGCCCGCATTCCCAGGTATGGGCTATCCCTTGGTCCCAGGCTATGAGACCGTTGGGCGCGTTGTCGCTGCCGGGGACCAGGCCACGGTTCCTGTCGGCACCCGGGTCTACGTCCCAGGCTCGCAATGCTTCCAAGAGGCACGCAATTTGTTTGGCGGTTCGGCTTCGCGGCTGATCATTCCGTCTGCGCGCGCCATGCCCATTGAGGAAACCCTGGCCGAACGGGGTGTGCTGTTTGCGCTGGCAGCCACCGCTTACCACGCGCACAGCGCGCCAGGTACACAGCAGCCTGACCTGATCGTGGGACACGGCGTGCTGGGCCGCATGATTGCCCGCCTGGCGGTATTGGCCGGTACAAACCCCGTCGTTTGGGACACCAACCCGGCACGGCGCACTGGCGCGGTAGGCTACGAGGTGATTGACCCGTCCGACGACAGCCGTCGCAACTACAAATGCATTTGCGATGTCAGCGGCGTTGGCGCCCTGCTCGATGACCTGATCAGCCGCCTCGCACCCGGTGGCGAGGTGGTGCTGGCGGGTTTCTACGAGGCCCCGCTGTCTTTTGTCTTCCCTCCGGCCTTTATGCGCGAAGCACGCATCCGCATCGCCGCGCAATGGTCGCCACCCGACCTTTCCGCTGTGATTGCGCTGGCCGGTGAAGGGCGCCTGTCACTTGACGGCCTGATCACCCACCACCACTACGCCACACAGGCCGATGCAGCTTACCGCACCGCGTTTGGGGATGCTGATTGTTTGAAGATGGTTCTAGATTGGAAACACACCCTATGAGCGCCAGCACAATACCCGCAGAAGCAACGGTCAATTTCATGCGCGATATCTTGCGTACGGAAGCGGCCATAGAGCCTTCACCGGTGTCTACATCTGGGGTCACTAAAGAAACCCAGATCATTGCCATTTATGGCAAGGGCGGCATTGGAAAAAGCTTCACGCTGGCCAACCTGAGTTACATGATGGCGCAGCAGGGCAAAAAGGTCCTGCTGATCGGCTGCGACCCGAAGAGCGACACCACCAGTCTGCTGTTTGGTGGACGGGCCTGCCCCACCATCATCGAAACATCATCCAAAAAGAAGCTCGCGGGCGAAGCTGTCGCGATTGGCGATGTCTGCTTCAAGCGCGATGGCGTCTACGCCATGGAACTCGGCGGCCCGGAAGTCGGGCGCGGCTGCGGTGGGCGCGGCATCATTCACGGGTTTGAGTTGCTCGAAAAACTCGGCTTCCATGAGTGGGGTTTCGACTATGTCTTGCTGGACTTTCTGGGCGACGTGGTGTGCGGCGGCTTCGGCTTGCCCATCGCACGCGACATGTGCCAAAAAGTGATTGTGGTGGCCAGCAACGACCTCCAGTCACTGTACGTGGCCAACAACGTCTGCTCGGCTGTGGAGTACTTCCGCAAACTCGGCGGCAATGTCGGCGTGGCCGGCATGGTCATCAACCGCGACGACGGCACCGGCGAGGCCGCCAACTTTGCCGCGCACGTCGGCATCCCGGTGCTGTCCACCATTCCGGCCAACGAAGACATTCGGCGCAAAAGTGCCAGCTACGAAATCATCGGTCGCCCGGACTCGGTCTGGGGCCCCATGTTCAGCGAGTTGGCCGCCAACGTCGCCACCTCGCAACCGGTTCGCCCCAAGCCCATGACACAAGACCAGCTGCTCGGCCTTTTCGCCGCCTCGGCTGTCGGTCGCGACGTGGTGCTTGAACCGGCCACGCAATTTGACATGTGCGGCCGCACCGAAAACAACAAGCCGACGCTTGAAGTCGTTTACGACGAAGTCTGAACTCGCAACAGCAGCAGACCATGAGCAAAACCATCCCTATCCTCAGTGCGTCGGCGCAAGCGCCTGCCGGCGTGAGCACCGCCATCGAGGGTGATGGCATGGGGTGCCACGCTGGTGGCGAAAAAATGCTGGCCGCTGCCAAGGCCTCTGGCAAGTCTGAGGTTCTGGCTCAGTACGCCAAAGACTACCCGGTGTCACCGTCTGCCGGGCCGCACGATCAGCCCCAAAGCATGTGCCCCGCCTTCGGCGCCCTGCGGGTGGGACTGCGCATGCGCCGCACTGCGACCATTTTGTCGGGTTCAGCCTGCTGCGTGTACGGCCTGACATTCACCTCACATTTTTACGGTGCCAAGCGCAGCGTCGGCTATGTCCCCTTCAACTCAGAAAGCCTGGTGACCGGCAAGCTGTTTGAAGACATTCGGGAGTCGGTCTACAACCAGGCCGACCCGGCCAACTACGACGCCATCGTCATCATCAATCTGTGCGTACCCACCGCCAGTGGCGTCCCGCTGCAACTGCTGCCCAAGGACATCAACGGGGTGCGCATCATCGGCATTGATGTCCCGGGCTTTGGCGTGCCAACCCATGCCGAGGCCAAAGATGTGCTGGCCGGTGCAATGCTGAAATATGCCCGCGAGGAAATCATGGCTGGCCCGGTGCAGGCGCCGCGGACCGGTCGCTCGGACAAGCCCACCATCACGCTGCTGGGCGAAATGTTCCCCGCCGACCCCGTGATCATCGGACGCATGTTGGAGCCCATGGGCATCGCGGCCGGGCCGGTGGTGCCGACCCGTGAGTGGCGAGAACTGTATGCCGCACTGGACTGCGCCGCAGTGGCGGCTATCCACCCGTTTTACACCGCCAGCATTCGTGAGTTCGAACATGCCGGTCGGCCGATTGTCGGTTCAGCCCCTGTTGGCCACGACGGCACCGAAGCCTGGCTGCAAGCCATTGGCACTGTGGCCAATGTGCCGCAAGCCAAGATCGACATAGTGAAAAACATCATGCTGCCGGCCATCAAGGGCGGTCTCGCCCGCATGCCGATCAAGGGCCGCATTACCCTGAGTGGCTATGAAGGCTCTGAGCTGCTGGTGGCGCGACTGCTGGTTGAGAGTGGTGCCGACCTCCGCTACGTGGGCACGGCATGCCCACGCACGCCCTGGAGCAAGTCCGATTGCGAATGGCTGGAATCCCACGGCGTCCACGTGCAATACCGTGCCTCACTGGAGCAAGACCTGGCTGCCATGCACGAGTGGCAACCCGACCTGGCCATAGGAACCACACCCGTGGTTCAGGCTGCCAAAGAACTCAGCATCCCCAGCCTGTACTTCACCAACCTGATATCAGCCCGCCCACTCATGGGCCCGGCGGGCGCAGGATCACTGGCCCAGGTCATCAATGGCGCGATCGCCAACAAGTTCCGCTTTGCCGAGATGAAAGCCTTCTTTGGCGAAACAGGCAGCGGACCTTCAGCCGGCGTCTGGGAAAGTGCGCAAGGCGTCCCGCAGGATCGCCCCGAATTCAAAGCCGAAACGCGTCGTCTGCTGGAAAAGCAAGCCAAGAAACGCAAAGCAGAGGCGATGATCTGATGCT
>JBIKZZ010000044.1:0-17029 GCA_044354435.1 Rhodoferax sp. | reverse complement strand
TCAAATCGGTCGACAAGATTGATGCGATGACCCTCAAAATAACCCTGAACAAGCCCGAGGCTCCGTTCCTGTCGGGTTGGGCCATGGAGTACGCCGGCATTCAGTCCAAGGAGTACGCCGACGCCATGCTCAAGGCCGGTACGCCCGAGAAAATCGACCAGGAGCCGATCGGCACCGGCCCGTTCTATCTGGTGCAGTACCAGAAAGATGCAGTCATCCGCTACAAGGCCTTCCCCGAGTTTTACGCTGGCAAGGCCAAGATTGACGACCTGGTGTACGCCATCACGACCGATGCCTCGGTGCGCTGGGCCAAGCTGCAAAAGGGCGAGTGCCACATCATGCCCTACCCCAACCCGGCCGACCTGGACGCCATGCGAAAGGACCCTAAGGTCTCTGTGCTGGAGCAGCCGGGCCTGAACGTGGGCTACTTGGCCTACAACACCACGAAAAAGCCGTTTGATGACGTGCGGGTGCGCAAGGCCATCAACATGGCGATCAACAAGCAGGCCATCATCGATGCGGTCTACCTGAGCACCGGTGTTGCGGCCAAAAACCCGATCCCGCCGACACAGTGGTCCTACAACGACGCCATCAAGGACGACGCGTTTGACCCGGCTGCTGCACAGAAGCTGCTCGCCGCTGCCGGCCTGCCCAATGGTTTCACCACCGACCTGTGGGCCATGCCTGTACAGCGCCCTTACAACCCGAACGCCAAGCGGATTGCTGAGCTGATGCAAGCCGATTTGGCCAAGATCGGCGTCAAGGCCGAGATCAAGAGCTTTGAATGGGGCGAGTACCGCAAGCGCTTGCAGGCGGGCGAACACCAGATGGGCATGCTGGGTTGGACGGGTGACAACGGTGACCCGGATAACTTCTTGCACACCCTGCTGGGCTGCGATGCCGCCAAGACCGGTGGCAGCAATGTCGCCAAGTTCTGCTTCCAGCCCTTCGAAGACCTGGTGCTCAAAGCCAAGACCATCACCGACCCGACCGCCCGCGGCAAGCTGTACGAGCAGGCGCAGGTGATCTTCAAGGAACAGGCGCCCTGGTTCACCATCGCCCACGCGGTGCAGCTCAAGCCGGTGCGCAAAGAAGTGATCGACTTCAAACTCAGCCCGTTTGGACGCCACAATTTCTACGGCGTTGACATCAAGGAGTGAGCCGGTTCAGTGGCCTAGGGCCACTGACCTTCTCTGTAAAAAGGCCCGCTGCTGCGGGCCTTTTTTATATAAGAAATAGCGCTCTAGCCCTGGTCAGGCTTGGTCCGACAGCTATTTTTTTGGTAGCAAAGACGCGAAGGCCTTGTCCCGGATCGCCGATAGCGTGCCGCGGGTGCTGATGACCTCCGGGTCCAGCACCACCTCGATCAGGCTGCCCTGCGACCGCGCCAGGGCGGCCTGCAGAGCTGGCTCGAACTCTTCGGTGCGGGTAATGCGTTGGGCGGCATAGCCGTAGGCCTGGGCCAGCGCCACAAAGTCGGGGTTTTTAAGACCGGTGCCGGCCACATGGGCGGGGTACTCGCGTTCCTGGTGCATGCGGATGGTGCCGAACATGCTGTTGTTCAGCAGCACGATGATCGTTTTGGCGCCGTACTGCACCGCGGTGGCCAGTTCCTGCCCATTCATCAAAAAATCACCATCGCCTGCCATGGTGAACGCCAGTCGGCCAGTGGTGATGGCTGCCGCAATGCCGGCTGGCACACCGTAGCCCATGGCGCCGTTGGTCGGCGCCAGCTGGGTCTTGAAGCCCTTGGCCAGGCCGTGGTGCCGGTAAAAGCGATGCACCCAGCTCGCAAAATTGCCTGCGCCATTGGTCAGCACGGCATCAGCTGGCAAATGCGTTTGCAGACATGTCACTATGGCTGGCATGTCGATCAGACCGGGCAGGGGCTGCGGCTCCAGGTTGGACAGGTAGTCGGCGTGGCAGGCCGCGCTCCAGTCGGCCCAGGGTACTGTCACCGGCGCGGTCAGCACCTCCAGGGAACGCGCGGCAGCGTTCATGGTGGCGTTGATGGCAAGATCAGCGTGGTAGACCCGGTGCAATTCCTCGGCGCTGGCGTGAATGTGCACCAGGGTCTGGCGCGGGCGCGGCACCTCGAACAGGGTGTAGCCGCCGCTGGTCATCTCGCCCAGGCGCGGCCCGATGGCCAGAATCAGGTCGCTGGCACGGATGCGCTCGGCCAGTTTGGGGTTGATGCCAATGCCCACATCACCGGCGTACAAGGGGTGGTGGTTGTCAAAGGTATCTTGGAAGCGAAAGGCGTTGCCCACCGGCAGGCACCAGTTCTCGGCGAAGCGTTGCAGCGCCTGCGCAGACTGCACTGTCCAGCCGCCGCCGCCCGCAATCACCATGGGGCGCTCTGATTTCAGGAGCAGTTCGCGCAAGGTACGCAAAGCGCCCGGGTCGCTCCAGGCCTCAACCGGGGCCAGGCGGGGCAGTGGTTGCGGCGTCAGGCCCGTGACCGGGTGAGCCGCCACAGCCTGGGTCAGCATGTCTTCGGGCAGCACCACCACCACCGGCCCGGGGCGGCCGTTCATGGCGGTAGCAAAGGCGCGGGCCACGTATTCCGGGATCCGGCGCACATCGTCAATGCGCTCGACCCTCTTCGCAAAGCCCTTGGTGCTAGGGCCGAAAAAACTCAGGTAATCCACCTCCTGAAAGGCTTCGCGGTCCCGCGTGTCGCTGGCAACATCCCCCACAAACAGCACCATCGGGGTTGAGTCCTGGAAGGCGGTGTGCACCCCGATCGAGGCGTTGGTGGCCCCCGGGCCACGGGTCACAAAACACACGCCAGGTCGGCCAGTCAATTTGCCATGGGCCTCGGCCATGAAGGCGGCACCGCCCTCCTGCCGGTTGATGATGAAGCGAATCTGGTCGGCATGGCGGTGAAAGCCGTCCAGCACAGCCAGGTAGCTTTCGCCCGGTACACCAAACGCGTGTGTAACGCCCTGTGCCACCAGGCACTCGACCAACAGGTGGCCGCCGATTGTTTGACTGTTCATGGGCGCATTATGGCGATCTTCAAAAGCTTTCCCAATCTCCGTCATGAGAGTTCGGCCCGGTCGCTTTGGGGTTGGCGCGCGGGGCCGCGAGCGCAGCGCTTGGCGCAAGCGCCGGCTTGGCCAATACCGGTCGGCTGGGCGATTTAGGCCATTGCGCACGAGAATTGGCTAAAGAAGCCGATGCCAGGCTGCGCCCGGCGCTGCCACCCGAGGCGTATGCGCGCGCCTCCCGACCAGCAGGTAGTTTGAACAAAGCGACGGTGCCCACCAGATCGCCCGCCTGCGCCTTGAGGCTGCTGGCCGCAGCCGCCATTTCTTCAACCAGGGCGGCGTTTTGCTGGGTCGCCTGGTCCATCTGAGTAATCGCGTCGCCGACCTGAGCCACGCCGATGCTTTGCTCCTTGCTGGCAGAACTGATCTCGCCCACCAGGTCGGTGACCCGCTTGATCGCATTCACCACTTCGGTCATGGTGACGCCTGCGCGGTCGACCAGCGCACTGCCCTGCTCTACCCGCCGCACGCTGTCATTGATCAAGCCTTTGATTTCCTTGGCGGCTTCAGCCGAACGGCCTGCCAGTGCACGGACTTCGCTCGCCACCACGGCAAAACCCCGACCCTGCTCACCTGCACGCGCAGCCTCGACAGCCGCGTTCAAGGCCAGGATATTGGTCTGGAAGGCAATGCCGTCGATCACGCTGATGATGTCGGCAATCTTGCGCGAGGAATCATTGATGCCTCTCATGGTCTCGACCACCTGGCCCACGACCTGCCCCCCTTGGACCGCCACCTTCGAGGCATTCAGAGCGAGTTGGTTGGCCTGAGCTGCGCTATCAGCGTTTTGTACCACCGTGGCCCCCAACTGCTCCATGGCGGCTGACGTTTGCTCTAGCGCGCTGGCCTGACTTTCGGTTCGGGCAGACAGGTCGTTGTTGCCTTGGGCAATCTCGGCACTGGCCGTGGCCACGCTCTCGGACCCCTGGCGCACCGTGGCCACCACCCCGATCAGGCTGTCTTTCATGCCTGCCAGCGCCCTGAGTAAACCGGCAATCTCGTCCTCGCCACGGATTGGCGTGTCAACAGTGAGGTCACCCGATGCGACAGCACTGGTCATGGTGGTCGCCTGGCGGATCGCGCGGGAGATACCGCGAATCATGAAAAAGCCGAGCATTGCGGCAGCGAGTACGCCCAACACCACGGACAGGATCGACCAAAGGCGGATAGATTCATACCGATGGAGTGCCGCATCGTATTCCAGCTTGGCTTCTTTGAGCTGAATCTGGATCAGCGCCGCCATACTGGCATAGGTAGGGGCATAGACCTGCGGCAGCACCGCGATGGCGATGCGCTGCGCCTCCTTGAAGTCGCCACTGTTCAGCGCTGCCAGACCGGGTCGCAAGCCTTCGCTCACGTAGCGACTCCGCTGGGTTGCAAACAGGGCCGCGGTTCTTTCTTCTTCGGGCGTCAGTTTGGTGGCCATGTAAGCCGCCCAGACTTTGCTCACAGCCGCAATATTGGCCTCGATGACGGTCGCATGCTTGCTTGCAGCCTCCGGCGTGGCTTCAAGTGCCGCAGCCGTGAGTTCGGCGCCATTGGTCACCATCATGCGCTGGATCTCTGCCAACTGGCCCAGGGGCACGACCCGGTCGTCGTAGACGGTTTGCAAGGCGGCGTTGCTGGCGCCGATGCCATACAAACCCAAACTGCCAATACCGATCAGCAAAGCTGACATCAAACCAACCAGCAGCATCAAACGCGTCGAAATCTTCATGAACAACACCCGGAAAATAAGGTCACTGATTAGCCCGCTGCCGCCGTCCCAGTGCTTTGGCGGCCGACCGCCAATGCCGCAGCCACACTCAGCAGCAAGGTGCCGGCGGCACCCAGCAGGGTTGCAGCGTACCAACCCCGGTCCATGAACAGGCCAAAAACCATAGGCGACAGCGCAAAGCCGACGTCCAGCCCCGAGTACACCATGCCGTACACCCGCCCGGTGGCCTCGCGCGGCGTGGCCCGCTTGATCATCATGTCGCGCGACGGTCCGCCGATACCAACCGCCAGACCGGTAGCCGCGAGCACCACCATGGTGCCGGTGCCGCCCAGCAGGCCGGTGCTGCAGAGAACCAGGCATAGGGCTGCTACCGTCATGGCGATCGCAACCACCCGGTCGCTGTGGGCGGCGCGCCCGGCGACAAAGCCGCCAGCCAGCATGCCGGCCGCGCCACACAGCATGTAGGCCGTGAGCGTGAGCGTGGCCGCCTCAATGCTGACGCCATGCACAGCTTTGAGGATGGACGCAGAAAAGCTCTGCACCACCGCCAGCGTCATGGTGGACAGCAGAAAGAACCCAAAGCACCACCACACCACCGGCAGCTTCATGAAGGCCAATTTGTTTTCCTGGGCCATGCCAGCCGGGCGCGCCACCGCCCGCGTGCTCAGCTTGTCACGGTGCAGCCACAGCAGGGCCAAAATGGCCAGGTACATCAGGGCAGCAGCCAGGTAAGCAGTGCGCCAGTCAGACAGCCGGGTCAGGCCAACCAGGAACACGGGCGCTGCCGCCCAGCCCAGATTGCCGGTCAGGCCGTGGGCGCTGAAAGCATGGCCCAGACGCAGCGCCGACACCCGCTGGTTCATGATGGTGAAGTCCACCGGGTGAAAGGTGGCGTTGCCAAGACCGGCCAGCGCCGCCACCAGCAGCAGCGCCGGGTAACCATTGGCCAGCGAGGCCGCCGCGCAGGCCAGTGCCAGAATGGCCTGAGCCGCAAACAACAGGGGCCGCGCCCCAAGCCGGTCCACCGCAAAGCCAGCGGCGGCCTGACCAATGCCGGAGACGACAAAAAACACCGTCATCAACAACCCCACTTGCGAGAAGCTCAGCGAGAACTCCGCCATGAAAACAGGGAACATCAGCGGCAGCAACAGGTGCGAAAAGTGCGAACTCGCATGGGCAAGACCCACCAACCCCACCACAGCCGCGTCCTGGCGAAAGGGTACAGGCTGCTCCAGGGGCAAAGGCATGGTCTGACTCATGGGGTTTTGAGCCCGAGCGGGTCGGTCGACGAACCCTGGGTCAACAGCGGTCCCATCTTGAAGATGCCACTCATCCTCAGCGCGGGCTCGCCGTCGGCCATGACCAGACCTTGGCCAAACAACATGTTTCTGGTGGTACGCAAAATATCGGCCTGCCCCTGCACCCACGCGCCCAGCGGCGCCGGGCTCATGTAGTCAATCTGCAGACTGATGGTGGGCAAAAAACGGCGCTCCAAGGTGGACTGGTACATGTTGGCGCAGGGTACCAGCATGTCGGCAAAGGTGGCCAGCATGCCGCCGTGACAGATTTTGAGCGGGTTGGTGTGCCGCTCTTCCACCCGAAAGCCCAGCAACACGCGCTCGCCGGTCCAGCGGGCATACAAGGGCCCGTTGTGCACCAGGAAGCCACCACCCAGCGAAATGCGCCTAAAACCGGCCGGAATGTTTTCCGGCAAAGGGACCCCGGAATTGTCAAACGGGTGGAAGGGGTCAGGTTGGCTCATGGGCAATTTTCGTCAGGCTGGGGACCTTGCACTATAAAGACATTGCTGGCCTCCGTGCCTATGCCGGGCGCCATCTTTGTCCAGGTCGCGACATGAATCCGTAGATGAGTGGGCGCGCCGGTCAAGGCGGCGCTTGAGCAAAGGTCCGCACTGGTTTTTGGCGCTCCGGTCAAGGTGATGCCGGACTGAGCGGCTCCGCGGCTGTCCCCCGCCCTAAGGGCTCCTCCTTGATGCCGCTCCGCCGCTCATCCCGTCACCACCTTGACGACCTTGGCACGCAAACCGTGTCGTCCCTGGCCCCCACCCCGTCATCCCCTACGAGCCCTTCGTCATCCCCGACCTGATCGGGGATCCATGACTTCCTGGATTCCCGGCAGTAGCCGGGAATGACGGGCCAGAGGGGCATGCAGGTATTCAGTCGCGCCCAGCCAGGGAGGGGCCGGCGTACCTGGTGTAGCGAAGTCAAGGCGGAGGATGCAGCTGCCGGTCAGGCTGCTGCATCCGGGGGACATGAGCGGAATCAGGCACGCCGGCCCCGCTCAACGCCAACGCCAACGAAAAAGCCATAGCAACAACTCAGCCCCACAACTCCCCCATCGTCCTGGCAAAGTCTTGCGCCAATTTCTCGCGCAGCCCGGGCTCGGCGCCGGGCCGGCACAGCCGTGCGCCATCAAGGCGCAGTTGCCCGTCCTGGTACACCTGGGCTGGCGCAGTGTGCGGGCTGGAAAACACCAGGGCATCCAGGGTCTGTTCACCGGGCACGCCCAGCAAGGCTGGCGATTGGGCGTCGAGAACCATGAAATCGGCGCGGTGCCCCAATGTGATTGACCCAAGCGGAAGACCACTGGCGGCCCGCCCGCCGGCCAAGGCGCCCTCGAACAGCGCTGCCGCAGAACTGCCGCCGGGCTGGGCGGCCACATTGCGCCGGCGCAACGTCAGCCGCTGCGAATACTCCAGCAGGCACAGCTCCTGCGGCCAGCTGCGCGTGACGTGGCTGTCCGAGCCGATCGACCAGTTGCCACCGGCGCTGGCATAGGCGGGGTAATCGAACACGCCGTCGCCCAGGTTGGCCTCGGTAGTGGGGCAGATCACGATGGCCGCGCCGCGCTGGGCTACCGCTTGCAACTCCGGCAGACTGGCGTGGGTGGCGTGCACCAAGTTCCACTGGGCGTTGACCGGCAGGTTATGCAGCAGCCATTCGATCGGGCGCTGCCCGGTGTGGGCCAGGCAGTCTTGCACCTCCTGGGTCTGCTCGGCGATGTGGATGTGCACCGGCAGTTGCTGCACTCCGGCCCAAGCCGCCAGTTCGGTCATGGCCGGCAATCCAGCTGCGCGCAGGGAGTGGATGGCCAAGCCCAGGTTGACGCCTGGCAGATCTCGGCAAGCGCCTTGCACCTCGCCGACCAGCCGCACCAAGGTGTCGGGCGAGGAAGCAAAGCGTCGCTGGTCTTCGCGCAGGCCGGTCGCGCCGAAGCCCGAGCGCATGTACAGGGTGGGCAGCAGAGTCAGGCCCATGCCAACCCGCTCGGCCGCGCGCACGAGTGCCAGTGACATGTCCAGCGGGTCGCCGCCAGCGGCGTCTGCAGGCTGGTGCAGGTAATGAAATTCACAAACCTGGGTATAGCCGCCCGCCAGCAACTCGGCATACAACCAGGCTGCGATGTGCTCCATTTGGCTCGGCGTGATGCGCCTGGCGGCCGAGTACATACGGTCACGCCAGCTCCAGAAGTCGTCGCTGCTGCCGGCCGCACCGGCACGCTCGGTCAGACCGGCAATGGCGCGTTGGAATGCATGGCTGTGGGCATTGACCAGGCCAGGCAGCACCGGCCCGGCCAGACGCGTCGCCCCTTGTGTTTGAGCGACCGAGGCATTGGCCTGCAGGCCCGACCAACAACCATTCGAGCCCACCGACAGCAGCACATTACGCGCCCAGCCACCGTTCAGCCATGCCTGCGCGGCGTAGAAGCGCTCAACCATACAACTTGGCGCAGCTGTGCAGCGCAGTGTCCAGCAGGGTGCGCAGCAGTGGCCGGATCGCGGCGGCCCGCTCAGCATCAAAGGCGTAGGGGCTGCGCTCCTGCATATACAGGTCTTGGCACATCTCCAACTGAACGGCGTGCACGCCTTGCGCCGGCGCCCCATAGCGGCGCGTGATGTAGCCGCCCTTGAAGCGGCCATTGAGCACGTGGCTGACCGCCGTCTGACCGGCACAGGCCTGCATCAGGGCGTCCGCAATCGTGACGTCGGCGCTGGCGCCATTAGCCGTTCCCAGGTTGAGCCCGGGCAAACGCCCCTCAAACAGCCAGGGAATCTGCGAGCGGATGCTGTGCGCATCCCAAAGCAGCACATGGCCATGCAAGGCCTTGAGGCGCTGCAACTCGTCGGCCAGGGCCTGGTGGTAGGGCTGCCAGTAGACCTCGCGGCGGCGCAGGCGCTCGGCCGCGTCGGGCTCGGCACCGGGCTGGTACAGCGGGTCGCCATTGAAAAACCGGGTCGGGCACAGCTCGGTGTTGGAGGCTCCCGGGTACATGGGCGCATCATCAGGCGGGCGGTTCAGGTCGATCACGTAGCGCGAGACTTGCGGCATCAGCACGCTGGCGCCCAGCTCGGTCACAAAGTCGTAAAGCCGGTCCAGGTGCCAGTCGGTGTCTTCGGTGACCAGCGCGCGCGGCACATAGGCGCCGTGTAAATCGGCCGGGATGGTGGTGCCCAGGTGCGGCATGCTGATCAACAAGGGCGCATGGCCCTGGTGCAGGGTAAAGCTCACAGGGGTTTCCCTCCAAAAATCGTTTGGCGGTGCGGGTTGGCGCCGATGGCGTAGCTGAGTTCGGCCGGGTGGCGAACGTCCCACAGCACCAGGTCGGCACGCAGGCCAGGTGCAATCACACCGCGGTCAGTGAGGCCCAGGGCACGTGCGGCGTGGCGGGTGACGCCGGCCAGGGCCTCCTCGGGCGTCATGCGGAACAGGGTGCATGCCATGTTGAGCATCAGCAGCAGCGAGCTGCAGGGCGAGCTACCCGGGTTGCAGTCGGTGGCAATCGCCAGGGGCACGCCGTGCTGCCGCAGCAGCGCCAGCGGCGGCAGCCGGGTCTCGCGTAAAAAGTAAAAGGCCCCCGGCAGAAGCACCGCCACCGTGCCGGCTGCCGCCATGGCGGCAGCGCCCTCCTCCGACAACCACTCCAGGTGGTCGCAGCTCAGCGCCTGAAAGCCAGCCGCCAGCGCCGCGCCACTGCTGTCCGACAGTTGCTCGGCATGCAGCTTCACCGGCAGGCCCAGCGCCTGCGCGGCGGCAAACACACGCCGGGTCTGCGCCGGGCTGAAACCGATGCCCTCGCAAAACGCATCTACCGCGTCCACCAGTCCCTCGGCGTGCAGTTGCGGCAGCATCGCCAGCACCGCGTCCACGTAATCGTCGCTGCGCCCGGCAAACTCAGGCGGCACCGCATGAGCGCCCAAAAAAGTGGTGCAGACGGTCACCGGCAATTCGTGCCCCAAGGCGCGGGCCACCTGCAGCATCTGGCGCTCACTCTCCAGCGCCAAACCGTAACCGGATTTGATCTCGACCGTGGTCACGCCTTGCGCTACCAGCGCCTGCAAGCGCACCCGGCTCTGCGCCTGCAGGGCCTCGGCACTGGCGGCGCGGGTGGCTCGCACGGTGGAGGCAATGCCACCGCCGCTGCGGGCGATGTCCTCGTAGGTCGCGCCATTCAGGCGCAACTCAAACTCACGCGCACGGTCGCCGGCGTACACCAGGTGGGTATGGCAGTCAATCAGGCCGGGCGTGATCAGGGCGCCACCAGCATCGTGCTGCTGCTGGCAGCGCGCGCGAAGTTCGGTCGGCAATTCGGATTGAGGGCCAACCCACAGCACGCGGTCAGCGTCCAGCACCAGCGCGGCATCCTCAATCAGGCCATAGGGCCGGTCAGCGCCGCGCTGCAGCGTGGCCACCGCGCAGCCAGTCCAAAGTTGTGTTGTCATAAAGATACCTCCATCCACAGAGCCTCGGCGGCCGACAGGCCAACTTCAGCGCCCGCAGGCACCACCTGCCAGGCCAGGCAGCCGGCGGGTAGCGCAGTTGTTTTTGAGCCAAATCGGGCCTCAGCCCCCGTCTTTATTGAATACATTGCTATCAATTTTAATTTTTCGAGCGTTGTGGACCAATTGCCTGCGACTCGCCGCATCAGCGCCGGGCCCAGTGGTTGGCGCACCATCAGGTTGAAATCACGGGTCGGCCCGCCCAGCAACTGGCAATCCACCGGCACGGCGCCGTCAAAGGCAAAGGGCGCACTGCGGCGGTCCAGGTCAAACCACTGCCCGTTCATACCCAGACGCACACCGGCACCATCGAGCACCGCAAAGCAGCGCTGCACGCCGTCGAACCGAGAAAATGGGCCGTCTTGCGTCACCTCGGCCACCGACAGCCGGCAGGTCCAGTCCGCTGCCTCGGGCCAAGCCAGCAACTCGCGTGTGACGCCACCGCCATTGCGCCAGGGGCTGGCAGGCACATCGTCCAGGCGTATCAGCTGCCAGTTCATAGTTGAAACTTTCCGTTAAAGCTGTAGCGCAGCCCGGGGTAGACCAAACGCGCCAAGCTGGCCACATGCGGGCCGCTGACGGTGCGGCGTGTCATGACCAGGCAGGGCACGCTGGGCCCAATCGCCAGGCAGGCCGCCTCTTGCACGCTAGGCAGGCTGGCCTCGATCGAGTAGCTGGCCTCGGTCAGCGGCGCGTGCTCCAGCAGGTAGCGGGTCGGGGTGGTCAGGGCAAAGTCCACACCCAGGTAGTCGGGCGCGGCAGCCGGGTTGACATGCCGGTCTTCATACTGGATCGGCAACCCGTCCTCGCAGTGCACCAGCACCGAGTGAAACAAGCGAGCGCCCCGGCGCAGGCGAAACACCTCGGCCAAGGCCGCGCTGGCACGCACCGCCGCCAGATACTGCAGTCGGGTGCTGTGCACATGGCCCCTGGCCAGCACCTCGTCATGGATGTCGCGCAGCGCCAGCGTGCTGGAGATGCGGTGCAACTGCGCCACCACCGTGCCAGACCCCTGGGTGCGCGTGACCAACCCCTCCACCACCAGTTCACGAAGGGCCCGGTTGACCGTCATGCGGCTGATGCCGAACTGCTGCTGCAAGGCGGCCTCGCTCGGCACGGCCGCACCGGGCCGCCAGACACCTTGGTTGACCTGGGCCTTGATGAATGCCTTGACGCGCTCGTAGGCTGGCACGACAGCATCTTCAGCCATGGCAGGGTATGTGGCGATGACAGCAGGCAGGTTGGTCGGTGGTCAGCGGGTTCATGGTGGCGGTGCGCTTGGTCTGTCGATTGTGCAGAAAATGCCCCATTTACGCCCCCGGGTTTCCCCGAGATGGCGCTAGTTGTATAGACAACTACAATGTATCACCACCCCACCCGAACGGAGCCACTCCATGTCCGATTTGTCGCAAACCCCCTTCTTTGACAGCCAGGCCCGGCCGGTGCGCGCGCCGCGCGGCACCACTCTGAGCTGCGCCAACTGGCAGATCGAAGCCGCCTACCGCATGATCCAGAACAACCTGGACCCCGAGGTGGCCGAAAACCCGGACCAGCTGGTGGTCTATGGCGGTATCGGCAAGGCAGCGCGCAACTGGCCCTGCTTTGACGCCATCCTTGACAGCCTGCGCAAGCTGCAACCCGACGAAACCCTGCTGATCCAGTCCGGCAAGCCAGTCGGCGTGTTCCGCACCCACACTGGCGCGCCACGCGTGTTGCTGGCCAACTCCAACCTGGTGCCCAAGTGGGCCAACTGGGAGCACTTCAACCAGCTCGACCGGGCCGGCCTGATGATGTATGGCCAGATGACTGCCGGCAGCTGGATCTACATCGGCACCCAGGGCATCGTGCAGGGCACTTACGAGACCTTTGTCGAGGCCGGTCGCCAGCACTACAACGGCAGCCTGGTCGGGCGCTGGGTGCTGACCGCAGGCCTGGGCGGCATGGGCGGCGCGCAGCCGCTGGCCGCCAGCTTTGCCGGCGCCAGCTCGCTCAATATCGAATGCCAGCAAAGCAGTATTGACTTCCGGCTGCGCACCCGCTATCTGGACAAGCAGGCCGCCAACCTGGACGAAGCACTGGCGCTGGTCGCGCACCATACGTCAGCCGGCGAGGCCGTTTCGATTGGCCTGTGTGGCAACGCCGCCGAGCTGCTGCCTGAGCTGGTACGGCGCGCCAAGGCTGGCGGCCCACGCCCCGACATCGTGACCGACCAGACCTCAGCGCACGACATCATCAACGGCTACCTGCCAGCCGGCTGGAGCGTGGCGCGCTGGCTGGCCGCACGCAAAGACCCGGCTCAGCACGCCGAGCTGACGCAGGCCGCTGGCGAATCCTGCGTCACCCATGTGCGTGCCATGCTCGACTTTCACGCCATGGGCATCCCCACGGTGGACTATGGCAACAACCTGCGCCAGGTGGCAAAAGATTTTGGGGTGGCCAACGCCTTTGACTACCCCGGCTTTGTACCGGCCTATGTGCGCCCGCTGTTCTGCCGCGGCGTGGGGCCGTTCCGCTGGGTCGCGCTCAGCGGCGACCCGGAGGACATCCGCAAGACCGACGCCAAGATGAAGGAACTGTTCCCCGACAACACGCACCTGCACCGCTGGCTGGACATGGCGGGTGAGCGCATCAGCTTCCAGGGCCTGCCCGCACGCATCTGCTGGATTGGGCTGGGCGAGCGGCACCTGGCCGGCCTGGCCTTCAACGCCATGGTCCGCAGCGGCGAGCTCAAGGCACCCGTCGTGATCGGGCGCGACCACCTTGACAGCGGCTCGGTAGCCTCGCCCAACCGTGAGACCGAGGCCATGAAAGACGGCAGCGACGCGGTGAGCGACTGGCCACTGCTCAACGCCCTGCTTAATACGGCCAGCGGCGCCACCTGGGTCAGCCTGCACCATGGCGGCGGCGTGGGCATGGGTTACTCGCAGCATTCAGGCGTGGTGATTGTTTGTGACGGCACCTCAGATGCCGACGAGAAGCTGGCCCGCGTGCTGTTCAATGACCCGGCCACCGGCGTCATGCGCCACGCCGACGCGGGCTACGAGGTGGCAACAGCCAGCGCCCGCGCCAACGGCCTGAACCTGCCGATGGTGGGCGCATGACCGACGCCGTAACCCATACCTTGCTGCCGGGCAAGCTTGGCCTTGCCCAATTGCGGGACCTTGGCGCTGCAGGGCACGTCATCGCCTTGGATGAGGCCTGCCGCGCCGGCATTCGCGCCAGCGCGGCTCTGGTGCAACAAGCCGCCGCCGGCGACGCTGCGGTGTACGGCGTGAACACTGGCTTTGGCAAGCTGGCCAACCAGCGCATCGGCCACGAAGACCTGGCCACGCTGCAGCTGAACCTGCTGCGCTCGCACGCGGTCGGCGTGGGCGAACCGCTGGCGCCCGAAGTCGTACGGCTGATCCTGCTGCTCAAGGCCGCCAGTCTGGCGCGCGGCTACTCGGGTGTGCGCGAGGCGGTGGTCGATGCGCTGCTGGCGCTCTACAACCAGGGGCTGACCCCGGTCATCCCCTGCCAGGGCTCAGTGGGTGCCTCGGGCGATCTGGCCCCGCTGGCCCACCTGTGCCTGCCGCTGATTGGCGAAGGCGAGTTGCTGCTGGACGGCGTGCGCATGCCGGCGCTGGCCGGCCTGCAGCAGGCGGGCCTGACCCCATTACAACTGTCCGCCAAAGAAGGCCTGGCGCTGATCAACGGCACCCAGGTCTCCACCGCGCTGGCGCTGCACGCGCTGTTTGGCACCGAGCGGGTGTTTGAGGCCGCTGTGATTTCGGGCGCGCTGACGCTGGATGCTGCGCGTGGCAGCGACGGCCCGTTTGATGCGCGCATCCACGCCGTGCGCGGCCAACCCGGGCAGATCGACTGCGCGGCGGCCTACCGCGCTTTGACGGCGGGTAGCGAGATCCGCCAATCGCACCTGGAAGGCGACGACCGGGTGCAGGACCCCTATTGCCTGCGCTGCCAGCCGCAGGTGATGGGCGCCTGCCTGGACCAGATGCGCTACGCCGCGCAGGTCTTGCTGCGCGAGGCCAATGCTGTCACCGACAACCCGCTGGTGTTTGCCGACGCAGGTGTGCTGCTGTCGGGCGGCAATTTTCACGCCGAGCCGGTGGCGCTGGCAGCGGACGCACTGGCAGTGGCGATTGCCGAGATCGGCGCCATCACCGAGCGCCGCATTGCCATGCTGGTGGACACCGTGGTGTCGCGCCTGCCGCCGTTCTTGACACCCGAGCCGGGTCTCAACTCCGGCTTCATGATCGTGCACGTGACCGCCGCCGCGCTGGCCTCGGAGAACAAGTCTTTGGCGCACCCGGCCAGTGTGGACAGCCTGCCGACCTCGGCCAACCAGGAGGACCATGTGTCCATGGCCACCTTTGCCGCACGGCGCCTGCAACCCATGCTGGACAACACGGCACACATCGTGGCCATCGAGCTGCTGGCCGCCGCCCAGGGCATCGAATTTTTACGGCCACTGCGCAGCTCGGAGGCGCTGGAAACCGTTCACCACAAAGTCCGAAGCCTGTCCGCCGCCATGATGCAAGACCGCAGCCTGGCGCCGGACATGCAGGCGGTGCAAGGCATGGTCAAAAACGGGGCGATTGCTGGGGCCATGAAGGCGCGCTTGCCGGCCTTGTTGGCGCTTGACCTGGTTTAGCCCCGTCATCCCCGTGCAAACGGGGATCCATGCCTTCCTTGGGTACTCAGGTCGGCGCAGCATGGTTGGTTCGCCAAACCTCCCGGCTGCGGCCGGTTTGGCCGCTGTCTAAGCTACTGCCCCGCCTGCCGTTGGATCTGCTGCGTGATCACACGGGCAAACACCGCGAAGTCGTCCAAGTGGTGTTTGACGATGTTGTGGACGATTTGCCAGTTGATCTGATCGTAGTTGTGCGTGGCGATATTTCTGAAACCCACTGCCTTGCGCATGCGCAGCGCGAGCGCAGCATCAATCAACCCGGCACGTTCGAGCAGATCAAAGGTCTGCCCCATGGTGTCGGGGGCAGGAAGGTCCAATTCCGAGATCAGATGCGCTCCGATATCAACTGCCAATTGCACCGCCCGGCTTAGGTTAAGAGAAATGATGTCCTGCAAATCAAAATCGAACGCGAGCACCTCTGCGGTGGGCGGCGCCTTGGACTCGATCCTGAGAATGCAGCGACGCAGGGACTCGAGCTTTTGCTCGACTACTGCCCGATCCATGCCGCCCGCCTTTCTGCTAGCACGCGGTCGCGGTACGGTACAAAATCCGCTTGGTTCATCACATGCCGCGTGATCCACGGAGCGTAGGCAAGACCGCTGCCCATCAAGCGCCAGCCGTGGGTCAAAATCTGGCCCATTAGCGGCTCACCGGCCTGTCGCAGATCCACCAGGTCAATTGGGCGCCCGGTAGCTTCAGCCAGCGACGCGATGATGTCCATCTTTTCCTCAGCCGTCAGGCGATGCTTGGCCGCTATAGCAATATCAAGGTCACTGTCAGGACGTTGCAGCCCGGCCGCGACCGAACCGAACAGCAACGCCAGCTCAATCATCGGAAATTTCTCAATGACGCCGCGAACCTGAGCACCAACTGCCAAAGAGGCAACTGGGACTTGGAACAGATCTGGTTTCGAATTAGGCTTCACCGCCAAAGTTTATCAGTGCCAAGGCCGGCACCGTCATCCCCGTGCAAACGGGGATCCATGACCTCTCGCGGGATCAGCCCGGCGCGGCATTCGGCTCCGCGGCTGTCCCCCGCCCGTTGGGCTCCTCCTTGATGCCGCTGCGCCGAACGCCCCACCACCCTGATCTGGTAAGTTGGCTGGTGCGCCAACCCCTCGCCTGCTGCAGGGGCCGATGGCGTGTCGCAGCGAGGTTAAGGAAGGAGCCCGCAGGGCGGAGGGACACGAGCGGCGGCACGCCGTCGGCCCCTGCAGCCTAAAAGCTCAATGCACGACCCGCTCAAAACTGAACTGCCCCGGCGCACGGATCGGGTCCACGTCGACCGGAATCACGTCTTTCGGCGCAAACCGGCCTTCGAGCAGCAGCTTGGACAAGGGGTTTTCGATGCGTTGCTGGATGGCGCGTTTGAGAGGCCGCGCACCAAACACCGGGTCGAAGCCCACCTTGGCCAGCTCGGCCAGTGCCGCTGGTGACACTTCCAGCACCAGGTCAAGCTTGGCCAGGCGCGCTTGCAGCACCTTGATTTGAATCGCGGCGATGGAGGCGATGTGCTCGGCCGACAGGGCGTGGAAGACCACGGTCTCGTCGATGCGGTTCAAAAACTCGGGCCGAAAGTGGTTTTTCAGCTCACCGGTCACGGCGTCCTTGATGTCCTCGCTGTCCTGCCCCACCATGCTTTGGATCAGGTGCGAGCCGATGTTGCTGGTCATCACGATCACGGTGTTCTTGAAGTCCACCGTTCGGCCCTGGCCGTCGGTCAGGCGGCCGTCATCCAGCACTTGCAGCAGCACGTTAAACACATCCGGG
>JBIKZZ010000043.1:0-17037 GCA_044354435.1 Rhodoferax sp. | reverse complement strand
CAACGCCTTCAAGTACACCAGCCGCGGCAACCTGGTGGCGGTGATTACCAACGGTACCGCCGTGCTAGGTCTGGGCGACATCGGGCCGCTAGCGGCCAAGCCGGTGATGGAGGGCAAGGCCGTCCTATTCAAGAAGTTCGCCGGCATCGATGTGTTTGACATCGAGATCAACGAAAAACACGACCTCGACAAGTTGGTGGACATCATTGCGTCGCTGGAGCCTACCTTTGGCGGTATCAACCTGGAAGACATCAAGGCGCCGGATTGTTTTTACGTTGAGCGCCGCCTGCGCGAACGGATGAAGATTCCAGTCTTCCACGACGACCAGCACGGCACGGCCATCGTGGTCGGCGCGGCGCTGCTCAACGCGCTCAAGGTGGTGGGCAAGGACCCCAAGCAGGTCAAGCTGGTCACCTCAGGCGCCGGGGCAGCGGCGCTGGCCTGCCTGAGCCTCCTGGTCAAGCTGGGCATACCGCGACAGAATATTTTTGTCACCGACCTGGCAGGGGTGGTGTACGAGGGTCGTACCGAGCTGATGGACGAGGACAAAATCGTCTTTGCCCAGAAAACCGAGGCGAGAACCCTGAGTGACATCATTGCAAACGCCGACATTTTTCTCGGGCTGTCCGCCGGTGGTGTGCTCAAACCCGCCATGGTTCAGAAGATGGCAGCGAACCCCATCATTTTTGCCCTGGCCAACCCAAATCCGGAAATCTCCCCGGAAGACGTCAAGGCGGTGCGCAGTGACGCCGTGATGGCCACCGGCCGCACCGACTACCCGAACCAGGTCAACAACGTCCTGTGTTTTCCCTATATTTTTCGTGGCGCCCTGGATGCCGGCGCCTCTACCATCACGGTCGAGATGGAAATCGCGGCGGTGCACGCCATCGCCGCGTTGGCACAGGCCGAGCAAAGCGAGGTGGTGGCTGCCGCCTATGCGGGTGAAGAGTTGGCTTTCGGGCCGGAGTACCTGATTCCCAAGCCGTTTGACCCGCGCCTGATGATGAAGATCGCGCCAGCGGTGGCCAAGGCGGCTGCCGACAGCGGCGTGGCGCTGCGCCCGATTGCCGACATGGACGCCTACCGCGAACGCCTGCAGAGCTTTGTCTATGCCTCTGGCAACACCATGAAACCGATTTTTTTGGCCGCAAAAAAGGCGCTCAAAAAACGGGTGGTCTACGCCGAAGGCGAAGAAGAGCGGGTTTTGCGTGCCGCGCAAATCGTGGTGGACGAAGGCCTCGCCCTGCCCACCCTGATCGGACGGCCCGCCGTGATTGCGGCCCGGGTGGAGAAATTTGGCCTGCGCCTGCGCGCAGGCATTGACTACGCCGTGGTCAACGTGGAGTCGGATCACCGCTACCGCGACTTCTGGCAGACCTACCACCGCATGACCGAGCGCAAGGGCGTGACCGAGCAGGCAGCCAAAATCGAAATGCGTCGGCGTTTGACCCTGATTGGGGCCATGCTGCTGCACAAGGGGGAGGTTGACGGGCTGATCTGCGGCACCTGGGGCACCACGGGCCTGCATTTGCAGTACGTCGACCAGGTCATTGGCATGCGTGCGGGTGTCAACACCTATGCCTGTATGAACGCCCTCTTGCTGCCCGACCGACAGGTGTTCCTGGTCGACACCCATGTCAATTACGACCCGACCGCTGAACAACTTGCCGAAATCACTGTGATGGCCGCCGAAGAAATGATGCGCTTTGGCATTCGGCCCAAAACCGCCCTGCTGTCGCACTCCAACTTCGGCAGCAGCAGCCAACCCAGTGCCGTGAAGATGCGCCAAACACTGGAGCTGCTGCGAGTACAAGCGCCCTGGCTCGAGGTCGACGGCGAAATGCATGGTGATATGGCACTGGACGGACAGGGCCGGGCGAACCTGATGCCCAACAGTACCCTGTCTGGTGACGCCAATTTGCTGGTTTTACCCAACATCGACGCCGCCAATATTTCTTATAACCTGCTGAAAACCGCCGCCGGCGGCAACATTGCGATTGGCCCAGTGCTGCTGGGCGCGGCCAAACCAGTGCATATTTTGACCCCCAGCGCCACCGTGCGGCGTATCGTCAACATGACAGCTCTCACTGTCGCCGACGCCAACGCCAGCCGATAAGCCAGAAATCACAAGTGTGCGTTCGCTTATTGATAAATCACACTATTTTTGTGCTTAATTTTTGAGCATTCACTTGCTTTATTTCGGCAAATACGCGACACTTCGTTCATTGGAGTTTCCGGGTTTACCCGGAGTTTGATGGGGAGTTAGTCGATGGTGTGGTCGCCAACCCTGAAATGGGTTGTTGCTGGAATCTTGCTGGGGGCTTTGGCCGGGGGCATACAGGCCAAGGGCACTGCCACCGGCGTTACCACCACCATCTCTTTGGCCGAATTGCCCAAGCAGGGGGCGCAGATTCATGCGCTCATTCTGCAGGGCGGTCCGTTTGCCCATGAGAAGGATGGAAGTGTTTTTGGCAACCGTGAGCAGTTGCTGCCAGCCCAAAAGCGCGGCTATTACCGGGAATACACGGTGCCAACGCCTGGCGCCAACAACCGGGGCAAGCGGCGCATTGTGTGTGGTGGGCAAGCCAAGGCGCCTGACGCTTGTTACTACACGGCCGACCACTACGCCAGCTTCCGCAGGATCGAACCCTGAGTTTTTTATTGGTTTAAGTTTATTAGAAAGTGAGGAGGGGATGAATATGCCACTTCGTCAAGCCAACGCTGCGCCGGATCGCGCAGCCGCTGAGACGCCATTGCGGGGTATCCGCAGCAACATCGTGCAGTCGATCCGCGCCTTTCGGGTGCAGGAACTGCAAGACGCTGCCCAAACCCTGGGCCAGCATTTCCTGTACGCCAACCTGGCGAACGCGCAGTCCAAGCAAGAAGTGCTCGACCTGATTGGTCAGCAATTCATGTTGTCGTCCCATGTTGGGAAGAATTTTGATGCCCTGTACGACGGCATGACCGACCCGCTGCACAAATCGGGACCCCAGCCAGGCTTTATTGTGGTGCTGGAGCATGTCCCGGCCAACGCCCGCTTCGACAAGGAGGCGCGCGAACAACTGCTCGATATTTTCCGTGACGCAGCAGACTACTGGGGGGATCGAAAAATACCGTTCCGCTGTTTCTATTCTTTTCTGTAGCCCGTTCTGCACACACCAGCCAAGCAGAACGGGCGAATGAGGCAAGCAGCAACACCGCGACCGCCCCTGGCGTCACCGGTATTGAACTCACCACCGAGTCCGGCGAAAAAATGCCAACCGACAAGTTGCTCGACGTGTCGCCCCTGGCGCTGCGCATGAGCAGCCCTTTCAATGCCGGTTACTGGCTGACAGCGGCCTGAGGCAGGCGCTCAGTCTTTGCAAAAGGCCCGCTTCGGCGGGCCTTTTTAATGCGGGATACTGATGACTGACGCGCTCGGACGGGCTTCACGCCGGCTGGCGTTCAAGATGACCGACAAGCGCCAGGTACTCATCCACAGGCACCTCCTCGGCCCGCCGCTGCACATCAAAATTGCCGGCATAGGCTTTGGTCTCCAGCCAGCGACCCAGCGTGTGGCGCAGCAGTTTGCGGCGCTGGCTGAACGCCACCTGCACCAGCTCGCTCAACAGCGCCACCGACAGCGCCGCCGTTTGCTGGTGTGGCACCATGCGGACCACTGCACTGTCGACCCGTGGCGGCGGCTCAAAGCTGTGCGGTGACACCCGCAGCACCGCCTCCATGGCGTAGCGCCACTGCAGCATCACACTCAACCGACCATAGGCGGCAGTGGCCGGGCGCGCCACCATGCGGTCGACCACTTCTTTTTGCAACATGAAGTGCTGGTCTTCAATCAGGTGCACCTGGTCGAGCAGGTGGAACAGAATGGGCGTCGAAATGTTGTAAGGCAGGTTGCCAACCACTCTTATTTTGATAGCGGAGTCGACAGGCCTGACAGGGGCCAAATCGACTTTTAGCACATCAGATTCAATCACTGTCAGCTGTGGATGCAGCCGCAGCCGGGCGGCAAGATCACGGTCCAACTCAATCACCGTCAAGTGCCCGAGTCGCTCCACCAGCGGCTGCGTCAAGGCGGCCAGGCCCGGGCCAATTTCGACCATGAGCTCGTTCGGCCGCGGCGCAATGGCGGCGACGATCGCATCAATGACGGCGGCGTCGGAGAGAAAGTGTTGGCCAAAGCGCTTGCGCGCCACGTGTTTCATCGGGTTTGCCAGGTGGCTGCGGCCTGGGCAGCTAAGCGCCGGGCGCCGCTCACGGCGCAAGCTCGCGCAGTTCCACGTAAGCGCGGCTGCGTTGGTCCTGAGCCCAGAGCAAGTAGGCCTCGTCTAGTTTCTTGTCGCGCAGCAGGCCGCGCACCGCTTCCCGCTGTTCCCGCTGGCTGGTTTCCACGCGTCGCCGCTCCAGTACCTCGATCAGGTGAACGCCAAACCGGGACACCAGGGGCTCACCCACCTGCCCCGGCGCCAATCGGCTCATGAACTGCTCAAACTCAGGAACAAACATGCCCGGACCAGTCCAGCCCAGGTCACCCCCCTGGGCGGCACTGCTGTCTTGCGAATGCTGACGGGCCAGGGCAGCAAAGTCGGCCTGGCCGGCCAGAATCTGTGCGCGATAACCCAACAGTCGGGTCCGTGCAGCAGCTTCGTTGAGCTGTGGACCGAGCCGCAGCAAAATGTGCCGGCTGCGGGTTTGCGTCACCGCGGCGGGCGGCAGATTGGTGTCCTGTCGCTCCATCACCTTGAGCAGATGAAAACCGGCGCCTGAGCGGACCAAGCCGCTGACCTCACCGAGCGCCAGGGTCTGGGTGGCGTCGAGAAACAAGCTCGGGTAGCGGTCGGCCGTGCGCAGCCCCAGCTGGCCGCCATTGCTGCGGTCTGGCGCATCTGACGCGGCGCGGGCAAGGTTGTTGAAATCTTCGCCAGCCCGAATGCGCGCCAGCAGGGCCTCAGCTCGAGCTTGGAGGGTGGCCACCTGCGCGCCGCTGGCGTCATCGGGCACGGCCACCAGAATTTGGGCCAGGTTGATTTGCCGAGTGGCCGGATCGCGGTTGCTCTGAGCTTCGCGCAAATACTGGTCGATCTCCAGCTCAGTCACCCGACCGCGCGGCTCGAGCTCTCGCTCTCGCAAACGGGTCAGGGCGAGCTGGTTGCGCAGCTGAGCCCGAAACTGGGGCACGGAGACGCCATCTGCGACCAACTGCCGGCGCATCTCAGCCACGTTCAGCTGATTTTGGCGGGCAATATTTTGTTCGGTCAGGTCCACCGCAGCCTCATCAATGCGAATGCCCGACTGATTGGCCAGCTGCAGCTGGATCCGGTCGCCGATAATTTGCTCCAGCACTTGGCGCGTCAATTCGTTTTTGTCCGGCAACGGCCGGCGCTGCTGGGACAGCTGCTGCTGCACGCGCTGCAGCTCGCTTTGCAGCTCGCTGTTGGTGATGGGCTCGGAGTTGACCAGCGCCACCACAAAATCAGCCTGAAATGTCCCCACCGGGGCTGGCAGCGTCATAGTCTGGCTGGGTTGGAGCTGCAAGCCTTGCGCCTGTGCGCCCAGACCCAAGAACACACCCAGCGCCAAGGCCAGGCTCGGTGGCAGAAAGCGAAGCATCATCATCAGTCAATCATAGTTGTTGAAGCGGCTGGGGGGGCTGACGGACTCCCGTAGCAATTGATAGCCTGGAATATTGGCTTTCAGGGTCTGCAGCGGGTTAACACCCAGCCTCGTAAAGCCCACAAACTCCAGCTGAAACATGATTCGGGAGGTCGCCGAAGTGCTGCTGGTCTGCTGCCGCTCCAGAGCGACCCGCCCAAGCCAGCAGCAGGCGTCGTACTCCAAGCCCAACAAGGTATTGACCAGTCGGCCTTCGCTCAAGCTGTAATTGAGGCGGCCGACGCTGTACCAGCGACCGCCGCCCTGACCACGCCCGGCGCCAAGATCCTGACCACGGTCACCCCACAGGTCATTGATCGGCCACTGCCAACCCAGGTCAACCTGCTCGCTGATGTCGCGCTGAAAACGGTAGGCGCCGCTCACCACCCGATACAGGCCAGGGCTGTAGCGCGCTCCCGCGGTGGTGCGCACCGGTAGCTCAGTCTTGGCGTTGAACTGCACCGATGTATCAAAGGCCCACCGCGGGTCCCAGGTGATGGTCGTGCCAAGCAACAGATCGCTCAACCGGTCCGCCACAGCCGCCCCGCCCGGGAGCGTCACGTTCTGGTCGCTAAAACGCAGCCGTTGCGCCACCCCGAAACGCAGCGATTCAACGCCGGTGTCGGGGTCGAGCAGCCGACTTGACAGGCCAAGGGTCAGCAAGTTGCTATCGGCGATGCGGTCGTTGCCGACAAAGGCGTTCTCGGTGAACATAGTGGCGAAGCTGAAGTCATTGGCCCCCGAATCGTAGTTGGGCAACAGACGCTGGTCGCGGTAGGGTGTATGCACATAGAAAGCGCGCGGCTCCAGCGTCTGGCGCAGCTTGCGGCCAAACATGTCGGCGTCGCGCTCAAACACCAGGCCGCTGTCCAGGCTCAGCGTCGGTACAACACGGCTGGCTGCAATAGCGCCATTGGCCAGCGGCGTATCGAACTGGTAGGCGGTGGCGTGCAATTGCATCCGCGGCGTCACGAAGCCGCCAGGGAGCAGAAAGGGCCGGGCCACCTGCAGCGCCGAAAAGGCGCGTTCGCCGTCGGGCTGGCCAGTGAGTGCCCTGGTCGACTGAAACCGGGTGTAGTCGGACTGAAGGCTCAGGTCATAGCCGTGGAGGTCGTCGCGCTGATAACGGGTCGACAATTGCGGCAGGCGGTCATAGGGCGGGATGATGGGCGACGCCACATCTTGCAGGGTTTGCCACTTCAGGGTTCGCACGCTGTGGGAAAAGTAACCATCTGCCCAGCTCAGGGTGGCGTCGTTGGCAAGCAGGCGCTGTTTCAAGGTGGCGCTGCTGGCGGTGAAATCACGCCAATAGTTGTCGTCGCTGACACGGTTCAGGCTCAGGCTCAAGGCCAAGGACCCTGCATCGAATGGGTTAGGCACATTGGCTTGATGGTTGACCGTCAAACCCCAGCGGTTGATGCTGCGCAGGGGGTCATTTGGCATCAGGTCCAGGCGCAACTGACCCGAGTAGTCGGTTTCCAAATAGCGGAATTCGCTAGCCAGGTTAATCCCCCGCTTGCTCATCAGGGTGGGTGTCAGGGTGGCATCGCGGTTCGGCGCAATATTCCAGTAATAGGGCAGTGCCAGCTCAACGCCGTTCACATCGTCCAGACCGGGCGTGGGCGGCAGCAGCCCCGACTTGCGCTGCTCGGTCAATGGAAAGCTCAGGTAGGGTATGGGCAAAATGGGAACCTGCATGAAGCTCAGCACCGCCCCTTCAGCGGTCCCGACCTCTTCCTCGTTATCGAGCCGCAGCGTGCTCGCCCGCAAGATCCAGTCCGGCAACCAGCCCGGGCCCGGTTGGCGGGTGCAGGTGGTCAAGGTAGCCTGTCGGATCACGGTACGATGTTCATCCAGAAAGTTCAGGCGCGCGGCCTCGCCATGAGCATCATTATTTCGGAAATAGTAGCGTGGCTGGCTGAAAAATCCCTCGAACGACTCGAGCTTGAGCTCCAGCAGTGGGCCTTCGTAGACATTGCCAGCGCGGTTGACGCGGACCTGGCCGCGGGCACGTGCCTGGTCGTCGGGCTGGTGGTACTCGAGTCGGTCGGCCTGGATGACGATATCCCCCTTGCGCAGCTGCGCTCCGCCCTCGATGACGGTCTCCAGATCCGGGCGGCCGTACAAGCGCTCACCGCTGACAAAAACCGGCAGGTCCCGCCTCACCTCGGGGGCGATCAATTCTTGCAGCTGGCCGCTGCTCTGAAGCGACAGGGCGGCCTCAGGCAGCTCAGGGCTCGGTGGCAGCGCGAGCGCCTGGGCGCCAGCCCAGCCCGCCTGCAGCGCGACCAGTGCTGCAAACCACCAGCCGCAGTGGCCAGGCCAGCGCTTGAGGTCAGGCAGCAGGGAGCGCATCGGCAAAATGGATTGAGGGTAAGGGCAGCAACAGGCGAATCAGGGCTAGGGGGTGAGCGGCAGCCGCGCCGTAGCACAGCTTTGTAGAATCGATTATCCATGAGCCATGTTCACCCCCACGCCCCCGAGCCATCCGTCTCCCCCTTGTGGACTGACCCAGCACGCGAAGCCGCGTTTCGGCATTGGCTGGCCAGCCTGGAAGCTACCCTGGGAATGGACGCCAGCTCGGTCCGGCTGGCCTCGGCCGATGCCAGTTTTCGGCGCTACCTGCGCGTTGACGGTGCTGCAGGCTGTTTCATCATCATGGACGCGCCGCCACTGAAAGAGGATTGCCGCCCCTTTGTGAAAGTGGCGCAGCTGATGCAAGAGGCCGGCCTGCTGGCGCCGCAGGTGCTGGCCTGGGACGACCCCAACGGCTTCATGCTGCTGAGCGATCTGGGCACCCAGACCATGATGCAGGCCATCGACCCGGCCCAGCCAGAGGCCAATCTCGGCCTGTATCTGCAAGCGGTCGACGCCCTGGTGACCTGGCAAACCGCCTCAAAACCCGATGTGCTGCCGCCCTATAACCAAGCGCTGCTGAAGCGCGAATTGGGGCTGTTCCCCGAGTGGTACATGGGCCAGCACCGTGGCCTAACGCTCGATGCCGCCCAGCAAAGCACGCTGGACACCGCCTTTACCACCATCATGGCGCAGAACCTGAGCGCGCCCAGCGTTTATGTGCACCGCGACTTCATGCCGCGCAACCTGATGGTCGCGGGCGACCGCCTGGGCGTGCTGGATTTTCAGGACGCGGTGTACGGCCCGATCACCTACGACGTGGCCAGCCTGATGCGTGACGCCTTTCTGAGCTGGGACGAAGATTTTTGCCTGGACATCACGGTGCGCTACTGGGAGCGGGCGCGCCGGGCCGGGCTGCCGGTGGGCGACGATTTTGGCGAGTTTTACCGGGGCGTGGAGTGGATGGGGCTACAGCGCCACCTCAAGGTAGCGGGCATCTTTGCCCGGCTGACGCTGCGCGACGGCAAGCCGCAGTACCTGGCCGACACGCCGCGCTTCATGGGCTACATCCGCGCCACGTGCAGCCGCTACCGTGAGCTAAAACCACTGCTGCGGCTGGTGGACCAGGTCGAGGGCGTGGCGGCGCCGAGCGGCTATGCCTTTGGCCGGGTATGAGTCAGTGATGAGCCAAATCAGGCTCCAGGCCACGTCCAGTAAGTGTTTTATGCTATTTAATTTATAGCAAATAGACCATGCCCCGTTTTTATTGCCCGTCGCCGCTGCAGCCCGATGCCCTCTTGAGCCTGCCGCCGCAGGCGGCGCGCCATGTGCAGGTGCTGCGCCTGCAACCCGGCCAGGCGCTGACCCTGTTCAATGGCGAAGGCGGTGAGTTCCCGGCCACGGTCACCCAGATGGGCCGCAGCGAGGTGCAGGTCCGCATCGGCGCCCACCAGCCACTGGACCGGGCGCCGTGCCGCGCAGTCACGCTGGCCCTGGGCATGCCGGCCAATGAGCGCATGGACTGGCTGGTGGAAAAAGCCACCGAGCTGGGCGTCAGCGGCTTGCAACCACTGATGACTGAACGCAGCGTGCTGCGCCTGAGCGGCGAACGCGCCGAGAAAAAAGTGGCGCACTGGCACAGCGTGGCGGTAGCGGCTAGCGAGCAGTGCGGAGGTAACCGGGTGCCGCCCGTGCAGCCGGTCAGCACACTGACCGCCTGGCTGGCCGGGCAGCCAGCCGTGTCGGCCGGCGCCCGACTGCTGCTGTCGCTGCGGCCGAACAGCCCGGGACTGCGTGACGCGGTTGCGCCATTGGCGCCGGATGTGCCCATCACCCTGCTTTCCGGCCCCGAGGGTGGCCTGAGCCCAGCCGAAGAAGAGGCCGCACTAGCGAGTGGCTTTATCGCTGTCAGCCTCGGCCAGCGTACGCTGCGCGCCGAAACCGCCGCGCTGGCGGCGCTGGCCGCGCTGCTGCACTAAGGCTGCGCTAGCCGCTACCCGCCCAGAATCCCCCCTCTCACCCGCAACTGTTTGTCCACCTCACCCGGAAGCCCCCCATGACCCAGTTTCGTCTGCCCGTCGAGTTCATCAAATCGCCCGCCCCGGCCGGCAACGCGGCGCTCGGCGCGGTCGAGGCCGTGGTGCAAGAGGTGATCGCCCAGGTGCGCAGCCGGGGTGACGCAGCAGTGCGCGACTACGCGCTGCGCTTTGACCGCTACACCGGTGAGACGCTGGAGGTGAGTCAGGCCGAGCGGCTGGCCGCCCTGGCCGCGCTGGACCCGCAAACCCGCGCCGACACCGAATTTGCCATTGCCAACGTCAAGGCCTTTGCCCAGGCGCAGCTGGCGACCATGCTGCCGCTGGAGGTGCAAACCCTGCCCGGCGTGCACCTGGGGCACCGGGTGATCCCGATCGAGCGCATCGGCGCCTATGTGCCGGGTGGCCGCTACCCAATCCTGTCCGCGCCGGTGATGACGCTGGTGCCAGCCAAGGTGGCCGGTTGCGGCGAAGTCATTGCCTGCCTGCCCCCCAATGCCCACCCGGCCATGATTGCCGGCTGCCACCTGGCAGGCGCCGACCGCATCTTTCGCATTGGCGGCGCGCAGGCGATTGCGGCCATGGCTTACGGCACGGCCTCGGTGCCGGCGGTGGACAAGATCGTCGGCCCCGGTAACGCCTATGTCAATGAAGCCAAGCGCCAGGTGTTTGGCCAGGTCGGCATCGACCAACTGGCCGGCCCGAGCGAGATATTTGTGGTGGCCGACGACAGCGCCGACCCGCACATGCTGGCCACGGATCTGCTGGCCCAGGCCGAGCACGATGTGCACACCCGGGTTGGCGTCATCACCACCAGCCGCCGCGTGGCCGAAGGCACGCTGCGTGAGATCGAGCAACAGCTGCTCGGTCTGCCCACGGCCGATGTGGCCGGCCCAGCCTGGCGCGACTTTGGCGAAATTGTGTTGGTGCCGGACGAGGCCACGCTGATTGCCTACGCCGACTTCATTGCCGCCGAGCACCTGCAGGTGCATACCGCCGAGCCGCACGCCATGGCGCTCAAGCTGCGCAACTACGGCTCGCTGTTCATCGGCACCCGCGCCAGCGTGGTGTACTCTGACAAGTGCTGCGGCACCAACCACACGCTGCCCACCATGCGGGCCGGCCGCTACACCGGCGGCCTGTGGGTCGGCTCCTTTGTCAAGATCGCCACCCACCAGTGGCTGGACCAGGCCGGGGTGCAGGCGGTGGCGCCGCCGGCGATCCGGCAAAGCGCCACCGAGGGCATGGAAGGCCACCGCCGCGCCGCCGCCCTGCGCCTCAACACGGTGGCGGGTTCATGAGCCGGCCCCTGTGGCTGCTGGCCCTGTGCCAGGGCCTGTTCCTGACCAACAATGTGGTCTTCATCGCCATCAACGGCCTGGTCGGCCTGAGTCTGGCGCCGCTGGGCTGGATGGCCACCCTGCCGGTGATGGGCTATGTGGTGGGCGGTGCCCTGTCTACCAACCTGGTGGCGGCCACGCAGAGTCGCTACGGGCGCAAGCGCTCGTTCCAGTTGGGGCTGCTGGTAGCACTGGCGTCGAGCCTGCTGTGCGCTTGGGCGGTGTTTGACAAAAACTTCTGGCTGCTCTGCCTGGCCACCGTGGTGGCCGGCTACTACAGCGCCAATGGCAACCTGTACCGGTTTGCCGCCGCCGAGCTGGCGGCGCCGGCCTGGCGCGAAAAAGCCGTTTCTCTGGTGATGGCCGGTGGCCTGTTGGGTGCGGTGGTGGGACCCAACCTGGCCAACCACACCCGCACCCTGCTGGGCGTGCCCTTTGCCGGCGCCTACCTGGCCTTGGCGGGCGTGGCGCTGCTGTCGATGGTGGTGATGGCACTGATCGACTTCCCGCCGCCGCCTGTCAAAAAAGCCGGCGCTGGCGGCCGGCCGCTGGGCGTCATCATGCGCCAACCGGTGTTCATGGTGGCCGCAGCTGCTGGTGCCCTGGGCTATGGCGTCATGAACCTGCTGATGGCCGCCACCCCGCTGGCCATGCAGCAGTGCGGCCTGCCCTTTGGCGACACCGCGGTCGTGCTGGAGTGGCATGTCATTGGCATGTTTGCCCCTGGCTTCTTCACCGGCCACCTGATCAAGCGTTTTGGCACACTGACCATCATGGGCGTTGGCGTGGTGCTGATGGCGCTGTGCATCGCCGTGGCGCTGACCGGGGTGGAATTGCACCAGTTTGTGGCGGCATTGCTGTTGCTGGGCGTGGGCTGGAACTTCCTCTTCACCGGCAGCACTACGCTGTCGCTGCAAACCTACACCCCAGAAGAAAAAGACCGGGCGCAGGGCGCACTCAACTTCTGCGTCTTTGCCGTGATGGCCCTGAGCTCCTTTGGCTCCGGCCTGCTCGTCACCACACAAGGGTGGACGCTGCTGAACCAGGGCTCCCTGCTGCCGGTGGCAGTCATTGGCGCAGGCTTGCTGTGGCTGGCGCGCCACCAACGGCGGGCGGCCTTGCTGGCACGACCGGCCTGACGGCTGCTGCGCTGACGAGCTGACCGCCGATGCACACCCTGCCACCCGTCCTGCGTGACCCGGCGCCGATGCTGGCGCAGGCGCTGCGCGACTGGGGCGGCCAGCAGGACCTGTGGGTGTTTGGCTATGCCTCGCTGATCTGGCGGCCCGAGTTTGAGGCGGTCGAGCAGCGGCTGGCGCGGCTGCATGGCTACCACCGGGCGCTCAAGATGTGGAGCCGCATCAACCGCGGCACACCCGATTGCCCAGGCCTGGTGTTTGCGCTGCTCAGCGGCGGCAGCTGCCAGGGTATCGTGTTCCGGATTGCGCAGGCGCAAGGCGAACAAGCCCTGCGGCAGCAGTGGCCGCGCGAAATGGTGACCGGCGTTTATGACCCCAAGTGGCTGCGCTGCCAGACCAGTGCCGGCCCGGTGCGGGCGCTGGCCTTTACCCTGCCACGCCAGAGCCCCAATTACACCGGCGAGCTGCCGGCGGCGCGCTACCAGCAGATTTTTGCCCAAGCCAGTGGCCGCTTTGGCAGCACACTGGACTACGCGCGCCAGACCCATGAACACCTGCACCGGCTCGGCATCCGGGACGCGGCGCTGGCGCGGCTGCTGCGGCTGGCTGATGGTTGATGGCTGAGGGCTGAACGAACCGCGGGTGTCTCCGGCAGCTGCGCCAGCATGGCCGCGCTGCCATGACCCCCCTTACGACCGGGGCTTGATGTTCTCCGGGTCATAAAGCGACTTGTAACCCACCGCCGCGACCTGAACCGGATAGACATCCCCAAAGTACTGGATCTGTAACTCGCGCCCCACCTGGCAATAGTCGTGCGGCAGCCAGGCCAGGGCAATGTTCTTGCCGAGCGTCGGGCCAAAGGCGATGCTGGTGGTAAACGAGCGCCGGCCTTGCGCGTCGATCAGGGTCGCGCCGGTGGCGGGGTCCATCACCGGCAGGTTGCCCAAGGGATAACGCGCCACACCATGGCTGTCAATGTTGCTGGTCATGACCAGCGTGCACAGCGTGGCAGGCTGGTGGTCGCGCTCGCGGAACTTCAGGTGCGCGGCTTTGCCGTGGAAATCGGCCGCCTTCACCTTGGGCCGGGCCAGGTCGCATTCGAACAGGTTGTACTCGGTCAGCAGGTCGGCGTTCTGCAGGCGCAGGCTCTTTTCCATGCGACGGCTGTTGGCGTAGGTCTCCACGCCCACCGGGGTGACCCCCAGGGCGTGCAGCGCATCCCACAGGGCCAGGCCGTCCTCGTACTTGAAGTGCAGTTCCCAGCCTTGCTCGCCCACGTAGGAAATACGGAAGGCCAGCACCGGCACGCCTGCGATCTTCAGGTTGCGCAGGGCTGCAAACGAGAAATTCTCGTGCGTCCAGGCTTCAGGCTCGTCGGCAATTTTTTGGATGGTGGCGCGCGCGTTGGGACCCCACACGCCCAGGCAGCCGTAGTGCGTGGTGGTGTCGGTCACCTCGACCTTGGCACCGCGGTCCTGTGCCATGCGGCGGATCCAGGTCAGGTCGCGGTGGCCGGCGTCGGCCCCGTCGACCACGCGGTAGTGGTCCTGCCCCAGGCGCAGCACGGTGAGATCAGCCCGCACGCCACCTTTGGCGTCCAGGAAGTGGGTGTAGACACCCTTGCCCACCGGCGTGTCCCCGCCCACCTTGGCCACGCAGATGTACTCCAGCAGGTCGGCCGCATCAGGGCCTTCAACATCGATCTCGGCAAAGTGCGAGACATTGACCATGCCCACGTCTTCCGACATCTTGAGATGCTCGGCATTCGAGACGCGCCAGAAGTGGCGGTTGTCCCACTCGTTGGCCCGCACTGGCACCTTGTCGCCGTAGACTGCGAGCAGGTGCTCGTTGCTGGCATAACCATGGGCGCGCTCCCAGCCAGAGAGCTCCATGAAGTAGGCGCCAAGTGCCTTTTCGCGCTCGTAGAACGGGCTCTTGAAAATACCCCGCCCGGCGCTGTAGGGCTCGCGGTTGTGCACCGGCGGGTTGTAGATCTTGAAGGCACCCTCGTAACAGCGGTCGTGGATGTACTTCTCGTCCTGCTGGTAGGGGTAGGTGCGGGCCACGTCGATGCGGGCATGGTCGATGTGGGTGGTGCCGTCGGTCATCCAGTCGGCCACCAGCTTGCCGACGCCGGGGGCGTCTTTCACCCAAATGGCTTCGGCGTACCAGAGGCCGCGCACCTTGGACGACTCACCAATCGAGGGGTTGCCGTCGGTGGTGACCTGCAACAGGCCGTTGAAAGAGTACTTCTCGTCGTAACCCAGCTCCGCCAGGATGGGCGTGAGTTCGATCGCCCGTTCCAAGGGCGCCATGATCTGCTCGAGCTCCAGGTCACGCTGTGACGGCGAGAGCCGTGCTTCTTCTTTTTCAAGCAAATCGCGGGGGTGGCACATGCGCGGGTTTTTCTCTTCGTAATAGCCCCACTCGATCTGGCCGCCTTCGGGCGTCTTGGGGTCCCCGGTATCGCGCAGGTAGGCCGAGTTACCCTGGTCACGCAGCAGCGGGTAGCCAATGTCCTTGCCAGTACCGGTAAATTCCAGGTAGGGCTTGAAAAAGGTGAGGGGGTGGTCCACCGGCATGATTGGCAGGTCTTCACCCGCCATGCCAGCAATCAGGCGCCCCCACAGGCCGGCGCACACCACCACGTGGTCGGCAGCGATATAGCCCTTGGTGGTTTCTACGCCCTGAATGCGGCCGTTCTCGATGCGCAAGCCGGTGCATGCCGTGTTGGCAAACGACATCAACTTACCCGAGGCCACCGCGGCGTCCACCAGCTCGCCCGCCACCATCTGCGAGCGCGGCTTGACCAGGCCGGCGTCCGGATCCCAGAGGGCGCCCTGGATCATGCTTTCCTCGAGCAGCGGGAACCGGGCCTTGGCCTCGGCCGGGGTGATCATCACCACCCGGTTGCCAAAGGCCTTGCCCGAGGCCACACGGCGCTGGAGCTCTTGCATGCGTTCGTCATCCCCCACGCGGGCCACTTCCAAGCCGCCAATGCGCTCATAGCGTCCCAGCTTGTCGTAAAAATCGATGCTGTACTTGGTGGTGAATATCGTCATCTGGTCGTGCATCGTGTTGAAGCAGAAATCAGACGCGTGCGCGGTGGAGCCGACATCGGTGGGGATGGCGGATTTATCGATGCCGACAATATCGGCCCAGCCACGTTCAATCAGGTGGTGCGCCACCGAGGCACCCACGATGCCACCTTGACCAATGATGACAACTTTGGCTCGTTCAGGAAATTTGGCCATGTGCGCTTGCTCCTAGGAAAGTGGGTGGCGTGTACCCGATGTGCTGACATGCGCACACCCCCGCCGATAGTCGGCAGCCGCGCACAGTGTATTCAGGCCATGGTGAGTTGACGCTCCAATTGCGACTGCTGTTTTCAAAATAGCGCCGCGTTGCCGCGCGCGTACCGGGCGTCCAGCCAAGCGCGCAACGCTGCCAGCACCTGGCTACGGCCGGGCTCTGCCTCATTGAAAATCTCGTGGTACAGGGGCTCGAAGCACTGGCTGCTGAGCACCTGCGCCGGCGCAGCCGCCGCAAAGGCTCGGCTGCCGGCCGGGTTGACCAGCTTGTCGGCGCCGGCATAAAGCAGCAGGGTCGGCAGCACCCAGCCCGGGGTTGCCGCCAGCACCGCAGCACTGTCCTCGGCAATGAAGCGGGCCAGACGCGCCGCAATGCGGTCGTGCACCAGCGGGTCGCTCTGGTAGGCAGCCACCACCGCCGGGTCGTGAGAGATCAGCCGGGCGTCCAGCCCGTTGCCCACCCGCAGGTTAGGGAACAGGGATGGCAGCACCGCCACCAGCAGTTTTTGCACCGGGTTCAAACCCGGGTCGAGCGCTGGTGAGGACAGCACCAGCGCGTCCACTGGTCGCCGCTGCAGGGCGACAAAGCGGGCCGCCACCAGGCCACCCATGCTGTGGCCCAGCAGCAGCAGGGGGCGGCCAGCAGCCACAGTGGCACGGGTATGGTCGACCAACAGTGCCAGGTCGTCCAGCAATTTGGTGGCCGTAGGCAGACCACCGCGTGGGCCTTGGGATGCGCCGTGGCCGTATTGGTCATAGGCCCGCACGGCATAGCCCCAGCTGTTCAGGGCTTGGGCCAGCGCGGCATAGCGGCCCATGTGCTCGCCCAGCCCATGGACGATGAGTACCGTGGCGCGCGCTCCTTGGCCTGCCGGCAGTTGCCAGTCACAGAGGGCCAGGCCTTGCAACTGCGAGCGCTGCCCGGCCAGTGCCGACGCGGCCGCGCTCATGGCATGCGGGCGATCACCTCGGCAACCGCTGCCGTGAGTTTCTTGGCGTAGGGCACTTGCAGGAATTCATTGGGGCCGTGCGCGTTGCTTTTGGGGCCGAGCACACCGCAGACCATCATCTGCGCCTTGGGGAAACCCTTGGACAGCATGCTCATCAGCGGAATGGTGCCGCCCTGGCCGATGTAGCCGCAGGGCGCGCCAAAATGCGCTTGCGAGGCCGACTGCAGCGCCTGCTCGAACCAGGGGGTGATGGCCGG
>JBIKZZ010000042.1:0-17068 GCA_044354435.1 Rhodoferax sp. | reverse complement strand
CGGTCCAGCGTGGCCGCCAGTGCCGCCATCGGGGCTAAGCTGACATGGTCTTCCAGAGTTTCGGTCTTGCCAACCCATTGTTTGAGATCTTCGAGGTCCATCTTGCTATTGCGATTAATCCAGCTTTAGAAATCATAATAATTGATTAATGAGTGCATGAAATAGTATTTATTGATCGTGCAATCAAATTGGCTCATTTCACAGACGCCATTGACTTTTAGCAGCTGCGGCCTTCCTGAGCATTTCCGAAACTGGGAACATGACACGAGCTTCCGAACAGTTGAGCCTGGTTCAACCCGCGGTATCCAAGCAGTTGAAAATTCGGCGAAGAATGCTGTTGCCGAGCCAGCACTTTTCTATCAAGGTGACGATGGAGCAGTAACGGGTAGCGCAGCCTTGAGGCGCATTTGCCTGATGAATCCTGCAGACTTTGAGTTGCTTGTGAGATGCGAAATGTCCTACGGAATATACGAGGGCCGCAGCATTGCCGATTTCCCTGGTGTTAGAGCCGATGGTGCCTATCCCACCGGCGGAGCCTGTGGCGAACTAGTTTCGGCAACTTGCCGAGCGGAGCTCAAACTCGGTGTCACTTTAACCAATCCGCCTCCATGAGGCCGGGGCGCTGCAGGGATGATAGGCAAATCTGGTTGATCCAAAAACTCCTATTGCTCTCCTCGTGCGCGCGTGTTAGAGTTTTAGCGTGTTGTAGCGGCATTGTTATCGAGCGTCGGCGGCACTTACTGGAGGTATCCGTGAAGATTAGTCACCCTAAATCTCTGAAGTCTGTTTTTGTCTTGTGTGCGGCTTTGGCGCTAGTAGCCGTGGTACCACTGAAAGCAGCATCTGCCGAACAGTACCCCACACGTGCGATAAAAATCGTTGTGCCCGTTTCACCTGGTGGTGGATCGGATGTGACCACGCGCCGGGTTGCGGACGCCATGTCCAAGATTTTGGGTCAGTCCATCGTCATCGATAACCGCGCAGGAGCCGCGGGGATCATCGCGTCCGAACTGGTCGCCAAGGCGCCACCCGATGGCTACACCTTGCTTGCGGGCACGAGAACCACCGCGACGTTCAATATTGCTTTGTACAAATCGCTTCCCTACCACCCCATAGACAGCTACGTTCCCATTGGCCGGATGAATTCTTTTCCCAATGTCCTGGTCGTCGCACCTTCGCTAGGTGTGAACTCGATCAAAGAACTCGTCGAACTCGCCAAGCGCTCGTCCAAGCCCCTCACATTTGCATCGGGTGGAACAGGTACCAGTACGCACCTGATGGGCGAAATAATGAAGTCGAGCGCCAAGATCGACCTACTCCACGTGCCCTATAAAGATTCGTCGGCGTTCATTATTGACACCATGGCGGGCCGGGTAGACATGGTCTTTGCGAACATTCCGCAGGCTCTGCCACATGTTCAGAGCGGTCGCCTTAAAGCGCTGGCTGTCACCTCGACAGAGCGCAGCCCCCTATTGCCAGGTGTACCGACCGCGCTGGAAGCAGGGTTCAATGACTTGAATTTTTCCAATTGGGTCGCGTTGTTTGCACCCAAAGGGACGTCGGCGGACGCTGTCGCGACCTTGCACAGAGCTTTGCAAAAAGCAATGGAACTACCTGAAATGCGCCAGGCTTTGCTGGCCGTCGGATCCTATGTCGAGACAGACTCTAGCCCGTCCGAGTTCGCCAAATTTCTGAAAACAGACGTTGATCAATGGAGCGCCGTTATAAGAGCCACCGGCGTCCCTGCTCAGTAGATGCAGTTCCTCCTGGAGGACTCGCGCGATTACCAGGCTGGTGTTCGGGAATCGCGGGGGTGGCAGGCCCGTGGCCTCGGCAGGGGGCTTGCTTTTTAATTGATCAGTGCGAGTTGCCATATGAAATCCAACAATGAATGACGCAATTTCGACAGAAGTCATCGGAAACGCCCTTGCATCAGTGGCAGACGAGGTCTACACCGCCCTGGTGAAATCAGCTTACTCGGCAAATATCAAGGAGCGGCAAGATTGCTCCGCTGCGATCATTGATGCTGCGGGTCGCATTGCGGCCATTAGTGACATGAGCATTCCGATTCACCTGGGCTCCTTCAGCTTGACGGGCGCGGCACTGCTCGAACGTTTTACTGATATCGCCGAGGGCGACGTCTATGTGGTGAATGATCCCTTCTCCGGTGGCCCCTCGCACCTCGCCGACGTGACTTTCGTCTCCCCGGTGTTCTGCGACGGTGAGCTCATCGCGTTTGTAGCAAATGTCGGGCATTGGCCTGATGTTGGCGGCAAGGCGCCTGGTCAGTGTTCGCTGGGAGACGCCACGGAAGTATTTCAGGAAGGTCTGCGCATACCGCCGATTCGGCTTTACGAGAGGGGGGTGGTGCGGCGCGACATGCTCGATATCATCCTGTGTAATGTGCGTGATGCGGACGACCGCATGGGCGACATTCGCGCCCACGTCGGCTGCCTTCGATTAGGCGAGCGCCGGGTTTTGGAAATTGCGACCCGGCATGGCGCACCTGCGCTGCGCCATGCCATCGATGACTTGGCGCGCGCCTCTGAGATTCGCATGCGTCACGCCATACTCAACCGACTGCATGCTGGTGTGTTTGAGGCCATCGACTTCCTTGACGACGACCTGGATTCAGATGGCCCGATCCCGCTTCGGGTCAAGGTGACGGTGACTCACACCCCGGAACCTTCTGTGACGGTCGACTTCACTGGTACTGCGCCCGCCATCAAGCTCGGAATGAACTGTCCCTACCAAGGCACACTGGCGACGGTGTACTGGGTGATGCGCTCGATCCTCGATCCTTCGATACCGCCAAATGACGGCTTCAGTAGGCCTCTACATATAGTGGCCCCGCAGGGCTCAATCGTGTGTCCAGTCGCACCGTCCCCAGTGGGCGCGAGATACCAAGTGGTCTGTCAATTGGTCGATTTGATCTCCCATGCACTCGCCTCAGCGGTGCGACACCCCTCAATCGAGGCTGGCAGCAATGGTGTGCATGGCATCGGTTTCAGCAGCAGAAATCCCAGGTTCATTTACTACGAGACGGTCGCTGGTGGCTCCGGCGGGCGCTCCAATGACGATGGTATCGATTGCGTACACACCACCTCCAACATGCCGATCGAGGCAATGGAGTCGGAGTTTCCAATAATGGCCGACTGTCTCGAATACCTAGTCGACACTGGCGGGCCAGGGCTTTTCCGAGGAGGCCTGGGTGTCCGTAAGGACTATCGTGCCCTAGTGCCCCTGCTCGCTGCTGTGCAGTCGAACCGCCACCACATCCCGGGCCCGGGTCTCTTTGGTGGGAGAACTGGCGCGCTGTCGCGCATACAGCTGCGCGATGTGGATTCGGGTGAATCCAGACTGCTTGCCCGACAGGGCTCGCTCATTCCTGTGAAGCCGGGAGACGTGCTCACCATTTTCTCAGGCGGAGGCGGTGGCTACGGGAAGGCGCTTGATAGAGATCCTGCGCTGGTCGCCAGCGATGTACTCAATGGCAAGGTTAGCCTCGAACATGCTGCAACCGATTACGGCGTTGTAATCTCTGCGGGAAGTTACACGCCTGACCTACTGGAAACCGCATCGCTGCGCCAACGTATGCGGGCGTTGCCTGGCGAAGGCGTGCAGGATCAGACCTCGACATGATGCACGGCACCGCGAAGAGTGCCGACCTGTCTGACCGGGCAGCGCGCCTTGCTTGGGAGGGTACTCCCGAGGAAATCTGCGATGAACTTGGGAGTTTTGCTGGCAGCCATGAGACGGGGCGCCGCGAGGTCCTCGACTTGATAGCGGGCCATAACTTGCTTAGCCCAACCGCCAGCGCGATTCAAGCGCGCATTGGCGGCTTGACTCAATCCGGCAATGTTGGCGCACGACTGAACAGTGGTACTCAATGGATCGATAACATCGAAACCGTAGCGACGGAACTGGCCAAGAGATTGTTCCGGGCTAAGTACGCGGAATTGAGGCCGATGTCGGGGAGCTTCGCCAATGCCGTTGTGATACTTGGTCTGCTCCGATCGGGCCAGAGGGTGATGGTGAGCGAGGGGCGACATGGCGGTCACAAAACGTATCTCCGCGATGGTTATGCGCGGCACATGGGGCTGGACTACGTGCCGGTGCCCCATCAAGAAATAGATGGCGAGGGCGAGCTCAATCTCCCGCAAACCATCGACGACATCGTCAAGCGTCGGCCGGACTGGATTTTTCTTGGCTCCAGCCGAGTACTCTTTGCGGAGCCGCTGCGCGAATTGCAGGCGGCAGCTCAGTCAGTCGGCGCGCGAATTCTCTACGACGCCGCCCACACGCTGGGACTGATAGCGGGTCGTCAGTTCAAGGATCCGATGACCGATGGCGTCGCGGTCATGACCGGGTCGGCGCAAAAGACGCTGGGCGGGCCGGTGGGCGGATTGGTGCTATCCAACGACCCGGAAATCGCTCGGGCGATCGCGTCGGCCTCGGACGTGCTGATTTCGAATTACTCCAACTATCGGATCGGGGCACTTGCGGTCACGCTTGCTGAAACGTTGCAGTTCGGCGAGGATTACGCAAAGGATGTAATTGCCAACGCGCGCGCCCTTGCCGATGCCCTTTACAGCAACGGTGTGATGGTCGTGCGCGGCGATCGTGGTTACACGCTGTCGCACATGATCTTAGTGGACATGAAAACGGAGGTCGGGGCGAAGCAGGCGATGTCTGAACTCGAGCGCGCCGGCATCGCCACCACCCGACTCGCAATGTCTTACAACTATCCTGCAATGACTGCGCTGCGATTGGGCACGTCTATGGTCACTCGCCTTGGCATGGGACTCGACGAAATGAAAATGGCCGCGCAGCTAATTCGCCGAGTGCTGGTCGACCGCGAGCAGCCGGAGGCTGTGCGCCCAGACGTACTCGAGCTGGTTTCGGGTTTCCGCGACCTACATTATTGTTTTTCCGGCCAATTGCGCGCGGGGAGGGTGCTTAAATGACAGCTGCTCGGGTCGGAGTGGATATCGGTGGGACATTTACAGACTTTGTTCTGCTCGATGAAGACACGGGCGAGTTGGTCGCCTGGAAAATTCCGACACGCCAGTTGGAACTGGGCCAGAGCATCGTCGATGGCATCCAGCATTTCAGCAAGCAGTACGGTACATTGCCGACGCTGAGCCGCGTCATTCACGGCACCACTGTCAACTCAAATGCCATCCTAGAGCACAAGGGTGCTCGATGCGGCCTCATCACCACGCGCGGCTTTCGTGACATCTTGGAAATCGGGCGCCAGACCCGCCCTGACCTTTATCGTTGGCACATTAACCGTCCAACGCCGCTGATCCCGCGGCATCTCCGTTTCGAGGTAACCGAACGCATTTCAGCAAAGGGCGAGGTTCTCGTCCCGGTGGCCGAGTCGGATGTGCGTCAAGCCCTCGCTAGCTTGCGCGATGCCAAGGTCGAGGCTGTGGCCGTGTGCCTACTTAACTCTTACGCCAATCCCGAACACGAAAAGCAAATTTGCGCCCTAGTTTGCGAGATGCTACCGGAGGCCTATGTCGTGACCTCCTCCGATCTTGCGCCGGAATTTCGCGAATTCGAGCGCTTCAGCACTGCTGCGGTCGCAGCCTACGTGGGCCCGGTATTCAGCCGTTACGTCCAAGAGCTAATCAGGAAGCTCGACGAGGCATTCAAGCCGACGCCTAGCCTGTACATCATGCAATCTTCCGGGGGCGTTGTGGGTGGACAGTTTGCCGCAGAGCGCCCGCACCTGACCATCGAGTCTGGCCCTGCCGCCGGTGCGCTGGCAGCCGCCGATTTTGGCAGGCGCTTTGGTAAAAGCGAACTGCTAGCGTTCGACATGGGCGGCACCACGGCCAAGGCATGCCTTATCCGCGATGGCAAGCCTAATGTCACCGACTTGCTGGTGGTCGGTGCCGACAACAACCGGCCTGGCATCTTAGGCGCGCGCGTCGCGGGACTGCCAGTGCGCGCTGTATCAGTTGACCTGGTGGAGTGCAGCGCCGGCGGCGGCAGCATCGCCTGGGTCGACGTGGCCGGCATCCTTAAGGTGGGGCCCGGCAGCGCAGGGGCTTCGCCGGGGCCAGCTTGCTATGGTGGCGGTGGGCTTGAGCCGACGGTGACCGACGCGCATGCGGTGCTGGGGCACATTAGCCCAGACGCTCTTCTTGGAGGTCGCTTGCGCATTGACCCAGAGGCGGCGCGCCGCGCTATTCAGGAAAATATTGCGGCGAAACTAGGCGTGGATGTGTATGCCGCCGCACAAGGCATCATCGATGTTGCCAACGCCAACATGCTGCGTATTCTTCGCGTGGTTTCCGTCGCCCGTGGCTTTGACCCACGCGACTTCGCCCTAATTCCCTTCGGCGGCGGTGGGCCTTTGCACGCAGGCGACCTTGCCAATGAATTGGGCATCACCCAGATTGTCGTGCCGCCGAACCCTGGAGTGTTTTCAGCGGTGGGGTTGGTGATGAGCGAGATTCATGCCGGGTTCAGCCGAACCGTACTTATGCGCGCTGTGCCTGAGTCGCTATCCGCTGTCAGTCATTGGTTCGAACAGTTCGTTGCTCAATGTCATGTCGCGCTCAAGCGGGAGCGCGTGCCCGAGTCCTCATGGCGCGTTGCCAAGTTCCTTGACATGCGCTACGCGAGGCAGAGTTTCGAGCTAGAGATCCCGGTCAATGGCGAACTAAAGTCCCAGGCGGACCTGGACGCCGTCATCGCTGCATTCCATTCCACGCATACGCAGAACTATGGCCACTCTGATCCCGATGCACCAGTGGAGATCGTGTCTGTCAAAACCCGGGCGAGTGGGGAGGCACCACCGGTGCAGTTCCGGCCGATTGCCACCGGCGACGAAGACCCGCAAGCTGCTTATGTTGGGTCGCGAGTTGCTTACATGGGCAGTTTCGTGGGCGTGGAAACCCCGCGATATGATCGTTCGAAGTTGTTGGCTGGTAACGTCCTGAGGGGTCCCGTCATCGTTGATTCATTTGACTCAACCTGCCTGATATTGCCAGGACATGTTGCCACCGTTGGCGCGCTCGGCGAACTAGTGATTCGCACTAGCTAGGCTATTTTCGTCCAAGCCTGTCCGTGCGGACGCGGATTTGACCCAGGCCCGACTTGTGACTGCCCCACCATTGGCGGAGACTGTCGCGCGGCCAGCAATGTGTTAAGGACATCGGTCTGGTCCGAGCAACTGGGAAGGTTGAGTCAATTCGTCGTCATGTTTAAAGGACCACGCCAGAAGTGTGATTTGTGGCAATTTTTCGATTTGGTCAAAATTCAAAACTTAGTGATGACAGCCAGTAGAAATTCAAAACTCAATGAGAATTTTGTTCAAAACTAGACTTCAACACCGTCCTCAGCTATTGTTTTTAAAGTAGTCGCCGATCAGCGCTTGATGAGAATCGACTGTTTGCGTGTCGCTTCTTGTCGTCAATCCAGCAAATGTCCTGTTTTGACAAGGATTAAACACCCCTCGACACTGAATGGCTGGTGTTGGCTCAGGTGAGGGCTGCGAATCCAGCTGCCTTGAGGGTAGCTTCCATGCTCGTCCGAAAACACGCCTTCGACCACAAAGATCTCCTCCCCACCAAAATGGCGGTGAGGACTGAAATAAGTTCCTGGTGCCCATCGCACCATGGCCGTGTGTGTAGTGCCAAATTCAGACAGGGGCATGACCATCAGTCCATCCACCATGCCGCGGTACCAGTTCGATTCATGGGTACGGACCACAACCCTGTCTCTGTCATCGGCTGAGAGGTGCCGAAGCTTCACAAACAAGGTGCAGCCGTCTTCAGAAAAAGGTGCATGGCTGGAGCCCGGGGGATTTTTCAGGTAAGTGCCGGGCCCGTAGTCTCCAAACTCGTCGCTCAAAGTTCCACTGAGCACCAGAATTTCTTCCCCAAGCCCGTGCTCATGCAAATCGAACTTCGCACCTGCACCGTATCTAACGATGGAGGTCGCTCGCGCCACCTCGCCGCCATTTCGCTCCAACAGCCTGCGATGGACCAAGGGTGACGGCGATGGCTGCCAGGGCAAGGTGTTGCCATGGACGACACAGCGCTGAGACAGATCAGCGTTGAGCAAGAGGGTATTTGTCGAAAGATCTTTCATGGCGCCTATGCTAAAGCAGTGTGATCACTTATCCAACTTAGATTGACACCAAACCGCGTAGGCATGGCGTTGATGGTCGATGAGCATCGCCAACAGGGTTAGGATTGCCGCATGAACCCCGAAGACTTGCAGTTGCTGGTGACACGTGAAATGCCCTACGGAAAATACAAGGGCCGCCGCCTCGCGGATTTGCCGGGCAACTACCTCACCTGGTTTGCCCGCGAGGGTTTTCCCAAGGGGGAACTAGGGCGCCTGCTGGCCCTGATGCATGAGATTGACCATAACGGTCTGTCGGACCTGCTCTTGCCCTTGCGTGGCGCGCGCGGCTAAGCGGCACACCCTTGACGGACTCCTAGGTTCCCCGTGGCCGTTTCAATAAGTTCCCCCGCAGCTGTTTTGAAGAAGCCAGCTTGAATTTCAATTCCAGAAAGTCGTTGCTGTAAGCTCATTGCCTTCCTGAGGAGCCCGAGATGAAAAGTAAAACACAACGCATGCGCGCCCTGATTCGCGATCCCAAGATCTGCGTATCGCCCGGGGTGTACGACGGCTACAGCATCCTGCTGGTGGAGCAAATGGGTTACCAGACAGCATCAACCAGTGGGGCGGGGCTGTTCAATTCCCGCTTTGGCATGTCGGAGAGTCTGGGTGTGATGTCCATGCTCGAGAACGTGGAGGCCTGTCGGCAATTGGCCCAGGCTGTGGATATTCCAATGATGGCGGACGCAGACACTGGCTACGGCAATGCCGTCACCGTCACGCAAACGGTGCGGCATTTTGAGCAGGCCGGCGTGGTAGGTATCAACATCGAAGACCAGACCTTTCCCAAGCGTTGTGGCCATGCCGGCGGCAAGGAGTTGATCGACGCCTTGGAAATGGCCAAGAAAATAGAGGCGGCCATACACGCCCGTCGCGACGATGATTTCATCATCGTTGCCCGCACCGATGCCATCGCCGTGGAGGGGATAGACCAGGCGATCGCTCGGGCCAAGTTATATGCTGCAGCCGGGGCCGACATGATTTTCCCGGATGCCGTGCGATCCGAGGCGCAGATCAGGCGCTTCGTGAACGAGGTGGGTATTCCCATCACCATCAACATGGGTCTAGGCATCCGATCGCGCGCCACCACCCCTCTGATCCCCGTTGGCCAATTGGAGGCCATGGGGGTGGCCCGGGTGTCCTTGCCCAGAATGCTGCCGGCGGCGGCCATTTCTGGGATGCGCCAGGCCCTGCAATTGATGCGCGAAAGCATGCTGACAGGGGTTACGATTGACCGCCCCGATCTGTTGGTAGGGGTTGACGAGATCATGCAACTGGTGGGCGACGATCGCGTGACCGAACTCGAGCAGCAATTTTTGACTGACGGGCAGCGGAAAAAAAAGAAGAGCGTCGCCTGAAGCCACTGACACCGTTATTTTTTTACATAAGAAAGCAATCATGACATTTAAACGCTTGGCTTTGATCGGGACAATGACATTGGGTTTGGCAACGCAGGCCTTGGCACAGGCGTGGCCTACCAAGCCGGTTCGCCTGGTGGTTCCGTTCCCGGCAGGTGGTTCCACCGATGTGGTGGGGCGCGTGATCGCCCAGGAACTTTCCCTGCGGCTGGGGCAGAGCGTTGTGGTGGACAACCGGGGCGGCGCGAGCGGCACGATTGGGTCGGAAACCGTGGCTCGCCTGCCGGCGGACGGCTACACCCTGCTGCTTTCCAACGTCGGGAGCCAGGGGGTGGGGCCCTCTTTGTTTGCCACCGTGAAGTACGACGCGGTCAAAGACTTCACCCACATTGCCATGATCGGCACCTTTCCGAACGTCATGATTGCGCACCCCAGCGTGCCGGCCAAAAACGTACCTGAGTTTGTCGCCTTGGCCAAAAAATCGCCAGGCAAGCTGAACTACGCCACCAGCGGCAACGGTTCCACCAACCATTTCATGGGTGAGTTGCTCAAGTTCTACGCGGGCATCGAGATGGTGCATGTGCCTTACAAAGGAGCGGGCCCGGCCTTGACCGATGTGATTGGCAAGCAAATGGAGTACATGTTTGACTCCATGCCCTCCGCGGCACAGCACATCAAATCGGGTGCCGTGGCGGCCCTGGCAGTGAGCGGGGCGGAACGGGTTCCCGCTTTTCCGAACGTACCCACCTTCAGGGAAAGTGGCTTTGGCAATATCGTGATCTCGAACTGGTTTGGCATATCTGCCCCGGCCAATACGCCGCAGGATGTGGTTCAGCGCGTCAATGCCGAAATGAAGGTGATCCTGGCCAAGCCAGACATCATTGCGCGGCTGGAGGTTTTGGGTCTGACAGCCCAGGCCCAAACGCCAGAGCAGTTTGCCCGGTTTGTGGCTGCCGACGTGGACAGCTGGCGCAGTGCTGTGAAAAACACCGGTATCAAGGCAGACTGATCTGCCCGCCGGTCGCCCGGTACCAGATGCCGGGGCGTTTTACTTCCGGATGATTGATTCCTTGATCCAGTGGTCGCCATGAATGGCGATCACATCGAGCTGATCGACGTAATAAATGATTTTGCCTTCAAGGCTCTGCGGAAACTTGGCCGCTTGTGGCGAATGGGTCAGCAGAATGTGTGAAATTGCCAGGGGGAGTCCCTTTTGAGCCGCTAACATGGTCACCCAGAAGGCGTGTCCATAGGTTCGGCCAATGTCAGTACGCGCTACCCCGCCCTCTGGCTTGGGGCTGTATTCAACCACTTTGCTTGCATCCTGAAGAATGGCCGCGACGATCAATACATCGCGGTCTACCCTGACGCCGTGGTACCGCTCGAACGAATCAGCGACCGCCAGGCACATTGTCAAGACCGAGCGTGAATGCGGCAAGTTTGGGCTGGGAATGTCCCCGGAAGTCGGCACAGTGTCGATATCCTGAAACTCGGACATAGCCCAGAGCTCCTCCCATATCTCAATCGTTTTTTGTTTCAGCTCGGGGTCGCTCACTTGCGCGAACTGCGGAAACATGGCGTAAACGTCGATAGGTTTTTTCATGGGCGTTGTCTGGTTCAAAGAGTAGGAATGGGTGGTCTTTGCCGATGCCAATCGGTCACGGTTTGGTAGGCATGGCCCAGCTTGAGCAGCATCGGTTCACCCCATGGCTTGCCGACGAGTTGCATGCCGCTGGGCATCCCATCGGGTAGAAACCCCATGGGCACCGAGAGGGCGGGTAAGCCCAAAAAATTCACAGGGCGCAAACAGCGTGTCAGCAGACCGTGTAAGCGGTCAAGCTCAGGACCGACTGGCATGTCGGTGGCATCAATTTGTGGCGTCACGATGGGCGTGATCGGGGTTTGCAACACATCCACATGGGCGAACACGGTCGTCATGATCTGTTCCAACGCGATGGCGCGGTAGCGCAGGGCATCAAGGTACTGAGGGCCGGACACGGCAAACCCCCGCTCAAGACGTGCGTGCACTTGCGCTGTGTACAAATGCCCTTGCTCGCGCAGCAGTTGGCCATGCAATGAGGCCGATTCGACCGCCATGACCAGGGTCGCGGCGGCATTGGCGGCGATCAGTGCTTCGGCGTCGATCTTGACGTCAATCAATTTGCAGCCGAGGTCTTTCAAGGTCTGCTGGCTTTGTGCCAAGAGCTTGGCAATGCGGTCGTCTACGCCCTCGTTAAAGTAAGCAGAGGGAATCCCCACGCGCAAGTCACGAACTGAGGTGCCAATGCCCGACGCATAGTCGGGCTTGACAAACCCTACGGTGGTGGGGTCAAGGGAGTCAGGCCCGGCGATGGCATCCAGCATCCAGGCGCAATCTTGGGCTGTCTGGGTCATCGGACCGATGGTGTCAAGGGTGAATGACAAACCCATGGCGCCGGCCCTGCTCACCCGCCCGTAGGTGGGCTTCAACCCTGTGACCCCATTGAGCGCCGCAGGCAGCCGGATCGAGGCCCCGGTGTCTGAACCCAGTGCTGCCCAGACCGACCGCGTCGCCACCGCCGCCGCCGATCCGCTGGAAGAGCCACCCGTGATGTGGGTCGGGTTCCAGGGGTTTCGACAGTGGCCCATCGACGCGTTATGCCCGGTGGGATTGAACGCAAATTCGGCCATGTTCAAGACGCCCATTTGGATTGCGCCAGCATCGACCAGTCGCTTTAAGACTGAGGCGGTGACGGGCGACAGCGGCATGCGCACCCGTGAGCCGCAACTGCTGGGGACCCCTTGCCTGAAAAACATGTCTTTGCAGGCCATCGGTATGCCATGCAGGGCGCTGCGCTTAAGCCCTCGTTGCCGCTCCTGGTCTAGCAGCCTTGCTTGCTCGCGGGCGGCGTCGGCATGGATGTCCAAAAAAATGTTCAAGGGCGCCAAGTCAGGCAGGCGACTCAGAATGTCATCGACCAAGGCCACTGATGAGAGCTGCCCTGAATCAAGGGCGGCAGCCACCTCAGTCAACGTCATGTCCAGCGCCATACTCATGGCTGTTGGCGTTCCAAGACGATTCGGTAGTGTGAAGGTTCAAACCAATATGGCATCAAAGCAAAAGAAGGTGCACTTTGGCGGAGCACAGTATTGAGGGTCGTGGCGATCAGTTGGGGGTCTTCCACCGCGTCGACGCCTGCCGTTTGCAGGGCAAGGGTCACTTGATCGCCAGTCAAATACACCGCTCCCGGAGTATGCAGCCGGGCTGGTACAGGGCCAGTTGGTGTGTGGGCCTGCGCCAGGGTGACCGCAGTGACGCCGTTCAGGGGTCTCATCTGTAAGTCTTTAAAACGAGCGTGGCAGGCCCAGCATATGCTCGCCAACATACGACAGGATCATGTTGGTGGAGATCGGTGCCACCTGGTACAGCCGCGTCTCGCGAAACTTGCGTTCCACGTCGTAATCGCAGGCAAACCCAAAGCCGCCATGCGTTTGCAGACAGGCGTTGCCCGCCTCCCAGCTGGCCTTGGCGGCCAGGTACTTGGCCATGTTGGCCTCGGCCCCGGCATTTTGTCGCGCGTCGATCTTCTCGCAGGCCCGCCAGCGCATCAGGCTGGCGGCTTCCAGCTCAATGTAGGCTTCAGCCAGCGGGAACTGAATGCCCTGGTTCTGCCCGATCGGGCGCCCGAACACTTGGCGCTCATTGGCGTATTGGGTGGCCCGGTCCAGAAACCAATAACCGTCGCCGATGCATTCGGCCGCAATCAAGGTGCGCTCGGCGTTCAGCCCTTCAAAGATCACGCGCAGGCCCTTGCCCTCTTCGCCGAGCAGCGCGTCTTCCGGTATTTCCAGGTTGTCAAAAAACAGCTCGTTGGTCTCGTGGTTGACCATGTTCAGGATGGGGCGCACGGTCAGGCCATTGCCCACGGCCTGGGCCAGGTCGATGATGAAGCAGCTTAGTCCGTCGCTCTTTTTTTGCCCTTCGGCCCATGGTGATGTGCGTGCCAGCAGGATCAGCAGGTCACTGTGTTGCACCCGAGAGATCCATACCTTTTGGCCATTGATCACCCAGCGACCGTCCTTTTTGACGGCGGTGGTTTTCAGTTTGGTGGTGTCGCTGCCGGTGCTCGGCTCGGTCACGCCCATGGACTGCACGCGCAGCTCACCGGCGGCAATCTTGGGCAGGTAGAACGTCTTCTGCGCCTCTGTGCCACTGAAGACGATGCTGTTCATCACGTACATCTGCCCATGGCAGGCACCCGAATTGCCCCCCGAGCGGTTGATCTCCTCCATGATGACCGAGGCCTCGGCCATGGACAAGCCCGGTCCGCCGTAGGCCTGAGGGATCAGGGCCGCCAGCCAACCCGCCTTAGTTAGGGCGTTGACGAAGTCTTCGGGGTAGGCGCGTGCCTGGTCGATTTTGCGGAAATACGCATCCGGGTACAGCGCGCACAGGGCTCGAACTGCGTCGCGGATTTCCTGGTGAGTCTGGGCGCCTTCGGTTTTCATGGGTGGTTTTTATGGTTCAGTGACCCTTGGACGACGGGGCCGGGATAGGCTTCCTCGCCCGTCGCAGGAATGATTCTCTCGAGTTGATCTTACAGGCGAAGCTGTGTCAACAGGGGCAACATAGCGCTGGCTTCGCGCTGCAGCCTGGCTGACAGGTCTGGGGCGGTGGCCTCGGTCAGCGCCGTTCCGGTCAGTGCCAAGGTCAGCGAGGCCAGAGGTGCTCTGCCTTCCGCTGGCATGCTCACGCTGACCGCAGAGATGCCGGTCGCGATGTCGCCCAGGTTCAGGGCAAAACCGAGTTGGCGAGACCGCACCAGCATCTGGCTGATGCCCTTCCAACGGGTTCGGTCCTGTCGCTCGATCGTGCGCTGGTTGGCGGTCTCAATGCGCTTTTGCTCTGCCATTGGCAAGGGCAGCAACATGGCGACACCGCCTGCCGTCAGGCACAGGGGGCGTCTACCGCCCACGTCCAGCATCAGCGACGGGACCAGCCCCGCGCCATCGTGGCGTGCCAGGCAAACTGACTCCAGACCACTGCGTGTTTTCAGAAAGAGGGTGCCATTGAGCTCGGTGGCGAGCGCCGCCAGGCGGGCGTGCGCCAGCCGCCCGAGGTCAAAGTAGGGCGTCGCAGCCAGACCCAGTTCGAACGCCAGTGGGCCCAGCGTGTAGTGCTTGGAGCCGGGCACCCGGGTCGCCAGCCCGGTGTCGCACAGGCCAGTCAGCAGCCGGTGCACCGTGGCTGGATCAAGCTCTGTGTGCTTGGCCAAGTCGCTCAGCCGCCAGCCAATGCGTGCGTGGCTGGCCAACAGGCGCAACAGGCCCACAGCACGATGCAGTGATCGGGTGACGTCGGGGCGCGTGGGGGTGGTGTCTGGCACAAATTGCATTCTATGAAAAACTGCCTGCAATTGGGCCACCATGCAACTGCGCTCGTCGCTACGATGGTCAGGCCCGACCACCGACTCCAGAAAGAGAGAGCACCATGCCAAACGTAGCCGCCCCCTTGCACCGCCGACTGTTCGCCGCCTTCGTGCTGGCGCTGGCGGTTCCCGCTCTGCAAGCGCAGACCTATCCTACGGGTCCGATCCGGGTGGTGGTGCCGTTCCCGGCCGGCTCCGGCGTAGACGGCGTCGCCCGTGCGGTGATTTCGCGCATGGCTGCCGGCCTGGGTCAACCGATCTTGATTGACAACCGCGCCGGTGCTGGCGGCAACATCGGTACCGAATTTGTAGCCCGCGCGCCCAAGGATGGCTATACCTTGCTGTTCAACGCGACTCAACTGGTGGGAAATCCGGGCATCAGCAACGTCAAGTACGACGCGGTGAAAGACTTTGCGCCGGTGTCGCTGGTCTCGCGCGTGTCGGCCATGCTGGTGGTGCCGACCGACTCACCAGCCCGGTCTGTGCCGGAGCTGATCGCTTTGGCGAAGGACAAGCCGGGTAACCTGAGCTACGCCTCTGGCGGCAATGGTGGTATCGGCCACTATTCTGGCGAGTTGCTCAAGTCCAATGGTGGCAATCTGGATATCGTGCATGTGCCCTACAAAAGCGCGGCCGAGCAGGTGACCTCGGTCATGACCAACCAGACCCAACTTGCGTTCCCGGCCTTGCAGATCGCACTGCCCTTGGTCAAAGCTGGCAAGTTGCGCGCCTTGGCGGTCACCGGTCAGCGGCGCAGCGCGCAGTTTCCCGACGTGCCGACCATGGCTGAGGCGATGAAGCCGGGTTTCACGCTGGATGCCTGGTATGGCCTGTTGGCGCCGGCTGGCACACCGGCACCGGTGATTGCGCGCTTGCGCGCGGAGCTGGTCAAGGTGCTGGCCGACCCGACGGTGCGTGAATCGCTGACCAGCGCCAGCCAGGACGTTGTCGGCAGCACGCCAAGCGAATTTGCTGAGGTCATTGTCCAAGACCTGAAGCTGTGGACTGACCTGGCGGTTCAACTCAAGGTGAGGGTCGATTGAGCCCTTTTGGCCAGACCAGGAGCCCTAGACGACGTGCCAAGCCAATTCGGTAAAGCAGTGCAAGATTCTTCTGTAACGATCCGCGCCGTGCGCACGCTGTGTTTCACGCAGCCGATGATCCCCATTCATGTGAACACCTTTGCCGGGGCACTGGCGTTGGTGTTGACCGTGGTGGAGGCCTCAGACGGCACAGAAGGTTATTCCCTGGCGCGTGCCCATGGCGGCCAGTCGGGTGGGGTGATTGCCAACCAGATCGAGGCCTCGTTGCGGCCGCTTGTGATCGGTCGCGATCCCGCCAATCGGGGCGAGCTGTGGGATGCGATGGCAGCCAAGGAGCAGCCCGGTTATGTCAGCGTCTTTGCCATCAGCGCGCTGGATGTGGCCTTATGGGATTTGGCGGCCAAGCTGCAGGGCGTGACTGTCGCCCAGCTGTGTGGTGGTCGGCGCAAGGCCATGCGCGCCTACGCCAGCTCCACCCACCATGACAGCGTGGACGCTTATGTGGCTGACTTGCAGGCTGCGCTGGCGCTGGGCTTCACGGCTTACAAGGTGCATCCGTTTTACGACGCAGCCCGTGACATGGTTTTGGCCAGGGCTTTGCGTGAGGCGGCCGGGCCGGATGTGCGCTTGATGCTGGATGCTGCCAAGCGCTACGACGCGCGTGACGCGCTGCGCGTGGGTGAGGTGTTGCAATCACTGGACTACCACTGGTACGAGGAACCGCTGCCGCAGCAAGACTGGGCCGCCTACCGCAGCCTGCGTGATGTGCTGCAAATTCCGGTGATGGGTGGCGAAACCCTGCCAGGCCTGCACCACGCGATCGCGAACGCCATCGATGCGCGGGCCTACGCGGCCGTGCTGTGCGACGTGTACTGGAAAGGCGGCATCACTGGTTGCCTCAAGACAATGGCCTTGTGCCAGGCCAGGGGTGTTGAGGTGGTGTCGCATCATGGGGCCAGTGCGCTGATGAACTTGGCGAATCTGCATGTCATGTGCGGCGCCAGCGAGGTTGAGATGATCGAGGTGCTGGTTCCGCAAGCCCCCTACCACTACGGCTTGCGCAAATACTTGCAGGTTGACGCCGACGGGTACGCTCGCCTGCCCACTGGCCCCG
>JBIKZZ010000041.1:0-17089 GCA_044354435.1 Rhodoferax sp. | reverse complement strand
GTCGTCCATGCCGGCAATGCCGTCGTATTCGCCACGCAGAATGATCGTGGGCACGGTGAGCTTGCGCGGGTCGGTCAGCGGCAAGCGGGAACACATGTCCACATAGGTGCCAGTGGGCATGGAGTCGTCGAGGGTCAGAATGGCGTCGGCAAAGGCCTCCACCGTTGCCGCGTCCGCAGTACCCGGATGGTCGCGTTGGAAGATGCTATGCACGAAGGCGCGGTCGATCGGGCGCCGGTTTTTGGCGAGGAACTCCGGCAATTTTTTGCGACGCTGCTCCAGCGTGTGGCTGCCCTCGCCAGTCCACACATAGGCGTCAAGCGCGATCTTGGCCACGCGCTCCGGGTGGCGCTCGGCGAACAGGGCCGCCTTCAGTGCCCCCGAGGATATGCCGTAGACCAGCAGCGAGGGCGCTTTCGTCTGCGCCAGGATGTAGGCGCTACCGGCGGCCAGGTCGTCGGCGCCGTTGCTGATGTCGAAATTGATATCGCGGTGTTTGTCGGAGCGGCCATAACCTTCGTTGTCCATGGTCCAGGTGTCGAAACCACGGTCGCGGAACCACTCCATGGCGGATGAATACGGACGACCTGGCACCTGCAGGTCGAAGGTCGGCTGCGAGGCCATTGAGGACCCATGCACAAACAGGATCGTGCCGGCATGCGGCACCTTGGGGGACGCTTTTTTCTCCCACAGGAATAGCCGTATATCCCCCTTGTTCGTCCAGTGTTCGACGCCGCCCGACCAGGTCACATTGCCCATCATGTACTTCTCCAATTCTTTATGCCACCTCTGTGCCAATCGTACCGTCGATTTGTATTCGGTGAATTTTGGGCAAGCGTAGACACAGCCAAGTCAGTCACTACCCAGCTGCCCAAGCGTTTGGCATGCCTAAGCCTTTTAAATCATTGCTTTTTGCCTTGACGCACCCACGCCGTTGCAAAGGGCACGCCCACGCGGCACGAGGTTAATTGAAGTCTGCAGTCCTAAGCTGGTCCGCCCAGTTGCGCTATGGCCCGCGCTGCGTGTCTCGCGGGTATTACGGCCTGGGCCAACGGTAGGGACGCCTCCCGTCTTGTCCGGCTAAAAATATGGCATTTACTTTGCCGTTACTGTTAATATTCTTTCTGAGAAAAGAACGGTCGTTCATTTTTAATTGAGGAGAATCAACTTGAGACAATTTCGATTGCAACTGGCGGTATTCGGCTTTGCCGGCGTATTGGTGGCTTTTCTGGCGGGCTGTGGGGGAACACAAGAAGGTACAGCTTTGACGGTGCCAGTTTCTTCGGGATACCCCATATTGGGCAGCAGCGTCACGCTTAAAGGATCGAACGGCCAGTCGGTCACGGTCAGGGGCAGTACGACCACGGGGATTGCCACCTTTTTGGTATCGCAAGTCAGTAGCCTGGGAAGCCCCCCCTACCTGGTTAAAAGTACCGGTGGCACGGCTAACGGCCAAGCAGTCCCTACCACCAGCGATTACTACTCTATCGCCACCACCTCGAAAGGTCTAGTCAATGTGACACCGATCACCCACATGTTGGCTGTGCAGGTCACCGGCGCCACCAATTTGCAGGGTATGACCGCCCTGTTTGATGCCACTGGGTCGAGCGGCTTCAATGCAAGCAAAGCGGCAAGTCTGACCCCAACCGCCCTGGCTGCCGCGCTGACTTCTGTCAAAGACACGCTCAAAGCCACCAACCCCTTGATCGATCTGGGTACAGACAACCCATTGACGGTTGTCTTTTCATTTGGTGATGCGCATGATGGATTGCTAGACCAACTGAAACTGACCCTTAAGAATGCCCCGGTAGGAACCACTTTGGACTCCATTCAAGCTTTGGTCGCGACCAAGGCCGCGGGCGGCGAGCCCAATACGACGGCGTTCAAACCGTTCACGCGGTTGGTGGTGTTTGGCGACAGCCTGAGTGATGGTGGCGCCTACACGGTGTGGGCTTCAGGCGCGGCCAGCGGAGCGAACCGCTTTGTTGGAACGCCCGGTTTGACGGCGCTGGCGGCTGCAGCACCCTACGGCGGCAAGTTCACCACCAACGGCGGCAAGGTTTGGGTGGAGAACCTGGCAGCCAGCATGGACTATGACCTCAAACCTGCCAATCTGATGGGTGGCGGGGTGACGTCAATGAATCTCTCCTTGATGGGTTGCACCACCTGCACCAATTACGCTCAAGGTGGCTCGCGCGTCACCTTGCAGCCTGGCATCGGCAATGTGGGTACGACGGCTAACCCGGCAAACCCTGCAGTGGCTCCTGCTGGGTTTGCTGGTAACTCGACTGGCGGTCGGGTCGACGCCAACGCGGTGCTGCTTGGCGCGGCCACCGCTGATTACAGCGTGGCCAATGCCTTTCTGGGGGCATCGACCCTGCCGGTGGTGCAGCAAATTGACCAGCATCTGAGCAGCAGCTATGTCACCGCTGGCAAATTTGCCGCGACAGACCTGGTGATTGTGTTGGCTGGCGCCAATGACGTCTTTACCCAGGCCGGGCTGGCAGGGGGCGGTGCGATCACGTCCACAGCGGCTGGAACGGCTGTTGCCACCGCTGCGGGTCAGTTGGCTGCGCAAGTTGCCAGAATCAAAGCGGCAGGCGCCAAGCATGTGATGGTGTTCGGTTTGCCTGACATGGGCTATACGCCTTATGGCGTCTCATCTGGGCCGACAGCGGCCGGGGGCTTGACTTCGATGTCCCAAAGCGTGTTTAACCCGACCTTGAAAGCCGCTGTGGCGGCTATTTCAGGAGTGGCTTACGTTGACCCCGTCCCCATGTTTGCTAAGGTGGTTGCCAGTCCGTCTGACTTTGGCTTCACCAAGACCATCGATGCGACCTCGGCGACGACGGCCATTGGCAGCACGGCGTGCGGACCCAATGCGATTGCGCAGGTGGCAGCCGGTGACAGTGCAGCCTCGCCAAGTTCTTTGTTCTGCTCGGTACCCAGCACCAACCCGGCCATTGTCGGTACTTTGCGGGCCGCAAATGCTGACCAAACCTACATGTTCGCTGATGGCGTACACCCCAGCGCCGGCATGCACAAGGTATTTGCCCAGCTGATCAAGGACAAGATGGGCCTGCTATTGGCAGCTGCCCTGGGGTCCTGAGCCTCAGCGAAACCGCAACTTCATCACCAGGATGCTGATCGCCAGCGTCAGGGTGATGGCGTTGGCGATGATGATGGGCCAGGCTCCCAGCAGCAAGCCATAGACCAGCCAGCAGCTCACGCCCACGGTGAACACGCTGTACATGCTCAGCGAGATGCCGCTGACGTCACGGGTTTTGAAGGTGTGCCAAACCTGGGGCACAAAGCTGGCGGTAGAAATGATGGCGGCGATTGTGCCGATGGTGTTGATGAGGGTCATGGCCTTGACTGTGCGGCCTTAGTGCTCGGCGTAGGCCTGACCCAGCGCCAGCAGCTCTGGCGTGCCGATCAGGGCGTTGAGCTGGTCAAAGTCAAGCATGGCGTCGCGCATCGGCGCGGTGGTTTGGTGGCTGTGCAGCAAGGCGTAGTAGCGCTGCAGGGTGTGGGCCACGGCGCGTGCTGTGCCGCCGGGAAAGATCACGATCCGAAAACCGCGCTGCCCAAGTTCATGGGCACTTTGTACCGGTGTCTTGCCGCCCTCGACCATGTTGGCCAGCAGCGGTACCCGCTGCGCAAAGCGCTGGCAGGCTGCGTCCATTTGCTCTGGCGTGCGCAGGGCCTCGATGAACAGGGCGTCCACGCCACAGGCCAGGTAGGCTTCGGCGCGGTCCAGTGCAGCGTCCATGCCCTCGATGGCCAGCGCATCGGTGCGAGCCAGAATCAGCGTTTGGTCGCTGTGTCGGGCGTCGAGTGCGGCGCGCAGTTTGCCGCACATCTCGGCGGTGCCGACCACCGACTTGCCGTCCAGGTGGCCGCAGCGCTTAGGGAACCCTTGGTCTTCGAGCTGCACCATGGCGGCCCCGGCGCGCTCAAAGCCGCGCACCGTGCGCTGCACGTTCAGGGCATTGCCAAAACCGGTGTCGCCGTCCACGATCAGTGGGGCGCGCACCCGTTCGGTGATGCGGGCCAGTGTGTCCTCCACCTCGCTGAAGGTGGTCAAGCCGATGTCGGAGCGGCCAAGCCGGGTGTAAGCGATCGAGGCGCCCGACAGGTACAGGGCTTCAAAGCCGGCCTGCTCAGCCACCAGCGCGCTCAGGGCGTCATAGATGCCGGGGGCCAGCAGGGCTTGCGGCTGGGTCAGTCGGAATTTGAGTGTGTTCATGGTCGGCATTGTGTCACCGCCGTTTGCGCGGCAATCCTGCCACCTGCCACCGCGCTGAGCAGTCCGTTGCCTGACAGATAACCCCAGACCGCATTGCCCGAAACCCCGCGTGCCGCGCCGCCAGCGGCCAGCAGGTTGGGCAGCGGGCTGCCGTCCTCACGCAACACCCGGCAATTGGCGTCAATGTCCAGTCCGCCCTGGGTGTGAAACAGCGTACCGGTCACCTTGACGGCATAGAACGGGGCTTGCAGCGCCCGCTTGTTACCGGTTGGCGACGCCTCTCCGTCTTTGGTATCAAATCGGTCTATAGCCCTTGTCGTGCTTGAACAGTTTGCTATTATTTTAGAAGCATCGGCGCCGATCAGGGTGGCCAGTGCCTCGGCATCGGCACAGGTCTTGACTGCGCCAGCGGCCTCAGCGTCCAAAAAGTCCGGAAAGCCGCGTGCCAGCGTCAGTATCGGGCCGTCAAACACATTCCAGGCCACGCCACCGGGTTGCGCCAGCACGTGCACGGCCGCCTCCGAGTAGCCGCCGGTCTCATCATGAAAACGCTCGCCGCGGGCGTTGAGCTGGATGCCGCCCTCCATCATCAGGGCCCAGCTGATCAGCATGCCGTGTGGTGTGGCCCAGGAGCCGTGGCCCTGGTAGCCGCCCAGGTCAGCCAAGCGGGCGCCCAGGGCGCGGCCCCAGGCAATCGCACTGCCATCATTGCCGGTATGTCCGACAAAGGGCGCGTCGCGCATCTCGGGCAGCAGTTCGCGCACCATGGCGGTATTGCCGCCAAAGCCGTTGCAGGCCAGCACGAGCAGATCGCAGCGCAGGTGTTCTAGCATGCCATCTGGCCTCTCGTAACTCAGGCCGGTGACGCGCTGGCCTGCATCCACCCACAGCGTGCGCACGGTGGCTTCGGTCAGCAGGTCGGCGCCGGCGGCCAGGGCGGCCCGTTCCAGTTGGGCCACCAGCGCAGCACCTGTTTTTTCCGGCACGGCGTGCATGCGCCGCAGGCTGTGGCCGGGGTACAAAAACCCGTCCAGCACCTGCAGCGTGATGCCGTGCCGCTCGGCCAACTGGTCCAGCGCTGGCCCAACGGCCTGCGAGTAGGCCTCAACCAAATGCGGCGCTGCGGTGCCGTGCGCCTTGGCCTGAATGTCCTTGGCAAACAAGGCCGGGCTGTCGCCGCTGATGCCGGCCTCGCGCTGCACGCGGGTGCCGGGTGCCGGGATAAAGCCCGAGGACAGCGCGGTAGAGCCGCTGGGGCGGGCATCGCGCTCCAGCAACACGCAGTCCAGACCGGCATCGCGCAGCATGAGTGCGGCGACCAAGCCGCAGGCGCCCGCGCCGACGATGGCCACGGGCACGTGGGGGGCATCGGCGGGCGGCTGGCCCGGGCGGATGGGGGGTGTTGTGCTCATCGTGGCTGGCTCCCCTTGACGGCATAGCGCTGCTTCAGCTGGTTGAACAGGCCACCGGTGCGCACCATGGTCAGCAGAAACTCAGGCACCGGTTCACAGGCGAGTCGGCCATGCTCGCTGGAAACAAGCGCCAGGTCTGAGGGGTCAAGGCTGATCTCTTCGCCGTCTTGGAGCAGCTCCGCCTGAGGGCAGGTGATCAGCAGCAGCCCGACATTGAAAGCATTGCGAAAATAAAGGCCGTTGTAGGAGGGGGCGATGACTGCCGCCACGCCCAGGTGCACCAGGGCGGCGGCGGCCTGCTCACGCGAGGAGCCGATGCCAAAATTAGGACCGGCCGCGATAACGTCGCCACGCTGCACCTGGCGCGCAAATTCTGGTCGCACGCTCTCCAGGCAGTGCGGCGCGATGCCCTCGATACCGAGTTTCATGTAGGCGCCGGGCGCCAGCACATCGGTGTCGATGTCGCCGCCAAAGCGCCAGACCCGGTGCCCTTGAGGTTCGCGCACAGGCCCGCTCATGCGCTGGCTCCGGCGGTGTCAGGTGTGCTGGAAAAAGCGCGCGGGTCGCTGATACGGCCAGTGATGGCCGATGCTGCCACGGTGTAGGGCGAGGCCAGGTAGACCTGGGCCTCGGCAGAGCCCATGCGGCCCTTGAAGTTGCGCGCCGTGGTTGAGATCACGGTGCTCGCGCCGCCCAAAGCGTCGCCGTAGCCAGCGCAGGCGCCGCAGGCGGTGGCGCCGAGCTCAGCGCCGGCGTCGCGCAGCACCTGCATCACGCCTTCCTGCTCGGCCAGACGCTGGTCGTGCTGGCTGGCTGGCGCCACGATCAACTTCACGCTGCTGGCGGCACGGTGGCCCCGCAGCACGCTGGCAGCGGCGCGCAGGTCGTCGAGCTTGGCGCCAGTGCAAGCGCCAATGTAGGCCACGTCGATAGCTAGGCCGGCCCACCGTGTCACGTCACCAGCGTTGGCCGGGCTGTGCGGCGCCGCCACCTGCGGCACCAGCGTGCTGGCGTCAAAGTCATGCCGGGTCAGCGCCGCGCCGGCGTCGGTACACCAGTGCTCGGTGTCGCCCACCTCGGCGCCGGTGGCGCGCAGCCAGTCCCGGGTGGTGGCGTCGGGCGCAATCAGCCCGACCTGGGAGCCGAGCTCGGCACTCATGTTGGACAGGGTCATTCGCTCCTGCATGCTCAAGCCCTGTACGGTGTCGCCGGCAAATTCAATCGCCTGGTACTGGCCGCCATTCATGCCGAAGCGGCCGGTCATGTGCAGCATCATGTCTTTGGCGCAGACACCGGCGGCCAGGCGACCCTGCCAGACCATCTGGATGGTCTGTGGCACACGCAGCCAGATCTCGCCTGTGACCACCACGCCCAGCATCTCGGTGCTGCCGATGCCGAACATATAAGCGCCAAAGGCGCCGCCAGTGGGCGAATGCGAGTCGCCGCCGACGCAGAACATGCCGGGCCGGATATGGCCGCCCTGCGGCACCACCACATGGCAGATGCCCTGGCTGTCGTACACATGGGGCAGGGCCTGCTCGCGCGCCCAGTCGCGGGCTATTTTGACGATGCGGCGCGACTCTTCTGTACGGTCTGGCACGTAATGGTCCAACACCAGCACCACCCGGGAGGTGTCCCAGATCGAAGCCCCCAGCTCCTCCAGCATCGGCTTGAGCCGGCGCGGTCCCGATGAGTCATGGAACATGGCCAGGTCGACCCGGCAGTTGACAATCTCGCCGGGATTGACATGGTCGCGCCCGGCGGCACGCGCAATCAGTTTTTGGGCCAGCGTGCTGGCCGGCGCATTTGTGGGGGTCATAGCGGGCTTGTGTGCATGGGTGTGATGGGCAATGCGGGGCGGCTCAGCCCGACAGGTTTTCCTGGACTGAAATGGTGGCGCTGCTGCTGCCCACCTGCGAGATCTCCATCTGATACTCGTAACGGTCTGGGCGGTACAGGCCGTGCAGCCACTGCACCGGCCGGTCTTGCGTGTCAAACACCACTCGGCGCACGGCCAGCAGCGCGGTGCCCACGGCCACGTCGAGCTCTTGTGCCACCTGGGCGTCGGCCTGTCGTGCCGAGACCGTCTGATGGGCGCGGCCGAGTTCTATGCCCGACTCTTCGAGCAGTCGCAGGATCGGTTTATTGCTAAGCTCGAGCCGGCCGAATCCGCTGACCAGTTCTTCCGGGACATAGGTGGTGATGTGGGACAGCGGTCCCTCGGGCAGACTGCGCCGGCGCACCCCCTTGCGGACCTTGGCGCCCAACGGAATTTGCAGCGCCTCTGCAATGCTGGGCGATGCGCGGAGGGTGCGCCACTCGATCACCTTGACCGACGTGCGCAGACTGGCCGTCACGATTTTCTCCAGCAGGCCATTGAGCCGGCTGGTCTTTGCCAGGCCGGACCGGCTTGCCGTGCCGTCGGCCAGGCTGGCGGCGTCCGGCGCCGGCCGGGTACCCCGTCCTGCCTGGCGAATGATCAGGCCTTCGGCGGCCAGTTGCTCCAGCGCACGCCGAACCGTGACCCGGCCAGCACCGAATTGCAGGCTGAGCGCCGTCTCAGCCGGCAGCCCATCGGCAAACTGGCCTTCGTGCAGTTGTTCGCGCAGCACCAGGTAGATCTGGTGGTACTTGGGCAAGGGTAGGGTCGTGTTCATGGGTCATCATCACCGCGCCGTGAAGCCGCCGTCGGCACAGATCACCTGGCCAGTCACGAATGATGCTCGGTGCGAGAGCAAAAAACTCACCAACTCGGCAATTTCGCGGGGCTGACCGAGCCGCCCCATGGGAATGCTCTGCTGCATGGCGGCCAGTGCCACCGGATTGGTCAGCACACCGGCCACCATGGCGGTCTCTACCGGGCCGGGGCCGACCGCATTGACGCGGATGTTTTGATCAGCCCATTCCAGCGCCAGTGACTTGACCATGCCGTTGAGCCCCGCCTTGGAGGCGGCGTAGGCCGCGCCCCGCGCGTGCCCCACCAGCCCGATCTGGCTGCTGATCACCACCACACTGCCCGCTCGGCCAGCGATGTGGCGCATTTGCGCGATGGCGGAGCGAGTCAGCACAAAGGTCGCGGTCAGGTTGAGGTCGAGCGTTTGGCGCCAATCCTCGAGCGAGGTCTCGTCAGAGCTCTTCTTGAAAAACACGCCGGCGCAGCAGGCCAGGGCATCGAGCCCGCCCAGGCTTTGCGCCGCCAGCCCTGGCAGGGCGGCGCAGGCAGCGCTATCGAGCAGGTCTTGTACCAGCACCATCGCCCCGGGCAACTGCCGCTTCGCCAGGCTGGCTTGCTCCTGGTTCTGCACCACCGCGGCAACCTGCGCGCCCCGCTGCAGAAGCAATTGGGCCGTTGCCAGACCAATGCCTGAGCCAGCGCCAGTGACCATGGCCCGGCGGCCGGCGAGTTCTAAGGGTTCAGTCATGCGCGTCACAGTCCCAGGTAGTTTTTGCGCAACTCGGGGTCGCGTGCCAGGTCAGCGGCCGCGCCCTGCATCGCCACGCGCCCGTTCTCGATGATGTAGCCCCGGTGGGCAATGGCCAGGGTCTGCACTGCGTTTTGTTCCATCAACAGAATCGACTGGCCTTCGCGGTTGATGCGCCCGATCAGGGCAAACATCTCTTCTACCAACAGCGGCGCGAGACCCAGCGACGGCTCATCCATGATCAGCAGCTCGGGCTCGGACATCAGGCCCCGGCCAATCGCCAGCATCTGCTGCTCGCCGCCCGAGAGCGTGCCGGCCGACTGGGTAAATCGCTCTTTGAGCCGCGGGAAGATGCCCACCACCTTCTCCAGGTTGCGCACCCGGTTGGCCTTGCCGCGTACCAGGCTGCCCAGCTCCAGGTTCTCCAGCACATTGAGGTTGGGAAACACCCGGCGGCCTTCGGGTACGTGGATCACGCCCCGGCGCACGATTTCAGACGAGCTCAGTCCCACCAGCTCCTGGCCCTGGAAGCGGATCGAGCCGGCAAACGGCCGGTAAAGCGCCGAGATGTTGTTGTTCAGGGTCGACTTACCCACCCCGTTGCTGCCGAGCACGGCCACAATCTCGCCTTGCCCGACATCGAGGTCGATGCCGCGCAGGATTTCCACGCTGCCGTAGCCAGCGTGCAGTTGACGGATTTCAAGCATGGGCGCCTCCGGCCAAACTGTCGGCGGCGTCTGCCGCTACGGTGCTGCCGCGCCCGAGGTAGGCCTCGACCACGGCCTGGTTGCTCACCACCTGCTGCGGACTGCCCTCGGCGATGATCTTGCCGTAGGACAGCACATGGATGTGGTCAGACAGGCTCATCACTGCGTGCATCACGTGCTCGATCAGTAGCACAGTGACACCGCTGTCGCGGATCTTGCGGATGATGGCGATGATCTCCAGAATCTCTGAGGGGTTGAGCCCGGCCATCACCTCATCGAGCAGCAGCAGCCGGGGTGAGGTGGCCAGCGCTCGTGCCAGCTCCAGCCGCTTGCGTCCGGCCACGGTGAGTTCGGAGGCCGGCTGCGCCAGCATGTGCGCCATGCCGACCTGCTCGGCGATGGCCTGCGCATGGGCCCAGGCCTGCGCCCGATTGTTGAACTTTTGGTAGGCACCCACCGCGATGTTTTCGTGCACCGTGAGCTTGGCAAAAGGCTGGGTAATCTGGAATGTGCGCACCATGCCGGCGCGGGCAATCTGGTGCACTTGCAGCCCAGTGATGTCGCGGCCCAGAAACTCCACCCGGCCTGCGTTGAGAGGCAGAAAACCGGCGATGCAGGCAAACAGCGTGGTCTTGCCGGCACCGTTGGGGCCGATCAGCGCCACAATGCGGCCCTCATCCACCCTCAGGCTGGCGTTGTCGACCGCGCGCAGGCCGCCGAAGATTTTGGTCAAGCCGGTGACTTGCAGCATCATGCCTGCCCTCCGTTGGGCTTACGCCGGCGCTTGAACAGGTCGATCAAGCCATTGGGCAGGTAGGCAATGATCACCACCAGCAGGCTGCCATAGAGCACCAGTGACAGACCTTGCACTTGCGTGAGCACCCGGGTGATGTCGCTGATGAAGGCCAGTAGCAGCGCCCCCACCAGCGGGCCGTAGACCGTGCCCGCGCCGCCGATCATGCTGACCAGCAGCATTTCGACCGATTTATCCACGCCAAACACCACCAGCGGGTCAATGTAGAGAAAGTACTGGGCAAAAAAGCAACCGCCCATGCCGCCAATCGCGCCTGAGAGCAGCATGACCTTGACCTTCTCGCGAAACACATCGATACCCAGCGCTTTGGCCGAGTCCTCGTTCTCGCGGATGGCGGTCAGCTGCGCGCCAAAGCGCGAGCGCCGCAACCATTCGGCCAGCGCCACCGACCCGGCGGCCAGCAGCAGGATCAGAAAATAGAAACCGCTGCGATCGGCAAACTGAAAGTTGGCGGCACTGGCTTTCATCGGGATCAGCATGCCCAGGCCACCGCCGGTGAAGCTGACCGAGTTGGTGACGATGCGCAGCACCTCGGCAAAGGCCAGCGTGATCAGGGCAAAGTAAGACCCCTTCAGGCCGGCCCGGAACGACAGCACGCCGATCACCCCGCCTACCAGCGCACCGGCCAGTGCCGACGCCGGCAGCCCCAGCCAGGGCGACCAGCCCAGACGCAGCTGCACAATGGTCGAGGCATAGGCCCCCACGCCAAAAAACGCCACGTGGCCAAAGGACAGCTGGCCGGCAAAACCGCCCGAGATGTTCCAGGACTGGCCGATGAAGGCATAAAACAGCGCCATCACGCCAAAGTTCACCATGAAGCTCGACGGAAAAACAAACGGAAAGGCGATGGCAATCGCCAGCACCGCCAGGTGCAGCGCCCAGGGCACGGGTTTGAGTGTGGAGGTCATTGGCGCGCTCCAAACAGGCCCGACGGCCGAAACAGCAAGATCAGTATGAAGATCAGCGAGATGCCGATCTGACCCAGGCTCTCGCCCAGGTACAGACCGCCAAAAGACTCCGTCAGGCCAACGATCAGGCCGCCCACCGCCGCGCCCATAAAGCTGCCCATGCCACCCAACACCACCACCGTGAAAGCCACCAGCACAAACACATGGCCGATGGTGGGCGACACGTAAAAAATAGGCATCAGCAGGCAGGCCGCAGCACCCAGGGTGGCCAGGCCGATGCCATAGGAGATGGCAAAAATACGGTCCACGTCAATGCCCACCAGCCGGGCGCCGACGCGCTCTTTGGCCACGGCGCGGATGGCGCGGCCCAGGTCTGTGCGCTGCATAAACACACCTAATGCGGCACACAGCACCAGCGCTACTACAAATGAAATCAGTTTGGGAAGAGGCACCAGCGTGGGGCCGAGTTCGATCATGCGGTCAGAGTAGCTGACTGAAATGGTGCGCGAATCTCCCTTGAACAGCATCAGCGCCACGTTCTCGATCAGGATCGACAAACCGAGCGTGATCAGCAGGATGTTTTCGTCCTTGCCGTTGGACAGCCGGCCAATCACGCCCTTGTACAGCGCGTAGCCAAACAGGTACATCACCGGGACCATCACCACCATCGCCAGGTAGGGGTCGATGCCGAATTTGGTGAGCAGGTAAAACACGCCAAACATGGCCAGCATCAGCATGCTGCCGTGGGCGAAATTGATGATGTGCAGCACCCCGTAAATCAGGGTCAGGCCACAGGCCACCAGCGTGTACATGCCGCCGAGCAACACACCGTTGATGGTGGCGGCGGCGAGGATGGTCGGATCCAAGGCTTTTCTCCCGGGGAAAACAGGCGCCCGCCGGACTACCGCCGCGCGCCGGTGGAACGGCACACCGGCGTACAGGCCGGGTGCCGCAGCGTCAGATCAGCCGAATTTCGGCCGCGGGAACACCGGCTTGACGCCGGCGAACTCATTGGGCCAGACCACGTCAATGTCGGTCTTGGAGGCCTGCAGCAGTGCGGCACGGCCGCCCTGGTTCTGGCCATTGACGAACTTGGTCGGGCCGTAGGGCATGAAGTGATCGGACCAGGTGCTGGCCTCTAGCGCGGCGATCACGGCGGCCTTGTCGGCAGACTTAGCCGCCTCCAGCGCGCTGGCGTAGAGCTTGACCGAGTTGTAGGTGCAGTACACCTCAAAGGTGAACAGGCCACCCTTGGACTCGACCTGACGGCGCATCTCTTGCGCCTTGGGGTTGCGCGGGCTGTACCAGTGGTTGAAGTCCATCATGTACTGCGCCACATCGGGCTGCTCTTTGACCAGCTTGTAGTTGAAGCCGCCGCCCAACACGCTGAACATGCCGGCCAGATCGACCTTTTGCTGGAATATGGTGCGGGCGATCAGCACATACTCGTTCTGGTAGTTGCTCATGATCACGATGTCGGGCTTGATCGCCTTGATGCGAAGCACCAAGTTGGTGAAGTCACGCGTGGGGGTGGCGTGTGGCAGCACCTCTTTCACCTCAAGTCCGATGCCCGAGAGTTTGGCATTGAGCAGCTTGGCGGTGCTGGTGCCGAACTCGGAGTCTTCGTGCACGATCACGGCGGTCTTGGCTACGCCGCCGGCAGCCTTGTTGACTTCGGCCAGGCCGGCAAAAGCGTCATCTACACACTTGCCGTTGCCCGGGGCCAGACGGAACACGTTTTTCAGGCCGCGGCTGACCAGCGCGTCAGACACGCCGACGTCGATCAGGAACGGGGTGTTGTACTTGGCGGCAGCCTGGGTGGCCGGCAGGGCAATGCCGCTGGCAAAGCAACCTACGTAAGCCGACACGCCGTCTTGTTGCATGCGCTCCACCTCGCTCACACCCACTTCGGGGCGCGACTGGGAATCGCCCAGCATGGCTTCAAGCCTAGCGCCACCCATGGACTTGATGCCGCCGGCGGCGTTGATCTCGTCAATGGCCATCATGCCGCCCAGGCGCGACTGGCCGCCGCTGTAGGCAAGTGCACCACTGACCGGGTGCAGCAGGCCGACTTTGACTGGCTTGGGTTGAGCCAGCAAGAGGCCGGGGGCGCCGAGTACGGCGGTGGCGGCGCTGGCCTGCAGAATCAGTCGGCGCGACACGGGATGGGTAGAAGTCATGGCAGTCCTCTCGGTGATGGGCAGGTTAGATAACAAAGATATTGTTCCATAAGTAGAACAATTCGCCTAGACTATGCACGGATCGTGCCCACTCGTCAACCCGGGCAGACCCGCAACGCCTGATTCAATGACCGTCCCGGATGGGCGGTTCAAACCCTGGTAAGGAGCACGCCACGTGGACTACCTTGACACCCTGAGCCGCTTTGCGGCCGAACTTGACTACGCCAGCCTGCCGCCAGCGGTGCGCGAGCAGACCAGCTGGGTGCTGGCCGACACATTGGCGTCCATCGTCGGCGGCTCGGCCGAGCCCGAGCTGCGCGGGCTGGCGGGTCGGCTTGCTGGGACGGGCCCGGCCACGTTGGTTGGTTTAGGGGGCACCGGCTCGGCCGATGTGGCCGCGCTGCTCAATGGCACGGCCGGCACCTTTTTGGAGATGGACGAGGGCAACCGCTTTTCGCGCGGTCACCCGGCGGTGCATGTCATCCCCGCAGCGCTGGCCTTGTGCGAGGCAAACGGCGCGTCGGCAGAGGTCTTTATGGCGGCGGTGCTGGTGGGTTATGAGGTTGGCTCGCGTTTCGGCGCAGCGTCCCGCCTGCGCCCGGCCATGCACCCGCACGGCACCTGGGGCACGCTGGGGGCCGCTGCTGCTTGTGCCCGGGTGGCCGGCCTGGGCACGGCGGCCATGCGCGAGACCATCAACATTGCCGCCTCCATGAGCACCGCCACATCCAAGCAGACCATGCTGCAGGGCGGCCTGGTGCGCAATGTGTATGCGGGCTTGAGCAACCGTAACGGCCTGCTGGCGCTGCAACTGGCTCAAAGCGGTTTCAGCGGCGAGCACGACGGGCCGGCCTCGCTGTTTGGCGCCATCGTGTCCGAGCACTTTGATAGCGCCGAGGTGCTGCGCGGCCTGGGGCAAGAGTGGCATGTGCTGCAAAACTACTTCAAGCTGCATTCCTGCTGCCGATTCAACCACGGCACGCTCGACGCCATCGACCAGTTGGCCGCCCGTAGTGCCCTGCCGGCACCCGAACAGATTCGCGACATCAAGGTCAGCAGCTACAACCTGGCGGCCGAGCTGAACAACCCGGCCCCGCACAACACGCTGGCGGCCAAATTCTCGGTGCCCTTTGCCGTGGCCACCCGGCTGGTGCATGGCCACAGCGGCCTGGCCAGCTTCAGCTGGGACGCCGTGCGCAACCCAGCAGTGCTGGCCCTGGCCCAGCGGGTCAGCGTGACCGAAGACCCGGCCATGACGCGCCGCCTGCCCTACGAGCGCCCGGCGCGGGTGGTCATCACCCTGACGGACGGCAGCACGCTGGTGGGCGAAGCCGGCGTCAACCGTGGTGACGACGCCGCCCCTTACAGCCGCGCCGAGCTGGCGACCAAGTTCATGGACCTGACCAGCCGGGTGTGGCCAGCGGCGCACGCCCAAGAGGTGCTGGACGTGACGCTGGCGCTGGGACAGGGTGGCGCGAGTTTGGCGGAGTGGTGCCAGTCGCTTCGGGTGCCGGCCTTGGGTGATGCGGCGGGGCCATGACTGATGCTTGATCACTCCGTTAGGTTTGATGGCCATGTAACCAGGCGTGTCAGCTTGTAAGGGGTTGGGCGGCACCTGGATCACCTGTACTTGGCAGCCGTTATGAACTGATCAAAGGTCTCGCACCAGACGATGACCGCGGTGTACTTTGTAAGATCAATGCTTTCTGGCACGGCAACAACGAAGTTTTCGAAGGTATTGACGTCCCCGACTCGGACCATATTCTTCTTGAGCCTGTTGAAGTCAACTTCGGTTTCAACGAATTCGGGGGAGAGGTACAGCTTGTAGTCTGGACCCGGTGCGAGTTTTCCGTAGAGTGAGATGGCAGTGGGCGCGATGGATACGATTCCCTCTCCCCAGTGAAGTGAGTCACTGTCTTTCAAGTCTCGCTTGAACTGGCCAGTGAACTGAGTCTGAGCAGTAGCAACCTTGATTTCTTCTGCGGTCGGGGCCGCTGGTGCTATCAGGATAGGCAAGGCGTAGATGCCGACAGCGAACCCTGCTGCAGCAAATGCGACATGAGATGCGACGAGCAGCAGCGCTTTTCGGGTATTCATGGTTCTTGGAGAGGGAAGGACGTTGACTTGTGACGCCTAACGTACGAGGCAACCTGACCGAAACAAATGCCGCGAAGCGGCAACCTGCTGCTGCGTTGCCGTGTGGGCCGACCTGTTAAACCGTATTCGCGGTGTGTAGTTCATGACCAGAAAATTCCTAGCAGTGCGAGGATTTCGACCATTCGGCCACCTCGGCGAGAAGATTTTGCGCTGTCCCCTGAGATTGGCCAGAGTACCGCCCGTTTCCAAGTCCATAAGTTGTGGCCTACAGCCACCGGCACTCCGAGCCAACCCAATAGTGCGATGTCGTTCACCGCACCGATTAGAAAAAAAGTGCCCACGACGAAAAGTGAAAAAACAAAAATACCGGAACTGGTGCTTGCGATCACATGCGACAAGCGCCCGCAAAGACTACATACCGCAGGGTGCTCACGACTAGACCACCTCTTCGCCAAAGACGTCACTCCTAGCTCCTTGCAATGCGGGCAGTGTGTCATACGGTTTAACGCAATGTAGACTGCAAAACCCGGTTGATACATCCGGGCCGAGTCGATACATCTTGTTGTCCGCGCATGGTTTCCTCGTTGCAAGTTAGCAAGTCAAGGATCTAGCGGCCCCGCTAACGTTGCGCCAATGGCTGGCGCTTTAGTTCGGTGGCTTTGCGTCGCCGGCTTCCACCGGGTTTGCCCTTCAATTCTCTTTTCCATCGGCCAAGGAGTGTGCCGATTTGCTGGTTTATAGCATGACTTCCTCGCAAAGCTCTCGAAAACAACGATCGACATTACTGCGCCGCATGAACCCAATTCTCTGCTTCCAGCGCAGGCACCCGCGCGAACTCGCCCATGTTGTTCGTCACCAGCACCAGGCCTTCGCTGCGAGCGTGCGCTGCAATATGCATGTCGTTCACACCGATAGGCCGTGCAGGTTGTGACGGCACGGCCCTCGGCGAGCATGGCAGGTAGACCAAAGCGTGTGACCATCAATAGTTCGTTGCCGCGCTCGCCCGCGCCATGCAGGTAGGCGATTGCAGATGCGGGACGAGTCTGGCTTGAACCGCCGAATTTCTGGACGCAGAACCTGCTCTGGGGAGAGTACTCAGTGGTAACTCCTATCCGGCCCAAAGTTAAAACTCAGCGAGCCGCGCAGCCGTCCGATGGAATGGCCCGTTATGCGGTGACTTCAATGTACTCAACTTGGCTTGCACCTGCAGGCACTGGCAAGCCGTCCTCGCGCAACCCTTCAAGGTGAAAGGCTATGGCCTCACGCATTTCGAACTCGACTTCTGCAACGGTTGCCCCGG
>JBIKZZ010000040.1:0-17115 GCA_044354435.1 Rhodoferax sp. | reverse complement strand
GCGATAAGCAACATCCAGATAATGCCGATTGTTTTTTGCGCATCATTGCCACCATGGCCGAGGCTGTAGGCTCCAGCCGAAACCAACTGCATTCGGCGGAACCACTTGTCCACCTTGGCGGGCCGGGTCTTTCGAAACCCCCATGCGACCAAGACCATCATCGCCGAACCCAGCACATAACCGAGCAGTGGCGAGACCAGAATGAAGGCGACGGTTTTGAAAATGCCTGATGACAGCAGAGCACTGGAGCCAGCCTTAGCCATGACGGCACCCAGAATACCGCCGATCAGCGCATGCGAAGAGCTGCTCGGGATGCCGTAGTACCAAGTGATGAGATTCCAACTTATGGCGCCGATCAAAGCGCCAAACACCACATGGGTGTCAACAATTCCCGGCTGCACAAAGCCTTTGCCCACGGTAGCTGCAACGCTCAGGTGGAACACGAAGATCGCCAACACGTTGAAAAAGGCCGCGAACAGCACGGCCTGGTTCGGCTTAAGAACACCGGTAGACACGACCGTAGCGATTGAATTCGCTGCGTCATGAAACCCATTCATGAAGTCAAAAGCGATTGCAAGCATCACCAAGAGCACTACCACCCAGAGCGTCGTTTGTACGTTTTCCATAAGGTGGTTGCTGGGGGTCAGGAATTTTCGAGGATGATGCCCTCGATCAGATTAGCCACGTCCTCGCACTTGTCCGTTATGGTCTCGAGCAGTTCGTAAATCGCCTTGAGTTTGATGACCTCGCGCACATCAGGTTCCTCGCGAAACAGCTTGCTCATGGCGCTACGCATGACCCGGTCGGCGTCGCTCTCGAGTCGGTCAATTTCTTCGCAGGTCTTCAATGCTGCATCTGCCACGCTGTGATCCGCAATGTTATCGAGCAGCTTGACCGCGTCCCTCACCCGCTCACAGCACTTCACACTGATATCGGTCAGTCGAACAATGTCATCGGTCATGTAGCGCACGTCGTACAGCGCCATGGTTTCTGCCGAGTCTTGGATCAGGTCGGCGACGTCATCCATCGTGTTAATCAGGCCATGAATCTGCTCGCGATCGATGGGCGTGATAAAGGTTTTGTGAAGGGCCTTGTTGACCTCGTGCGTGACCCGATCGGCTGCGCGTTCAGCATTGTCAACATCGCGGTTGTATTTTTCGCGCAGTGGCACATCGTTGTAGTTGGCCACCATCTGGGAAAAAGCGCGTGCAGCCTCCATGATTCGGTCAGCATGCTGATTGAACATGTCGAAAAAATTACCGTCACGCGGCAACAGCTTCCCAAAAAACATGTCCGACCCCCGGAGGTTTGATGTCAATAGTTTGACAAAATTATGACAAGTGACAGTTTAACCCCACGCCGCTGGGTCACAAAACAGTTCAATCAGATCCAAAAAATGAAATAAACCAAGCCTATCAAACACAGTGCAGCCCAAAAGCAATCAAACTTGGGCTGCTCATGCCGGCTTATTGAGAGCCAATTCTTTTGGGCGGCATCTGCAACAGCTGATCAAGACGGTAATTTCCAAACTGGCCGTGACGCTCACGGACAGTGATCATAGAAAGGGCCCCAGCGAACGCTGGGGCCTGTGCGCATGAACTACTCCTGGGCTTGGGTGGAGTTGGAATCAGGCCGCCACTGTCGAAGCGGCCTCGACATAATCCGGAACGCGGTCAAAGTTCAGATATTGATAGACTTGGCCACTTGATGCGGTAAGTACGACCATGTCAGTCATGTACTCGGCTTTGGTAGGAATACGCCCTAATTTGGAGCAGATCGCCGCTAATTCTGCACTGCCCAAGTAGACATTGCTATTTTTCCCCAGCCGATTGGGGAAATTACGGGTGGACGTCGAGAATACTGTTGCGCCTTCCTTGACCTGTGCCTGATTCCCCATGCACAAGCTGCACCCCGGCATCTCCATCCGCGCTCCCGCCGAGCCCAGCACACCGTAATGTCCCTCTTCGCTCAGTTGCTTGGCGTCCATTTTGGTCGGTGGCGCCATCCACAACTTGACCGGAATGTCACGCTTGTTCTCAAGCAACTTGCTGGCCGCACGGAAATGGCCGATATTGGTCATGCAGGAACCGATGAATACCTCATCGATCTTGGCGCCGGCAACCTCTGACAAAGTCTTCACGTCATCCGGATCGTTTGGGCAGGCCAGTATCGGCTCGTGGATCTCTGCCAGGTCGATTTCGATCACAGCAGCGTACTCGGCATCGGCATCACTTTTGAGCAAGTGCGGGTCGGCCAGCCAGGCTTCCATCGCCTTGATGCGGCGGTTGATGGTTCGCACATCGGCGTAGCCGCTGGCGATCATCCACTTCAGCATAGTGATGTTACTGGTGATGTACTCGATGATTGGCTCCTTGTTCAGGTGCACGGTGCAACCGCCGGCGCTGCGCTCAGCCGAGGCGTCGCTCAGCTCGAATGCCTGCTCCACTTTCAGATCAGGCAGCCCTTCGATCTCGAGAATCCGCCCCGAGAAGATGTTCTTCTTACCCTGCTTGGCCACGGTCAGAAGGCCGGCCTTGATGGCATATAGCGGGATCGCGTTGACCAGGTCACGCAGGGTCACGCCGGGCTGCATCGTGCCCTTGAAGCGCACCAGCACGCTCTCGGGCATGTCCAGCGGCATCACGCCTGTGGCAGCACCAAAGGCCACCAAGCCCGAACCTGCCGGAAAGCTGATACCAATCGGGAAGCGGGTGTGGCTATCACCACCGGTGCCCACAGTATCGGGCAGCAGCATGCGATTGAGCCAGCTATGGATGATGCCGTCGCCAGGGCGCAGGCTGATGCCACCCCGGTTGTTGATGAACTCGGGCAGTTCATGGTGCATCTTCACATCGACCGGCTTTGGGTATGCAGCGGTATGGCAGAAGGACTGCATCACCAGATCAGCGCTGAAGCCCAGGCAGGCCAAGTCTTTGAGTTCGTCACGCGTCATTGGACCGGTCGTGTCCTGAGAGCCGACACTGGTCATGCGAGGCTCGCAGTAGGTGCCAGGGCGCACCCCTTCTTGATTGCCACCGACCATCGGAAGGCCACAGGCGCGACCGACTATTTTTTGCGCCAAGGTAAAACCTTTTCCCGAATCCGCGGGATTGCTGGGCAAACGGAACAGGGTGCTGACCGTCAAGCCCAGCGCTTCGCGCGCCTTGGCGGTCAGACCACGACCAATAATCAACGGAATACGGCCGCCGGCTCGAACCTCATCAAACAGCACCTCGCTTTTGATCTGAAACTCGGCGATCACCTTGCCGTCCTTGAGTGCTTTGCCCTCATAAGGCCGCAGTTCCACCACATCGCCCATGGCCATCTGACTCACATCGAGTTCGATCGGCAGGGCCCCAGAATCCTCCATAGTATTGTAGAAAATTGGGGCTATCTTGCTGCCCAAACAGACGCCGCCAAAGCGTTTATTCGGAACGAAGGGAATATCTTCGCCAGTGAACCAAAGCACCGAATTGGTCGCAGACTTACGCGACGAGCCGGTCCCGACTACGTCACCAACATAGGCCACCAAATGGCCGCGGCCCTTAAGGTCATTGATGAACTTGACCGGTCCGCGCTTGCCATCTTCTTCCGGCGTGATGCCAGGCCGGCCATTTTTGTGCATGGCCAAAGCGTGCAAAGGGATGTCGGGGCGACTAAAGGCGTCAGGCGCGGGTGACAGGTCGTCGGTGTTGATCTCGCCCGCCACCTTAAACACACTCAGGGTGATCGACTGCGGCACTTCCGGCCGAGAGGTGAACCACTCGGCGTCGGCCCAACTCTGTAGGACAGCCTTGGCGTGGACGTTACCTGCGTCGGCCTTTTCCTTGACGTCATGGAACTGATCAAACATCAGCAGGGTCTTCTTGAGGCCACTGGCGGCCACGTCGGCTACCGCCTCATCGTCTAGCATATCCACCAGCGGACTGATGTTGTAACCGCCCAGCATAGTTCCCAGTAATTCGGTGGCCTTCTGGCGCGACAGCAGCGGGCAGGTCTCAGTACCATGCGCTACCGCCGCCAAGTAGCTGGCCTTGACCTTGGCAGCATCATCGACACCAGCCGGCACTCGGTAGGTAATCAACTCGACGAGTGTTGCCTCTTCGCCGGCCGGCGGCTGCTTGAGCAGCTCGATTAGTTCGCTGGTCTGCTTGGCCGATAACGGAAGGGGTGGAATGCCCAGGGCGGCGCGCTCAGCAACATGGACTCGATAATTCTGCAACATGACGTTCTCCTTTTCAATTAATAAAAATAGGTTCGGCCTCGGTAAGACATCGCCCCATCACCAGTTCTTGTGTCATGGCCTGGACGCTGGCTAAGCCGGTAACAAAAAAAAGGACCCGGCCTCGTTCGGCAGCGCAGTGCCAGTTTGATGGGCGCGCTCCAACACCTGCCAAAAATAACGATAACTGGCGCGGTCCTGCAACACGCCCTGGTCCGATAGAGGCGCCCAGTCCGCCCTTTGGGCAGCGACCAGAATGCGCGTCGCCTGTTCAATTTCACCTGGCTCTGGGGCAAACGCCTCAAGAATCGGTCTGATCTGGGCTGGATGAATGCTCCACATGCGGGTGAATCCAAGCGCGCGCTCGAGCGCCGCGAGCGAATCCAACTTGGGAATCATGACATGGCAGAGCGCCTCAGCGGCCGTGCCGACAATCGTCGCCACGTCTTGCTCGAAAGCCGGGTGATCGACGGGGTGAACCCGTACGCCTACTCTGGGCCGGCAACGGCTGGGATCTGCCGCTGCCTTCGCCAAGTGGTCGCGAGCCAGGTCCGCCACCATCTGGGCATGGTCTTTCTCCCTACCAATCGGCGCACCATCCTCGCAGTCAAGCGTCACATCGAAGGGGCAGGCGCCAAATTCCTCAGACATCGCCGCTTGCAGCGCCAGACTTTTGCGCATCCGGATTTCGACGCCGCAGTAGTGGTCGCATACAGGTATTGAGCTGGCCGCACTCTGCGCATCCAAGAGCACGTCACGGGGTATTTTCATGGCTGATCGGTCGTCCCGTGCCCAGTATCACGAGGTGGATCACGAAAGCTTAGAGCAGATGAGCGACGCCAGCCTGCTCGTCCTGCAGTTCCTTCAGGGTCTTATTGATACATTCCTGACTGAACGCGTCAACCGGCAGACCCTGGACGGGCTGGTACTCTCCCCCTTCACAGGTGACTGCAAACCCAAACATGGTGTCTTTTGGAATGCCATATTGACCATCGGACGGGATACCCATCGTGACCCATTTTCCGCTGGTCCCGAGGGCCCAATCACGCATGTGATCAATGGCGGCATTGGCGGCCGACGCAGCCGATGACACACCGCGCGCCGCAATGATGGCCGCGCCGCGCTTGCCCACTGTAGGCAAGAAAGTGTTGACGTTCCAGTCATGGTCATTGATGCTGTCCTTGACGCTGACGCCGTCAATGGTGGCAAATCGGTAATCAGCGTACATCGTAGGCGAATGGTTACCCCACACCGCTAATTTTTCAATCGCAGAAACGGGTTTGCCGGTTTTAGCAGCCAACTGGCTCAGTGCACGGTTGTGATCCAGACGCAGCATGGCAGTGAAGTTCTTGCGCGGCAGATCTGGCGCGCTTTTCATCGCGATGTAAGCATTGGTGTTGGCCGGATTACCAACCACCAGCACCTTGACGTTACGGCTCGCGACAGCGTTAAGCGCTTTCCCCTGAGCAGTGAAAATCTCAGCATTCACGGCCAGCAGTTCAGCACGCTCCATGCCTGGGCCGCGGGGGCGCGAGCCGATCAGCAGCGCGTAATCGGCATCCTTGAACGCGGTCAGCGGATCGCCATGCGCTTCCATCCCTGCCAGCAGGGGAAAAGCGCAATCCTGCAACTCCATCATCACACCCTGCAAAGCCTGTTGCGGCTTGTCCATGGGTACCTCCAGCAGCTGCAGGATAACGGGCTGGTCCTTACCCAACATTTCGCCAGATGCAATGCGAAAAAGGACGGCATAACCAATCTGACCTGCGGCACCAGTCACTGCAACACGGACGGGCTTTTTGCTCATGGTAAAAACTCCAAAGATTTAGAAAACAGGGCGCGCGACGCCGACTGATCATGCCGGGCACCGCAGATTCGGCAAGCAGTGTACTCTGGAAAACCCTTAGCAGTCAATTTGTCTTATGTCTTATATAAGATATGATTGAGCGTGCTTGGGTCGACCAAGTCGCCACTCCTTCGCCATGGCATCAACCTCCCAGTCCTCTATCGAAAGTTCTGTCACTGGTGGCAGCACCAACAACGTGGCACTGTCGGCAACGCCTGCATTCAGCCCGCTGTACCAGCAAATCAAGGGCCTGATCCTCAACAGCCTGCGTGTTGGCGAATGGAAACCCGGGGAAGCTATACCGAGTGAAATGGATTTGGCCGCGCGCTTCAAAGTCAGCCAAGGGACGGTCCGCAAAGCCATTGACGAGCTTGCCGCCGATAACCTGGTGGTACGACGACAGGGCAAAGGAACTTTTGTAGCGACCCATGCCGAGCGCCAAGTCCAATACCGATTCCTCAAATTAATGCCCGACAGAGGGGACCTCCACCTGGAAGGCCCTGCACAACGCCACGTTGTTGACTGCAAACGCCTTCGCGCGCCGTCGGATGTCGCGCGCGCACTGGCCTTGCGTCCCGGCGATGCCGTGCTCCAAGTGCGGCGCGTACTGTCTTTTGCTGACAAGCCGACAATTCTTGAGGACCTCTGGCTCCCAGGTGCGCCATTTAAAGGCCTTACCGCAGAACGACTCCGTGGCTACGAGGGGCCGATGTACGCTTTGTTTGAGACAGAATTCGGGGTGCGGATGGTTCGCGCCGAAGAAAAAATCCGCGCCATCAGCGCGGATCATGTGCACAGCCAGCTCTTGAAGGTGGCGCCAGCGACACCTTTGCTGAGTGTCGAACGTATTGCGTTCACCTACCACGACCTCCCGATGGAACTCAGGCGCGGACTTTACGTGACCGACACCCATTACTATCGAAACGAGCTGAATTGAGTTGAGCCTAAGATTTCGCATCTGAAGGACAAATTGAAACCTTGGCGTCAGTTTGTTGCGGTGCAATAGAATTTACTTGTTAGCGACAACCATAAAGACAGTGTTTTTACCCCCAGGAAAGTCCAGCCATGACCGAGATTGACTCACAGGCGCCAGCAAAGCGGCCAGAATTCCGCAACATCAACGCCTTCAAGGACCTTCCCAGCTACCGACTGCCGCCAGCAGGCTGGGTGTCGATCCTGCACCGCATTAGTGGCGCCATCATGTTTATGTTGTTGCCCTTTGTGATCTGGATGTTTGATACCTCGCTATCGTCGGAAATTTCCTTCCTGAAGTTCAAGTCCGCATTCAACGTCGGCCTGCTGGGACTGCCGGGCGTGATTTGGAAATTGTTGGCGCTGGCCCTGATCTGGTCCTACCTTCACCATCTAATTGCCGGCTTGAGGCACCTGTGGATGGATGCTCGGCACGCTGTCAGCAAGGAATTCGGCAAGTCATCGGCACTGCTGACCCTGGCTTTGGGCTCCAGCCTCACGCTGGTGTTGGCACTTAAATTGTTCGGTCTCTATTAAGGCGCATGACCATGGCAGTTAACTACGGCTCCAAACGCATCGTTGTCGGTGCACATTACGGCTTGCGAGACTGGTTGGCGCAACGCGTCACGGCGGTCCTGATGGCCCTGTTCACCCTCTTGGTCCTGGGGCAGTTACTGGGATCGAAAGGTCCGATAGGCTACTACACCTGGTCTGGGATTTTTTCGGCACAATGGATGAAGGTATTAACCTTTACGGTGATTCTGGCACTTCTGTACCACGTCTGGGTTGGCATGCGCGACATCTGGATGGACTACGTTAAGCCAGTCGCCTTGCGGCTATCGCTGCAGGTGTTCTCCATAGTCTGGCTGGTCGGATGCGCCGGCTGGGCCATTCAAGTGCTTTGGCGTCTTTGACGCGGCCGTGACCCTGGCGTCTCTGCCCTCCCCTTACAGGCTGAAAACCCATGACTTATTCCGTGACCAAAAGAAAATTTGACGTTGTCATCATTGGCGCAGGCGGCTCCGGCATGCGCGCCTCCTTGCAATTGGCCCGTGCCGGCCTGAATGTGGCGGTGTTGAGCAAGGTATTTCCCACGCGGTCACATACTGTGGCCGCCCAGGGTGGCATCGGGGCCTCGCTTGGGAACATGAATGACGACAACTGGCATTACCACTTTTATGACACGGTCAAGGGTTCGGACTGGCTGGGCGATCAGGATGCGATCGAATTCATGTGTCGCGAAGCACCCAAGGTGGTCTATGACCTAGAGCACATGGGGATGCCGTTCGACCGCAACCCAGACGGCACCATTTACCAGCGCCCCTTTGGCGGCCATACAGCCAACTACGGCGAGAAAGCGGTGGAGCGCGCATGTGCTGCAGCCGACCGCACAGGCCATGCCATGCTGCACACCCTGTACCAGCAAAACATCAAGGCTAGAACCAGTTTTTTCGTTGAGTGGATGGCACTTGACCTGATCCGGGATGCCGAAGGCGACGTGGTCGGCGTGACCGCGCTGGAAATGGAAACCGGAGACATCCATATCCTAGAAGCCAAAACTACACTGTTGGCCACGGGTGGCGCGGGACGCATCTTTGCGGCTTCGACCAACGCCTTCATCAACACCGGTGACGGTTTGGGTTTGGCGGCCCGCGCCGGCATACCCCTGGAAGACATGGAATTCTGGCAATTTCACCCGACCGGCGTAGCCGGCGCCGGCGTCTTGCTGACCGAAGGTTGCCGCGGTGAGGGGGCAATTCTGCTCAACAGCAATGGTGAGCGGTTCATGGAGCGGTATGCGCCGACCCTAAAAGACCTGGCACCACGCGATTTTGTCTCGCGCTCCATGGACCAGGAAATCAAGGAAGGCCGTGGCTGCGGTCCGAATAAGGATTATGTGTTGCTCAAGCTCGACCACTTAGGCGCCGACACCATCATGAAGCGGCTACCCTCGGTTTTTGAAATCGGACACAACTTTGCCAACGTCGACATCACCAAGGAGCCGATTCCGGTGGTGCCAACCATCCACTACCAAATGGGCGGCATCCCGACTAACATCCATGGCCAAGTGGTGGTTCAGGCCAATGGGCTGCACAACCAGGTGGTCAATGGCCTGTACGCCGTTGGCGAATGCTCATGCGTCAGCGTACACGGCGCCAACCGCCTGGGAACCAATTCGCTGCTCGACCTGCTGGTGTTCGGCCGCGCGGCCGGCAACCATATTGTCGAGTTCAACAACAAGAGCAAGGCGCACAAACCCTTGCCAGCAGACGCCGCCGACCGCACCCTGTCGAGGCTGTCCCGGCTGGACAATGCCACACAAGGCGAATACGCCCAAGATGTGGCCAATGACCTTCGCGCCAGCATGCAATTGCATGCTGGCGTCTTTCGCACCCAGACCAGCATGGACCAAGGCGTGACCAAGATTGCCGACCTGCGCGAACGCGTCAATGCCATCAATCTAAAAGACAAGTCCAAGGTGTTCAATACCGCTCGGATTGAGGCGCTTGAAGTTGAAAACCTGATTGAAGCCGCCCAAGCGACCATCGTGTCGGCAGCGGCCCGCCACGAAAGCCGGGGTGCACACTCGGTGGACGACTACAGCGACAGCCCGGAGCATCCAAACGGCCGCAATGACGTCGAGTGGCACAAGCACACCCTGTGGCACAGCGAGGGCAATCGTCTAAGCTACAAGCCAGTCCAGATGAAGCCCCTGACGGTCGATTCCATTGAATTGAAGGTCCGCACATTCTGACCCTGGCGGGGACATTGAGGCCAACCAGCCCCCAATTGCATTTGAACCGGAGCTACCCATGACCAAACGCACTTTCCAAATTTACCGTTACGACCCGGACCAAGACGCCAAGCCCTACATGCAAACCATCGAGGTGGAGCTCGATGGCAGTGAACGCATGCTGCTGGACGCGCTGATGAAGCTCAAAGCCATAGACCCAGCCATCTCCTTCCGTCGCTCTTGCCGGGAAGGGGTATGCGGATCGGATGCGATGAACATCAATGGCAAGAACGGCCTAGCTTGCCTGACCAACATGCGCACACTGTCGGGCACCATCGTCCTCAAGCCACTGCCCGGGCTGCCGGTCATTCGTGACTTGATCGTCGACATGACGCAGTTTTTCAAACAGTACAACTCGATCAAGCCCTACCTGATCAATGACACGGTACCGCCTGAAAAAGAGCGTCTGCAGAGTCCGGAGGAGCGCGAAGAGCTCAATGGCCTGTATGAATGCATCCTGTGCGCCAGTTGCTCTACCAGTTGCCCGAGCTTTTGGTGGAATCCGGATAAATTCGTCGGTCCGGCTGGGTTGCTGCAGGCCTACCGTTTCATTGCGGACAGCCGTGATGAGGCCACTGCCGAGCGACTGGACAACTTGGAAGACCCTTACCGATTATTTCGCTGCCACACCATCATGAATTGTGTGGACGTTTGCCCCAAGGGTCTGAACCCCACCAAGGCGATTGGCAAGATCAAAGAAATGATGGTCCTGCGCACGGTCTGAGCGCCATATCTATGCCAACCACTTTGGACGAGCTGATTGATGAGCGTGGTTTGAGCAAACTGCGCTGGCGATGTCGTCGGGGCCTGCTTGAAAACGATTTGTTCATTGAGCGCTTCTTCAAGCGGTTCGAGGCCACACTGACACAGCGGCAGGCGCAGGCCTTGGCAGACCTGATGGAATTGACCGACAACGATCTGCTTGACCTGCATCTGGGACGGCAGTCGCTCGGCCTGGTAAGTGCCGAGCTGGACCGTAGTGACATTCATGAAGTACTAAGTATGTTGAGAAAAAACCCTTGAAAGGTAGAAAATGAAGCTAGCTGACAACAAAGCCACCCTGTCGTTCAGTAACGGCAGCCCCAGCGTCGACTTGCCGGTTTACCAAGGCAGTGTCGGCCCAGACGTGATCGACATCCGCAAGCTGTATGCGCAAACGGGTATGTTCACCTATGACCCCGGATTTTTATCAACAGCGTCTTGTCAGTCTGCCATCACCTACATCGATGGTGACAAGGGTGAGTTGCTCTACCGCGGGTATCCGATCGAGCAGTTGGCGACCCAGTGCGATTTCATGGAGACCTGTCACCTGCTGCTGTACGGCAACCTGCCCGATGCCGCAGCCAAGACCGACTTCACCAAGCGCGTGACCAACCACACCATGGTCAACGAGCAGATGCAGTTTTTCCTGCGCGGCTTCCGGCGCGATGCTCACCCGATGGCCATCATGACCGGCCTGGTCGGCGCACTGTCGGCCTTCTACCACGACAGCACCGACATCAACAACCCGGAGCACCGAGAAATCTCCGCTATCCGCCTGATTGCTAAGATGCCCACGCTGGTGGCCATGGCCTACAAGTACAGCGCAGGCCAGCCCTACATGTACCCCAAGAACAAGCTCAGCTATGCGGGCAACTTCCTGCACATGATGTTTGCCAACCCCTGCGAGGACTACGAGGTCAACCCGGTGATCGAGCGCGCGCTCGATCGCATCTTTGTGCTTCACGCCGACCATGAGCAGAACGCTTCCACCTCCACTGTGCGGCTGTGCGGCAGCTCGGGCACCAACCCGTTTGCCGCCATCGCAGCCGGTGTGGCGTGCCTGTGGGGCCCCGCCCACGGTGGCGCCAACGAGGCCTGTCTGAATATGCTCGAAGACATCCAGAGAATGGGCGGGGTAGCCAAAGTCGGTCAATTCATGGAGCAGGTTAAGGACAAAAGCTCTGGCGTCAAATTGATGGGTTTTGGCCATCGGGTCTACAAGAACTACGACCCGCGCGCCAAGCTGATGCAAGAAACTTGCAAGGAAGTGCTGACCGCGCTGGGTCTCGAAAATGACCCACTGTTCAAGCTGGCCATGGCGCTTGAAAAAATTGCCCTTGAAGACGACTACTTTGTTCAGCGCAAGCTCTACCCGAATGTGGATTTCTACTCGGGCATCGTGCAGCGCGCCATCGGCATTCCAGTGAGCCTGTTCACGGCGATTTTTGCGCTGGCACGCACGGTGGGCTGGATTGCCCAACTCAATGAAATGATTGGTGACTCTGAGTACAAAATTGGCCGCCCGCGTCAACTCTTCACTGGGTCGGTGCGTCGCGATGTGCTGCCGATCGCGCAGCGCTAGGTCGATTGCTGCTGACCGGTTGCGACCACAGGCTGCGTAAAATACAGGATTGCAAAGGAGAATCATGGGACGCACCCTTTACGACAAACTGTGGGACGACCACGTCGTCCACACCGAAGACGACGGCACCGCCATTCTCTACATCGACCGACACTTGGTGCATGAAGTGACAAGCCCGCAGGCCTTTGAGGGCTTGCGCCAAACCGGAAGGCCAGTTTGGCGGGTGAGCTCCATTGTTGCAACGGCCGATCACAACACACCTACCACCGGCTGGGACCGCGGTTATGAGGGCATTACAGACGCGACCAGCAAGGAACAAGTCGTGATGCTCGACACCAATATGCGGGAGTTTGGCTCGGCCGCTTACTTCCCATTCCTGTCCAAACGCCAGGGTATCGTGCACGTGATTGGCCCTGAAAACGGCGCGACGCTGCCGGGGATGACGGTGGTCTGCGGCGACTCCCACACCTCGACCCATGGCGCATTTGGCGCTTTGGCACATGGCATTGGCACCAGCGAAGTCGAGCATGTTCTGGCTACGCAAACCCTGCTGGCCAAGAAAGCCAAGAACATGCTGGTCCGAGTTGATGGCGTCTTGCCACGTGGCTGTAGCGGCAAAGACATCGTTCTGGCGGTCATTGGCCAAATCGGCACTGCCGGCGGCACGGGCTACACCATCGAATTCGGGGGTGCCGCGATTCGTGCCTTAAGCATGGAGGGCCGGATGACTGTGTGCAACATGGCTATTGAGGCCGGTGCCCGAGCCGGCCTGGTGGCCGTCGACGACAAAACCATCGACTACGTTCGCGGGCGCCCCCTGGCACCTGGCCACCTGGCCAGCGGCGCCGCCGCTGCCGTGGAATGGGATCACGCCGTGGCGCACTGGAAGACGCTCCATTCGGATGCTAACGCCGTTTTCGATCAAGTGATCGAGCTCGATGCCAGTGGCATCATCCCCCAGGTCACCTGGGGCACCTCGCCCGAAATGGTGCTGGGCATCGACAACCATGTGCCGGACCCGGACAAGGAAAAGGACCCGAACAAACGGACCGCCATCGAGCGGGCCCTGGTTTACATGGGACTTGAGCCGGGCAAGGCCCTGAACGACCTGTTTATTGATAAGGTCTTCATTGGCTCTTGTACCAACAGCCGGATTGAGGACATACGGGAAGCGGCCGCCGTGGTGCGAAAGCTGGGGCGAAAAGTCGCGAAAAATGTCAAATTGGCGATGGTTGTGCCTGGTTCGGGCTTGGTCAAAGCACAAGCCGAGCGCGAAGGCCTGCACGAGATTTTCCGCGCGGCCGGCTTCGAGTGGCGCGAACCTGGCTGTTCGATGTGCCTGGCCATGAACGCCGACCGGCTTGAGCCGGGCGAGCGTTGCGCCTCCACCAGCAACCGTAATTTCGAGGGTCGCCAGGGCGCGGGCGGGCGCACGCACCTGGTCAGTCCGGCTATGGCGGCCGCAGCAGCCATTCATGGTCATTTTGTCGATGTCCGGCAATTCGCCTGATCACCCCAACTGGAAGCACGGCATGAGTCATTGGCGATTGGTGTTGCTCAGCGCATTGGTGTTGAGCCTCTCAGCCTGTAACACGGTCATGGGTCTGGGGCAGGACCTGCAGAAGGCTGGCGAAAAAATTGAAGACGCAGCAAAGAAAAAATAGGGGCACACCATGCAAAAATTTGGAACTGTGAATGGCCTGGTGGCCCCAATGGACCGAGAAAACGTCGACACCGATGCCATCATCCCCAAGCAATTTCTCAAATCGATTCGCAAGACAGGTTTTGGTCAAAATCTATTTGATGAATGGCGCTACTTGGACGCAGGCTACCCAGGCCAAGACCCCACCAGCCGCCAGCCCAACCCAGACTTTGTTCTTAACCAGGCGCGCTACCAGGGGGCCTCCATTTTGTTGGCGCGTAAAAATTTCGGCTGTGGTTCATCGCGCGAACACGCGCCCTGGGCGCTGGACCAATTTGGCTTTCGCGCCATCATTGCACCCAGCTATGCCGACATTTTCTTCAACAATAGCTTCAAAAACGGCCTGTTGCCCATCGTACTGCCGGACGAACAGGTCGCAGCACTGTTTAACGAGCTGGCGGCATTTCCGGGTTACAGCCTGACGATCGATCTGGAGCGCCAGCGGATTGTCAAACCGGATGGCCAGGAGTTGCCGTTCGAGGTGCAGGCGTTTCGCAAGTACTGCTTACTCAATGGCTTTGATGACATTGGCCTGACCTTAAGGCACGCCGATAAGATCCGCGCTTTCGAAGCCCAACGCTTGACGCAAAAACCCTGGCTAGCCCGCACACTGATTGCCTAAGTAGCTTTCTTTTTTATAGCATTCTGGTTTCATCATGAAAATAGCAGTTTTACCCGGCGACGGAATCGGGACGGAAATCGTGGCCGAGGCAGTCAAGGTTTTGCAGGCGCTTGACCTTCAGTTCGAAATGGAAACGGCGCTGGTAGGCGGTGCTGCTTACGACGCTTACGGCCACCCGCTACCCGATGCCACCCTGCAGCTGGCGCGTCAGGCTGACGCGGTGTTGTTTGGTGCCGTCGGCGACTGGAAATACGACACCCTGGACAGGCCCCTGAGGCCAGAGCAGGCCATTTTGGGTTTACGCAAAAACCTCGGCTTGTTTGCCAACTTCCGTCCGGCCATCTGCTACGAGCAACTGGTTGGCGCATCCAGCCTCAAACCCGAGTTGATCGGCGGCCTTGATATCCTGATCATCCGGGAACTCACCGGCGACATCTATTTTGGTCAACCGCGGGGGCGCCGCGTGGCGACCGACGGGCTATTCCCGGGTGCCGAAGAAGCATTTGACACCATGCGCTACTCACGACCCGAGATCGAGCGGATCGCCCACGTCGCCTTCCAGGCTGCGCGCAAACGCAGCCATCGCGTCACCAGTGTGGACAAGGCCAACGTGCTGGAGACCTTTCAGTTCTGGAAAGACGTGGTGAGCGATATTGGCAAGCAATACCCCGATGTGGCGCTAGACCACATGTACGTCGACAACGCCGCCATGCAGCTGGTGCGTGAGCCCAAAAAATTCGATGTGGTCGTGACCGGCAATATGTTTGGTGACATCTTGAGCGACGAGGCGGCCATGCTGACTGGCTCCATCGGAATGCTGCCCTCGGCCAGCCTGAACGCAAGCAACCAGGGCTTGTATGAACCAAGCCACGGCAGCGCACCTGATATCGCTGGTAAGGGTATTGCCAATCCGCTGGCGACCATCCTAAGCGCAGCGATGATGCTGCGCTACAGCCTGAATCAGGAGGCAGCGGCTCAGCGAATCGAGGCGGCGGTCAAGACGGTGCTGAACCAGGGTCTGCGAACCGCCGACATCTTTAGCGCCGGCATGACGAGGGTAGGCACGGTGGAGATGGGCGCTGCGGTGGTCAGGGCCCTGAAATAATTTCAATTTACAATTAAACCATGCGAGTTTTGCTACCCGGCTCCTATTACGCTACCCGCTGCGTCGGCGTGGGCCAGTGTGCGTGCTCATGGGCTGCAGCTGTAGTCACCAAAGCGACCACCATTAAAGGCTAGTACAGCCCGGTTCGTCGCGCCCCACCGGCCAGACGAGCCGGGCAGATGGAATTCATTCTCACAAACATCTGAAAGGGCACTCTCATGAAAACGGGTAATTTGGTCGGCTTGGTCGGCTGGCGTGGCATGGTCGGCTCAGTGCTGATGGACCGCATGAAGTCCGAGGGTGACTTTGACCACATCGAGCCGATGTTTTTTTCGACATCCAATGCTGGCGGTCAGGCCCCAGCCCAGGCAAAAAACGAAACCACGCTGAAAAACGCTTTTGATATCGCTGCGCTGCGCCAGTGCGACATCATCATCAGTGCCCAGGGGGGTGACTACACGATGGAGGTCTACCCCAAGCTGCGTGCGGCGGGTTGGGCAGGCCATTGGATCGATGCCGCTTCTACCCTTCGCATGAAAGACGATGCCATCATCGTGCTCGATCCGGTCAATTTACCCGTCATCCAGAAGGCACTGGCGCAGGGCGGCAAAAACTGGATTGGGGGCAATTGCACCGTCAGCTGCATGCTGATGGGTGTGGGCGCTCTGTATAAAGCTGGTTTAGTCGAGTGGATGACCAGCATGACCTACCAGGCTGCGTCTGGAGGTGGCGCTCAGCACATGCGCGAGCTGTTGACCCAATTCGGCACTCTGAGCGCCGAAGTCAAAGGCCTGCTGGATGACCCTAAGTCGGCCATCCTGGAGATCGACCGGTTGGTACTGGCCAAGCAGCACGCCCTTAGCGCGGCCGAGACGGCCAATTTTGGCGTCCCGCTGGGGGGCAGCCTGATCCCCTGGATTGACAAAGACCTCGGCGTCGGCAAGCAGTCCGACGAACCGGGCTGGGGCACCTCCCGCGAAGAATGGAAAGGCGGCGCCGAAACCAACAAGATTCTGGGCCAGGGACCGGCCTTCGGTACCGCCGAAACGCCGGTTGATGGCCTATGTGTGCGGGTGGGCGCGATGCGATGCCATAGCCAGGCGTTGACCTTCAAGCTCAAGAAGAATGTGCCCAGCGCGGACATCGAAGCGCTGCTCGCAGCCGACAACCCTTGGGTCAAAGTGATTCCCAACACCCGGGAGGCAAGCTTGCAGGGCCTAACCCCAGTGGCAGTCACTGGCACGCTGGGTATACCGGTCGGCCGCATCCGTAAGCTCGCCATGGGGCCAGAGTATGTTGGCGCATTTACCATTGGCGACCAGCTGCTGTGGGGTGCGGCCGAACCCTTGCGCCGGATGCTGCGTATTTTGTTGGCCCACTAACGCCGGGCCCAGGGTGCGCCGGATGCTGACACACGTAGAATCGGCGCCATGCAGCAGACCCCCTTGACTGTCAAGACTCGACCCTGGCGCCGCGCTCTTTGGGCGATTGGCGCCTTGGTGCTGGCC
>JBIKZZ010000280.1:0-4603 GCA_044354435.1 Rhodoferax sp. | reverse complement strand
CATGCGGAATTGGTCAAGATCATGCAACAGGCTGCGATCGTCGATAAGCTTGCTTCGATTGGGATGGACAACGCCACCAGTGCCACGCCTGACGAGATGGCGCGGATGATTCGCGATGAACTGGTGCGTTGGCCGGCGGTGGTCAAGGCCGCAGGGATCACGCCGGAATAAGCCCATGCAGCAGCGCCCCAACATCATTTTCATCACATCGGACCAGCAACGGGCAGATTGCTATGGCTTTGAAGGCCGCAAGGTCAAGACGCCGCACCTGGACGAGATGGCCCGTGCGGGCACGCGGTTCAACGCGTGCATTACGCCCAATCTGGTTTGTCAACCGTCACGCGCCTCTATTCTGACCGGGCTCTTGCCGCGTACCCACGGTGTATCTGACAACGGCATTGAACTTGCCGACGATGTGGGTGAGAGGGGTTTTGCTGGCGCCCTGACCCACGCCGGCTACAAGACGGCACTGATTGGCAAGGCGCATTTCAAAACATCGCACACATTTGCACCTACGGGTACGCCGGAGTGCAGGGAAAGCAGCGCCAACTATGGCCCGGACTGGTATGGCCCCTACATGGGTTTTGGCCACGTCGAACTGATGCTAGAGGGGCATAACCACTTCCCGCCCATGCTCCCTCCCAGAGGACAACATTACGAGCGCTGGTACCACGCGGATGGGCAGGGTGAACAAAGAACTGCCTCGTACCAGCAGTCCGTTGGCACACTCTCTGGTGCGCACGAAACTTGGAACTCAGGCCTGCCGGTCGCTTGGCATAACTCCACCTGGATCGGCGACCGGACCGTTGACCATATTAAGAAGGCGGGCACTGAGCCCTTCTGTCTGTGGGCATCTTTTCCGGACCCGCATCACCCATTTGACGCCCCGGAGCCTTGGTGTTGGTTGCACCACCCTGATGATGTGGACTTGCCGCGCCATGGCACCCTGGACTTGGATCGGCGCCCATGGTGGCACCGAGCCAGCCTGGAAGGGTCGCCCCAAATGGCCAATGAAAGCCTGAGAAAGTTTCGCGAAAAGTCCTCGCGCACGCCGTTGCAGAGCGAAAAACAGATGCGCCACCTGATTGCCAATTACTACGGCATGATCTCCTTGATCGACCATCAGGTCGGCCGCATCAGGATCGCATTGCGCGAGAGAGGCCTGGACAAGAACACGATCTTGGTCTACTCGACGGACCACGGCGACTGGCTGGGGGACCACGGCTTACTGCTCAAGGGTCCCATGGCCTACGAGGGTCTGTTGCGTGTTGGGCTCTTGTTCGAGGGCCCGGGTGTACCCGTGGGAAAAGTCGTTCAAGACCCCGTCTCTACACTCGACTTGGCTCAGACTTTTTGTGATTACGCGCAGACATCGATGCAGGCCGACGTGCACAGCGTCAGTCTGCGGCCCTTGATCGAGACCGAGACCGCAAGCCGCGATTTTGCCCTGTCGGAGTGGGATCTTCGGCCATCGAGGTCTGGCGTGGAGTTGCAGTTGCGGACCGTCCGGACCCAAGGTCAAAAACTGACCCTGGACCAAATCAGCGGTGCTGGCGAGATGTATAACTTGTTGGAAGATCCTTATGAAATGGACAACCGTTTTGGTGACCCGGCGATGGCAGCCATGCAAAAGGAACTGACCGACATGATCGCCAGTCGCCCTGATGATGCCGTCGCCCCCTTGCCGCAAATTGGTATGGCGTGAATCCATGACAATAGGCTATCGGGACAGTTAGCCCTGGACAGGGTGGGTTGTCTCTTGAGCCCATGGAGTTTTGATGACGCCCAGCCTGACCGCCCATCCCAGCACCTCACCCCGCGAATTCCTGACCCAGTTGTACCGCGCTGCGGTTCAGCGCGCCCTGCCGCTGCACAACATGGCGCCGTTTTTGCCGCCGCCGCCACGCGGCCGCACCCTGGTGCTGGGCGCGGGCAAGGCCGGCGGCGCCATGGCGCAGGCCCTGGAGGCCTTGTGGCCGGCTGACGCTCACTTAAGCGGGCTGGTGGTGACGCGCTACCACCACGTGCCGCCGCGCCCGGCCGGGCTGGTGCAGCGCATCGAGGTGGTGGAGGCAGCCCACCCGGTGCCAGACGCTGCCGGTTTGGCCGCGGCCGAGCGCATTCTGGCGCTCACCCAAGGCCTGACCGCCGATGACCTGGTGCTGTGCCTGATCTCCGGCGGCGGCTCGGCCCTGCTGACGCTGCCCGCTGACGGCCTTAGTCTGGCCGACAAGCAGGCCGTCAACCGCGCCCTGCTGGCCAGTGGCGCCAACATTGGCGAGATGAACAACGTGCGCAAGCACCTCTCGCGCATCAAGGGTGGCCGCTTGGCGCAGGCCTGCTGGCCCGCTGGTGTGGTGACGCTGACCATCAGCGATGTGCCGGGTGATGACCCCTCCACCATCGCCAGCGGACCGACCGTGCCCGATGCCAGCACCTGTGCCGACGCGCTGGCCACACTGGCCCGCTACCGCATCGAGTTGCCGCCGGCTGTGGCCCAGGCGCTGGCTAGCGGCACGCTGGAGACGCCTAAACCCGGCGACCCGCTGTTTGCTGGCCACGCGGTGCACCTGATCGCCACCCCGCAACAATCATTGCAGGCTGCCGCCGATCTGGCGCGCTCGGCCGGCCTGGCCGCGTACATTCTCAGCGATGAAATGGAGGGCGAGTCACGCGAAGTGGGCCGGGTGCATGCGGCGCTGGCGCGTGCCGTGGCGCGCCGGGGCCAGCCCTTTGCGAGGCCCTGTGTCATCTTGAGTGGCGGTGAAACCACCGTCACCATCCGTCCGCCCGCGCCCGGTGCCGTGCGCGGCCGCGGCGGACGGGCCGGCGAGTTTTGCCTCGGGCTGGCGCAGGCCCTGCAGGGCCAGCCCGGTGTCTATGCGCTGGCCTCTGATACCGACGGCATAGACGGTGTGGAGGACAACGCCGGCGCTTGGGTAGCGCCGGACACACTGCAGCGCGCCGCCGATGCGGGCCTGAAGCTGGCAGACCACCTGGACCGCAACGACGCCTATGGCTACTTTGCGGCCCTGGGGGACCTGGTGGTCACCGGGCCGACTTTCACCAACGTGAATGATTTCCGTGCGGTGCTGGTGTTGTGACTGGTGTTGGCATAGCCGAACTTGGTCTTGGGTGCTAAGCGCCAATCGTTAGAGCCATATTTGGCTTAAATACATTGCCGGGCGCACGCAGTAAAAACTCAGGGCGGTGGCCCGCTCAAGTGCAAAAAGTCTAGCCCGTAAAGCGATTGAAATCGCCATCAAAGGAAACCATTCAGCATTGGCTGCTGATTGCAAAAGCGGCCAGGTAGGCGTCTGTCCATAGGCGATGAACAAATCCTGGGGCGCAGGTCAAGGCACAGTAGCTGTCATCAAGTGTTGGCGGTTCAGGCAGCCAGCTCGCAGCTTGCCAATGCCTTGCGCCATTTCAAAATTTCTGCACTTTCTTGATCCCAATCAAGGCGACTGCCTTTTTGAAAGTGCACAGTGATCACCATGCTGCCCATCCACACCGCGCCGGTTTCTGATGCAAGCGAGGCCGCCTCGCGCGGTCAAATCCTGGCACGTCGCACCCAAACCTCGGCCTGGGTCAGTTTTCTGGAGTCCGGGCGGGTTGTGCTTGGCGTGATGGCGGGCGACGTGATGGAACATCAGCTCGGTGTGCTGGAGGGCCCCTGCTGGCTGGAGGCCTCTTCCGCTGTGCTGGACCTGCCGCCTGCGGTGGATGCCGTGGCCGATACCGATGTGGTGTTGCGGCGCGTGCCGGTGGCCGAATTTCGGCGCATCCTGGCTGATTTGTCGGTACCGGCCCGTGCCGTGCTGGACGATGTGGCGCGGGCCCACAGGCAGCAAACCGAGTTCGCGGTGAGCCGCCTGGCCAAGGACGCCGAGGGCCGTTGCGCCGAATGGCTGCTGCAGCATGCTGAGCCACAGGCGCAGGGGGGCATGGCGGTGCAGTTGCAAGAGCGCAAGCGCTCGATTGCCGCACAGCTGGGCATCGCCCCTGAGACGCTGTCGCGTGTGCTGCGCCACTTGCGTGAGCGCAGCCTGATCAGCGGCTCTGGCCGCAGCCTGAACCTGCTGGACCTGAAGGGTCTGCGTTCACTGGCCGGCGTTTAGCGCGTTCAGCACCGCTTCGGCGGTGGCTGGCGCCTGCAGCGTGACGGCAGCGCCGTCGCCTCGGGCTTGCGCCACCGCATCCCGCAGCGCCTCAAACACGCTGATGGCCAGCATGAAAGGCGGCTCACCCACAGCTTTGCTGCCAAACACGTTGTCCTCACGGTTCGGCTCGGGCCACAGGTCTACGCGCAAGTGCGCCGGTATGTCGCCGGTGGCAGGGATCTTGTAGGTGCTGGGCGCGTGGGTGGCCAGGCGGCCCTGGCTGTCCCACACCAGCTGCTCGGTAGTGAGCCAGCCCATGCCCTGCACAAAGCCGCCCTCGATCTGGCCGATGTCGATGGCCGGGTTGATGGAGCGGCCCACGTCGTGCAGGATATCCACCCGCAGTACCCGGTTTTCACCGGTCAGGGTGTCTATGGCGACTTCGGTGCAGGCTGCGCCATAGGCAAAGTAATAAAACGGCCGCCCGGTGAGTGTGGTCT
>JBIKZZ010000039.1:0-17241 GCA_044354435.1 Rhodoferax sp. | reverse complement strand
ACTTGCTGATCTCGCTTTATTCAGACATCAAATCAAGCTGAAGCCCTCGCCAAATATGGCGATGCAGCTATATTTACTGTAGCAGTCTTGCGAAATCAGCGCCCTGCACGCCGGGCCGTTCGGCCTCAATCAAAAATCTCATCCAACCAGGACTTCTTGCGGTATCTGTGCTGGCTGTGCGAACCCCGCCGATAGTCTGATTCGTCGAAGTCGGGCCTGGCCTGGGGCCTTGGCGCTGGTGCGACCACCGCTGGTGCGGCGGCGGACGCGCGCTCCAACAGTTTGTCAAGTTCACCCCGGTCAAGCCAGATGCCACGACAGGCCGGGCAATAGTCAATTTCGATCCCCTGACGGTCGGTCATGACCAAGGTGGTGTCAGCGCAGTGAGGGCATTTCATGGGATTGGCCTGGCGTCGTGGCTCAGTCGTTCGACCCGCCCAGCCCGAACAGGCTCAGCAGGCTGGTGAACAAATTGAAGACCGACACATACAGGCTGACCGTGGCCATGACGTAGTTGGTCTCGCCGCCGTTCACGATGCGGCTGGTCTCAAACAAGATCAACCCGGCCGACAACAAAGCCACCATGGCGGACACGGCCAGGCCCAGCGCCGGCATGTCAAAAAACATACTGGCCAGACCGGCCAACAGTGCGATGACCATGCCAACAAACAAAAACCCACCCATGAAGCTGAAGTCGCGCCGGGTCAGCAGCACATAGCTCGACAGCGCCAGAAAAGTAGCGCCTGTGGCGGCCAGGGCCAGGGTGACGGTGTTGGCGCCGCCCGGCAGGGCCAGCGAATGGGTCAGCAGCGGCCCCAGGGTGTAGCCCATGAAGCCGGTCAAGGCAAAGACTGTGGGCAGCGCCCAGCCACTGTTCTGCAACTTGTGCACAGCGTAGAGCAGGCCAAAGTAGCCCACCAGCGTCAGTATCAAACCGGGCGCCGGCAATTGCAGCGTGAGCGAGGCGACAGCCACGCCAGCGCTGAACAGCAGCGTCATGGCCAAGAGCGCATAGGTATTGCGCAGGACCCGTTTGACATCGCTGGAATGCAATGCCTCGTGTTGTCCAGAAGCAGAAAGATCGCCCGGGTAGGTTTGGGCGGAGCCAGAAGGCAAGGCTGAGGGCTGGTTGTTCATGGTGGGCGCTCCTTTTGAGGTTGGTGGGTGGTCGAAGGCCTCCACGATAGAAGCTCGGGGCAGATTAAAAAAGCAGACAATTTCTTACCAAGACTCTTGTAAAACCTGTGGCCTCGGTCAGACCTTGGCGCGTCTCACGCTCAGCAGCATGGTCACCGCCAAGATGCCCACCACCACGCCCAAAGACGCCCCCACTGGGATTTTGTACACATCGATCAGGCACATCTTGGTGCCGATGAACACCAGAATCACGGCCAGCCCGTAGTTCAGCAGATGGAACTTGTCGGCCACGGCGGCGAGCAGAAAGTACATGGCGCGCAAGCCCAAAATGGCGAACACATTGCTGGTCAGCACAATGAAGGGGTCACTGGTGATGGCAAAAATGGCGGGGATGGAGTCCACCGCAAAGATCACGTCGGTGAACGCAATCAGGCAGATCACCATGAACAGCGGCGTGGCAATTTTTCTGCCGTTTTCCACGGTCCAGAAGTTCTCTCCGTCGTAGCCCTTGCTCACCGGCAGCAGTTTGCGCAGCAACTTCAGGGCGGGGTTGTCGTCCAGGTTGGGCTCCTTGCCGGCGGCCCACCACATCTTCACGCCGGTGAGCACCAAAAACGCGCCGAACACGTACAACACCCAGTGGAATTCGGCCAACAGCCAGCCCCCCACCAGGATCATGACGGTGCGCAACACGATGGCGCCAATGATGCCGATCATCAGCACCCGCTTTTGGAACGCCGTCGGCACGGCAAAGTAGGTAAAGATCAGCAGAAAGACAAAGATGTTGTCCACCGCCAGCGACTTTTCAATCAAGTAACCGGTCAAAAATTCGAGCGACTTGGTGTTGGCCACTTCCACTGAGCCCGTAGCGTCTTTGATGGCCCACCAAAACAGGCCATTGAACAAAAAGCTCAGTGCAATCCAGACCAAAGACCAGTTCAGCGCGGCTTTAACGCCAATGTCCTGCGCGCCCTGTTTTTTGAGAACAACAAAATCAATGAACAACGACACCAGCACGATGCCGCCAAAAGTAGCCCACAGCCAGAGGGGCGCAATAGTTTGCATAAATCGCCTTTGCAGTTTGAAATAATGAATCCGTCGTACGGATAATCACACGTTTCAACTGAGCATACCCTTGTTATTTTTCTAAAAATATGGAGTATTGGGCAGACTTTTCATGTGGCCAGTCTCTACTGTGCAGGCCTGGAACCGCACCTCCCCATCCAAGCCAACATCGCACGCCTCGGCAGCATCGTCACCAAAGCGCCTTAACTGGCAGCCTCAGCGGAGAGGGGCGGTGTCAGCTTGGAGGTGACGCCCAAGACAGGTGCTGGATCAAGGCCTCGGCCCGATCCCAGGGCCCGTACCCGGATGCTGGGTTGAGATGGCCCACCGAACCCAGATCCAGGAGTTCGCTACCCCAATCGTGGGCCAGAGCCTGAACCCTCTGGAAGGAGGCCAACGGATCATCACGGCTGGCCGCCACCAGGCTGCGAAATGGCAGGCGCTCGCGAGGAACCGGGAGCCAACCGCCAGCCCGCAAACTATCCAGCGTGGGGTAGCCGGCCGGCATAGGGCAATCAAAGTCTGGCGGGGTGGCAAGCAGACAACCGACCACCCGCGAGGCGTGCCGCGTCACCATAGCCCAATGGGCAACCATCACGCAGCCGCCGCTGTGCGCGACGATCACCGCTGGGCCATCGAACAGGGACATGGCGTGCTCGATGGCCACCACGCGGCTGGTGCAATCCAGGTTGGCGCGGCCCATGGGCGGAACCACTCTGACCTTAGCCAAACGGCGAGCCAAGTGGGTTTGCCAATGCGCCTCAACATCATCCCTCAAACCGGGGACGATCAACACCGTGGGCGATTCAGCGGGATTCATCGGTCTGCGTGGCGCGAGATTTCAATAAGGGCGATCGCCAACGATCGCGGCGCGCTCCATCTTGCGAGGCGCAGGCCAATAGTCCATCACGGCATAGTGTTGGGTTGATCGGTTGTCCCAAATGGCGACACTGTTGGGCCGCCACTTGAACCGAACCTGGTATTCCGGGATGCTGGCCTGGCTGAGCAGGTAGTTCAGCAACTGGCTGGCGCCAGGGGTCTTGTCCAGCCCGAACCGCACATTCTCTGGCGTATGGTAGTTCACGAAATGCGTGGTGAAGCTACAGACGTTCAACACTTTTTCACCGGTCTCAGGATGGGTCCTGACCACGGGATGCTCTGCGGGTGGATTTTGGGCAGCCAGCTTGGCACGGGCTTCGGGCGCCATCACCGCACCGAAAGAGTGTTCAATGCTGCTCTTGGCGCGCAATGGGTCGATGCGCTTTTTGATGTCATCCGGCAGGTTCTGATAGGCCTCCACCATATTCACCCAGATCGTGTCGCCGCCAATGGGCGGACACTCGATGCAACGCAGCACGCAACCCATCGCCGGCGTCTGCCGCCAGAGCCCATCGGAGTGGTAGTTGTTTTCGTAATTTTCGCGTTTGTCACTGCGATAGATTTGAACCAGGCCAGGGTAGTCCGGGTCGCTGGGGGCAGCAGGATGGTCTTCAAGATCGCCGAAACGGCGTGCAAAGGCCACGTGCTCGGCCTTCGAGATATCCTGGTCGCGCAAAAAGATCACGCGGTGTTTCAGTAATGCGGCCTTGATCTCGGCGAAGAGATCCGCATCACGGGCGACATCTCCCAGGTTCACGCCAGAAATCTCGGCGCCAATGGCGGAGGTGAGTCCTTGAATTTTCATCGTGTGCCGTCGAAGTTAAACAACAAAGATCGAGGAGCCTGTCGTTCTGCGGCCCTCAAGATCACGGTGTGCCTGGATGGCGTCTTCCAATGCATAGCGCTGGTTGATTTCAATCCGGATGCGTCCCGACGCCACATGGCCGAACAGCTCATCCACCAGTTCCTGCTTTTCGAGCGGGTCGGCAATGTAGTCGGCCAGGGCCGGGCGGGTCATGTAGGCGGACCCCTTGCGTGCCAGGATGGCGGGGTCAAAGGGCGGGATCTTTCCTGAGGCGGTGCCTACGCACACCAGCAGCCCGCGCCGCTTGAGCGAATTCAGGGACGCCTCAAACGTGGCCTTGCCCACGCTGTCGAACACCACGCTCACACCGACGCCACTGGTGATCTCCCGGACGCGCTGGGCGGCATCTTCGTGGCTGTAATTGATGACGTGATCACAACCATGGGCCCGCGCCACTTCAGCCTTGGCCTCAGTGGACACGGTGCCGATCACCATCAAGCCGAGCAACTTGGCCCATTGGGAAACGATCAAACCAACGCCACCGGCCGCAGCATGGAGCAGGATCGCTTCGCCAGCCCGGAAAGGGTAGATCTTGCGGCACAGATAGGCCGCCGACAGGCCACGCATCGTCATTCCGGCCGCCTGTTCACAGCTGATGGTGTCCGGCAGCTTGATCAACAGATTGGCCGCCAGAATGCGTTCCGTGCTGTACGCGCCCAGCGTATTGGTGAAGCCGGTATAGGTGACGCGATCCCCTGCAGCCACGCCAGCAACGCCCGGGCCGACGGCCTCGACCACCCCTGCGGCCTCATTGCCAATCAGGCTGGGCAACGGCACGGGATAAATCCCGCTGCGGAAATAGGTATCAGCAAAGTTGAGCCCCACCGCCACATGGCGCAGGCGAACCTCGCCGGGGCCGGGTTCACCCACGTCCCGTTGCTCGAAGCGCAAAACTTCGGGCCCGCCCGGTTCATAGAATTTGACGACAGTGCTCAGATCGACCTCCTGCAGGCGAATAAGAAAGCGCCGGTCGGGCCTGGCTTGGCCCGCACCGCTTACTCCATTTGAAGATTGATGTCCGCCGCGATGGATTTCCAGGTCGCGATGTCCTTCACGATGATCCTTTTGAATTCGTCGGCGGTTTTCTTGGGCGGCGGTTCAAAGTTCATGGTCTCCATACGCTTGCCCATGTCGGGCGACTGCAGGATCTTGTTGATCTCAGTGTTCAAACGCTGGGTCAGCCCCGCAGGCATGTCGGCTGGGCCAAGCACGCCAAACCAACCCACTGCATCGAATGGGTAGCCCTGTTCGCCCATCGTCGGGATGCTGGCGGTACGCGGTACGCGGGTACCACCGCTGATGGCGATCCCTTTGATTTGTCGCGCTTCAAGCATGGGCACCGGTGTGGCGGGGTCAGCCCACCCGATCGGGAGAATCTCGGCTGCCAGGTCATTCACGATCTGTGGCGTGGTCTTGTAGGGCACGTGGTCCATGGCGAGACCCGCCTTCTTTTTGAGCCATTCGGTGGTCAGATGCGCCGATGTGCCAGTGCCCCAGGAGCCATAGGTGTACTTGTTCGGGTTGGCCTTGACCAGGGCGACCAGCTCCTGCAGGTTGTTGGCCGGGATGCCCTTGCCGACCATGAGAATGATCCCGCCGACAGCCGTCTGCGCGATGGGCGTCAGGTCTTTGGCTGGATCGTGGTTCATCTTGGCAATCACCGCCGGCGCCACCGTGATGAACGATGCGTTGGAATACAGCAGCGTATAGCCGTCCGGCTTGGCACGCGCCACGATCTGGCCAGCCACCATGCCGCTGGCGCCTGGTTTGTTGTCCACGATGATGGTCTGATTCAGGACGCCACCCAGCTTCTGGGCCAATTCCCTGGCCATGATGTCAACGCCCGAACCCGCACCCGAGGCGACCACCAAGGTGATGGGCTTGTTGGGCCAGGTGTCCTGGGCGTGTGACCCTGCAGCCAGGGATAGGGCGGCCAGGGCCATCAGGATGCGACGGCGGAAGTGAGAAGTCTGTTTTTTCAAAATATGTCTCCTTGTATTGGCAATTGGCAAAACCTCAGCGGACGGTCTCAATCAGGCCGACGCAGAAAGCCTTGATTACCCCCATTGCGATTGGGTGCAAAGCCGTTTTCACGAAGGGTTTCCTCAGCGGTTTCGTAGAACACGCCGATCTTCATGATCTGTCGCGCCTGTTGGCCCGTGGCGATGGGGCGCCCGAGCTCGCCAGCGATGCGAACCAGTTGGCGGATCTGTTCCACAGAAGACATCTTTCCGGTACGGTTGGGTGCCCACAACACATCTTCGATGCCGCAGCGAACATGCAGGCCCAGGGCCATGCCGATCACGTTGATCGGCAAGACATTGAGCACCGAGCTCTCCACGGTGAACACCGCACCGTCTGGCGCCGCGCGCAGCATATTGGCCAAGTTGAAGATATTGGCCTGATCCATGCCGCCGCTGATGGCAACCCAGTTCATCACCAGCGGACCCTTGTAAATGCCGCGCCGAATCAGGCGCTCGATCGTCTCGAAGCTGTTGATGTTGTAGACCTGAAACTCGCTCTGGATGCCTGCCGCACTCAGGCGCCGGATATGTTCTTCGTACCAACTGGGGTTGGAGGGAACGATCATGTCCTTGTAGGTCGAATACAGCGCCGGCGACCCGCGCGACAGCCCACGGAAATCGTCAATGCCAGCATGCTCGGTCACATTCATCTGCGTGGTGTTGACCGTCACCGTGACCTGGTCGGGTTTGGGGTCAAGATCCGCCAACATGTGGCGCGTGTCATCGCTCAACCATTTGGCCGCCTCGCCCTCGTTCTCAGGGGCGAAGGAAATCGAGCCCCCCACCTGAATCACCATGTCCGGGACCGCCTTGCGAACGCCGGCAATCATTTCATTGAACATGGACAGGCGTTTGCTGCCCTTGCCATTGGGTTCACGCACATGGAGATGCAGGACTGTCGCGCCGGCTTCATAGCAGTCGACGGCCTTCTGCACCTGCTCGTCCATGCTGATCGGTATGTCCTCCGGAAAGTCGGATGGAATCCAACCCGGGGCATAGGGCGCCGCGGTAATGATCAAGGGCGGCTGATTTTCCGGGTAGAGGTGCCCATCAAGAAAGTTCATGGTGAATAGCGTCCAGGTTGCAGAGGAGTCCAGGTGGCGCAGTATCTGGTGCAGGACCAATTTCGTTTTGCTTTTTTGGGTCATCCATTTGCTATATTGAGCGCTACTCCGCTCCGCAACTGTTTCTGCCTTGTCGCCCTTGATTACGCCTCCCATCCACAGCGCACCTTGGCTCATGCGCAGCGCCAGCCTGAGCGGCTACATGGAACTCGTCCGCTCACTGGGCCGGGATCCGGGCCTTTTCATGCGCACAGTGGGGCTGACCCCGGAGTGCCTGCAGGACCAGGAAACCCTGATCCCCAGAGACGCGGCACGGGAACTGCTGGAAATCACTGCGCGCGCCACCCGCACGGAAGACTTCGCACTGCAACTGGCCGCACAGCGCAAGCTCTCGACCTTGGGGCCGATCAGCCTCGTGCTCAGGGAGGAGGCAACCGCCAGGCAAGCGCTCAATACCCTCTGCCGATTCCTGAAGCTGGTGAACGCCTCCCTCATCATCACGGTTGAAGATGCAGGCGACGTGGTGATCATTCGCGAAGATTTGCTGTCGAGTCCCGACCTGCCCATACGTCAATCCGTGGAGCTGGCCGTGGGCAGCCTTTTTCGCATGTTGAGCGAATTGGCCGGGCCCGATTGGACGCCGCGAGACGTCTGCTTTATCCATCGCCCACCCGCCAATGCCTCGGCGCACCGAGCTTTCTTCGGTCGCAACGTCAAGTTCAACCAGGAGTTCAATGGCCTGGTCTGCGCTGCAGCGGACCTGGCGAAGCCACGCCAATTGAGCGACCAGGGCGTCGCGGCGCTGGCCCGCAAATTTCTGGAAGAGGCGCTGCGATCCAGGGGCGACAGTGTGCAGGCCTTGTGCACGCAGGTCATTCTGGCGCTACTGCCCGGCGGGGAATGCAGTGCCGATCAAGTCGCCAGGCTCATGCACAAGGATCGCCGGTCCCTGCATCGCCAACTGGCGGTACAGGGGCTCTCCTACGGGTTGCTGCTCGAACAGGTGCGGCTCGGCCTGGTCAAGCGACACCTGCGGGAGAGTGACCTGCCATTGAGCGAGGTCTCAGGCCTGCTTGGTTTCACCCGGCTCAGCAGCTTTAGCCACTGGTTTCAGCAGCATTTTGGGTGCAGCGCATCCCAATGGTGCCAGGTAAACCGCCCAGGCAGCGTCTGAACTGAGGCGCGACATTAAAACATTTGGGGTCAAAAGTGCCTCTAAGCCTTGTCGTGACTAGATAGTTTGCTATCATTTATATAACGTTCGGTTACCGATGCCAGATAGGTCCTATGGTGCGCCAGCTATAGTCCGCAGCCACGACAACTTCCGACCGCCGGCCCCACCCAGCACCATGCCCACCACCACGGCCATCCTTCTTGGCGCCTCAGGCTCAGTCGGGCAGGCGTTGCTGGCAGAGCTGCTGCGAAGCCCCAAGTTCTCCCATGTGATCGTCATCGCGCGACGCCAGCTAGACGCTCAAGCCGGGGCCAAGCTGGTGAAATGCCTGGTGCCTGACATGCAGCCCCGGGCGCTGACGCAGGCGGTGGTCGATGCGCTCAAAAGTGCTGACACTGATGCGGTGGGCTTCAGCGTGCTGGGGGTCGGCGCAGGCACTGCCAAGCTGTCGCTGGCTGAGCACCGCGCCATCGACGTAGACCTGAACGCCGCGTTTGCCAAGGGGCTGAAGGCGTCCGGCAGAGTGCGTCACCTGGCCTTTATGTCGGCCGTGGGTGCGGACGTCCAGGCCAAGACCACCGGCTCGGGCGCCGCCGGCATGCCGCGCTACGCCCGCGTCAAAGGCGAGGCGGAGCAGGCCGTTTTGAGCCAAGGCCTGTCGGTGGTGAGCATCTTTCGGCCTTCGTTGATCATCGGCTCGGCCCATACCCCCGGCGCCCTCGCCGCCCTGCTGTTGCTGCTCTCGCCACTGATGCCGGCAAAGTACCGCCCGATCCGGACCACCGAGATTGCCCAGGCCATGGTCGCAGCCGCACGATCGTCACCGCACCAGAACGGGGTCTACAGCTACAGCGAGATGAAAGCGCTGACCGCGCGCGGGGCCTGACCGGCCTGCCCGCACGCCTGGTCAGGGCAGCAGCACGGTCGCACCCACGGTTTGGCGCGATTCCAGGGCGCGGTGGGCGTCGGCCGCCGCGGCAAGCGGGAAGGTTTGCGAGGGCGCGCTGTGAATCTTGCCACTGAGTACCATGTCAAACACCTCGGCCGCCATGGCCAGCATGTGGGCGCGCGGCATGATGTAGTGCATCATGGCCGGGCGGGTGAGCCACAGCGAGCCTTTGGCAGCCAGGGTCATGGTGTCAATCACCACCGAGCCCGACGAGGTGCCGTTGCTGACCAGCGTGCCGCGCGGCTGCAGGCAGTTGAGCGAGGCCTCCAGCGTGTCCTTGCCCACCGAATCAAACACCACCGGCACGCCGCGGCCGTTGGTGATCTGCTTGACGCGGTCTACGATGTTCTCGCGGCTGGTGACGATGGTGTGGGTGCAGCCGTTGGCCTGCGCCAGGGCGGCTTTGTCGTCGGTGCTGACGGTGCCAATCATGGTGACGCCCAGGGCACGGGCCCACTGGCAGGCAATCAGCCCCACGCCGCCGGCCGCCGCGTGGTACAGGATGGTTTCGCCGCCCTGCAGCGGATAGACCTGCCGGAACAGGTACTGCGCGGTCATGCCCTTCATCATCAGGGTGGCGGCCGTGCTGTCGCTGATGCCGTTCGGCAGGCGAATCAGCACCGAGGCCGGCATCACCCGCACATCCGAGTAAGCGCCCTGTGGCCCGATCAGGTAGCCGACCCGGTCACCCACCTGGATGTCGTCCACACCGGCGCCGACCGCATCCACCACCCCCACAGCGTCCGAACCCAGCCCGCTGGGCAGGGCGGCCGGGTAACGCCCGGTGCGGATGTAGATGTCAATGAAGTTGACGGCAATGCCCGTGTGGCGCACCCGCGCCTGGCCCGGGCCGGGCTCGCCCACGGCCACGGTCTCCAGGCGGAGCACCTCGGGGCCACCCACGGTGTCAAAACGTATTGCTTGTGCCATGGTGTGTGTGCTCAGGCGGCTTTGCGCAGGAAGCCTTGGTGGCCGCCCTTGGGGTTGGGCGCAAAGCCGTTCTTGGCCAGGGTTTCCTCCACGCTGTCGTAAAACACGCCGATCTGGTTGATCTGGCGCGCTTGTGCCCCGGTGGCAATCTCACGGCCAAACTCGCGTGACATGCGCACCAGTTGCTCGACCTGCTGCACGGTGCTGATCTTGGACTTGTGGTCCTGCGCCCACAGGTTGTCCTCGATGCCGCAACGCACATGCAAGCCCATGGCAATGCCCATCATGTTGATCGGCAACACATTCCGCATGGAGCTCTCCACGGTCAGCACCGCGCCGTCGGGCGTGGCGCGCACAAAGTTGGCCAGGTTGTACAGGTGCGGCGCGTCCATGCCACCGCTGATGGCCACCCAGTTCATGCACAGCGGGCCCTTGTAGACACCGCGGCGGATCAGGCGCTCCACCGACTCAAAGCTATTGATGTTGTAGCACTGAAACGCGCTCTGAATGCCGGCCGCGCTGAGGCGGCGGATGTGCTCTTCCACCCAGCCGGGCTGGGCCGGCACGGTCATTTCCTTGTAAGCGTTGAACACGGCCGGGTCTTCCATGGAGGTGCCGGCAATGTCCTCGTAGGCCATGTGCTCCAGGATGTTCATCTGCGACGTGTTGACGGTCACCGTCACCTGGTCCGGCTTGGGGTCCAGCTCGGCCAGCATATGGCGGGTGTCGTCCGACAGCCATTTGGCGGCGGCACCGTCATTCTCCGGCGCAAATGAAATCGAGCCGCCGACCTGGATCACCATCTGCGGCGCGGCCTGGCGCACGCCGGCAATCAGCTCATTGAACTTGGACAGGCGCTTGCTGCCACGCCCGTCCAGCTCACGCACATGCAGGTGCAGCACCGTGGCGCCGGCGTTGTAGCAGTCCACCGCTTTCTGAATCTGCTCAGCCATGGTGACCGGGATGTCTTCGGGAAAGTCCGAGGGCACCCAGGAGGGCGCATAGGGCGCGGCCGTGATGACCAAGGGGGGCTGGTTTTCGGGGAACAGTGAGCCGTCGAGAAAGTTCATAGTGGTTCCTGGTGGGGGCGTGTTGCAGGGGCAGGGGCGCGCACCGCGCCGTCAAAACGGGGTGTCGCCCATGATGCCGGCGCGTTCCATCTTGCGGTGGCAGGGCGGGTAATCCATCACGGCGTAATGCTGGGTGGCCCGGTTGTCCCAGATCGCCACGCTGTTGGCTTGCCAGCGCCAGCGCACCTGGTATTCGGGGATGTAGGCCTGCATGAGCAGATAGCGCAGCAGGTCGGCGCCGCCCGGGCTGAAGTCTTGCCCGACGCGCACGTTGGCCGGGGTGTGGAAGTTGGTGAAATGGGTGGTGAAGCCATTCACAAACAGGGTTTTTTCACCCGTCTCGGGGTGGGTGCGCACCACCGGGTGCTCGGCATCGGGAAACTGCGCCTTCAGCGCCAGCCGCTTCTCGATCGGCATGGCCGCGCCAAAGGTGGCCTCGATGCTGTGGCGCGCCCGCAAGGGCGCAATCTGCAGTTTGATGTGTTCAGGCAAGCGCTCGTAGGCCAACGCCATGTTGGCCCACATGGTGTCGCCGCCCACCGTCGGGCATTCGACACAGCGCAGCACACAGCCCATCGGCGGCTTGGCGCGCCAGGTGGCGTCGGTGTGCCAGGCGTTTTCATAGCGGTCGGGCGGCGCCTCGGGCGATTTGTAGATGCGCACCAGCCCCGGGTGTTCCGGGTCACTGCCCGCGACCGGGTGGTCTTCCAGCTCGCCAAAACGGCGGGCAAAGGCCACATGCTCGGCCCGGCTGAGTTGCTGCTCGCGCAGAAACAGCACCTTGTGCGTCAGCAGCAGGCGCCGAATGTGCTGGAACAGGTCCTCATCCCGCGCGGCGTCGGCAAGTTGCACGCAGCGCAGTTCAGCCCCAAGGGCACAGGTCAAAGGCTGAACCTGAATGGTGGATGCCAAGGTGTCGGTCATGAAGGCTCCCCTGCCGGCTCAAACGTTCACTGGTTCAGCTGGATGTTGAAGCTCTTGACGATGACGGCATTGCGCTCGTACTCGGCCTTGACCGACTGGGCCAGCTGGGCGGAGGTCAGGCTGGCATTGGGCTCAAAACCAGCGGCGGTGAGCCGGTCGCGCACCTTGGGCGAGGCCGCGGCCTTGAGGGTTGCGGCATTGATCTTTTCGGCCAGGTCGGCGGGCACAGTGGCGGCGACCACGGTGCCGAGCCAGTTGCTGAAGTCCAGCTCCGGGTAGCCCAACTCGGCCAGCGTTGGCACCTGGGGCAGGTGCGCCGAGCGGGTTTTGGCCGCCACGCCATAGGCCTTGAGCTTGCCGCCCTTGATTTGCGGCATGGAGGTGACGATGCCGTCAAACATCACCGCAATCTGGCCCCCCATCACCTGCACCAGGGCCGGCGGCGAACCGGGGAAGGGCACGTGCTGCAGGTCCAGGCCGGCTTTCTGATTCAGGATCATGCCGGCATAGTGCGAGGTCGTGCCAGCACTGTAGGACGCGAAACTCAGTTTGCCGGGGTTGGCCTTGACGTAGGCCAGCAGCTCCTTGAGGTCGTTGGCGGTCAAGGTGGGTGAGCCCACCAGCACCATGCCGGCCCGGGCAATGGTGGCCACCGGCCGCACGTCCTTGATCGGGTCGAAGCCGGTCTTCATCACGTGCGGGATCTCGGTCAGGATGTTGCTGGCCGTGACCATGATGGTCTGGCCATCAGGGGGTGCGGCCATCATGGCCTGCACGGCGATGGCACCGCCGGCGCCGGGTTTGTTGTCCACCACCACCGGCTGGCCAATGTCAGCCGACAACTGGTCAGCCAGGATGCGCGCGACCACGTCCATGGTGCCGCCGGCCGGGGCTGGCACCAGCATCTTGACGGGTTTGTCGGTCCAGGCCAGGGCCAGCGGGCCAACAGCAGCGGCCACCAGGGCCACCAGCAGGCGGCTCAAAAGCCGGGTGTGCAAACGCTTGATCATCTGTGTCTCCTTGTAGGGTATGGCCAGCTCGGCGTGGATTGGGCGCCAGCTGTGGATGGAAGCTTATCGACAGGCCCGGTGATTGAATGTATATTTTGGGACAATCCATATCTGAATTGGGACACACATGCCGCGACCCCTACCGGTGATTCGCAGCGCCAGCCTCCACGGCTATGTTGAGCTGGCCCAGGCCCTGGGGCTCAACGCGCCGGCCATGATGGCCCAGGCCGGCTTGAGCCTGCGCTGCCTGGACGACCCGGAGACGCCCATCAGCGTGCTCGCTGTGCGGCAACTGCTGGAAACCAGCGCCCAGGTCGCGGGCGCCGAAGATTTCGGCCTGCAACTGGCACGCACTCGGCGGCTGGCCAATCTGGGGCCGATCAGCATCGTGCTGCGCGAAGAGCCCACCGCCCGGCAGGCGCTGGACACCTTGGGGCGCTATCTGCGCCTGCTCAACGCCTCGCTGCTCACGCACATCGAAGACCATGCCGATGTGGTCGTCATTCGGGAAGACGTGCTGATTGACGGTGGCGGCTCGGTGCGGCAATCGATCGAACTGGCCGTGGGCGTGATGCACCGCATCCTGCTGGAGCTGCTGGGGCCTGAATGGCGGCCGCGCCAGGTCTGCTTCATGCACCGGCCACCCGCCAACCTGGACAGCCACCGTCAGCTGTTCGGCCCGATGGTCGAATTCAACAGCGCGTTCAATGGCATCGTTTGTGCCGCCAAAGACCTCGCTGCGCGGCTGCCAAACCACGAGTCGGGCATGTCGCCCTACGCCCGCCGCTTTCTCGACCAAGCCCTGTCCAGCGCACCCGGCACCACCCTGGACTCGGCGCGCCAGCTGATCAGCGCCTTGCTGCCCGGTGGCCGCTGCACCGCCGACCAGGTGGCCCAGCTGCTGGGCATGGACCGACGCACCCTGCACCGCCATCTGCTGGCGGAAAGAACGTCGTTTTCGTCGCTGCTGCGGTCGATCCGCGCCGAGTTTGCGACCCGGCAGCTGCGCGACAGCGACCGGTCATTGGCGGAAATGGCCGAACTGCTTGGGTTTTCTGCACCCAGTCCATTCGCCTTCTGGTTCCGGCAACATTTTGGTTGTACCGTCTCGCAATGGCGCCGCGCTGCAGCCGCCGCCGCGCAGGCGACGCGGTAAGCCCCTGGCCGGCTGGGGCGTTGGCTTGGCCCTTGGATGCACTACCCCTCACCCCAGATGTTTGCCGGCCTCCCGCCGGGTCAAGCCAGACAAAGCATGCGCATGCTCCGCTAAAAAAGCTCCTACGGCCTCGGGCTGGTTGCGGGCGTGGTCGCGTAGCGCCCAGCCAATGGCCTTGCGGATGAAGAATTCGGCTTCTGGCGCCAATGCCAGCGCGTAGCGAAACAGGCGCGCCTGGTCGGTCTGGGCTTTCCAGCCCAGTTGGTGCAGCATGGCCACGCGGCGCACCCACAGGTTCGGGTGGCCCAGCCAGGCATCCATCTGGCACTGAACGTCAGGTTGCCGGGTGCGCGCACGCAGCAAGATGTCGCCCACCACACCGGCCAGCCCATCGACCGTGTCCCACCACGCTTGGTGCTGCACCAATTGCAACAAGCGGGGCAGGCTGGCCAGTTCCAGCTGCCGATGGTGTTTGGCCAGTAGGTCAACCGCCACATACTGGAATTCGCGCTCTGGCAGCTCCCACAGGGCTTCGGCCAAGGACAGCAGGGCGTCGGCCGTCCAGGTGGTCAGCCGGGGCAGGCCGCGCAAGGCCTGGCGGCGGGGGATGGCGCGAATGCCCAAAAATGCAAACTGGTCCAGCATGTAGGCCCGCATGGGCACAGCTTGCGCCGGATCGGCCAGCGGGCGCAACGCTGTTTCGATCTGCGACAGCAGCGCAGCCCCTGCCGCCGGGGTGTCTTTGCGCTTGGGTTTGGGCGTGCTCATACAGGGGTAAAAAGTGCCTCTAAGCCTTTCCAGCATTGGATAGTTTGATACTATTTTCATAGCAAACCACGGGCTGACCGAGGGCCGCTGCCGTTCAGGACACGATATCAGCCCCGGCGCCTCTGGACAACATCGGACAGCAGCTTGCCGTCAGCCCCTACTGGTAATGCCCCTTGCAGGCGATCACCGTCAAATCAGCATCGTCCACCGCGTAGACCAGCCGGTGCACATCATCGATACGGCGCGACCAGAAACCGCTTAGGCTGCCCAGCAGGGGTTCGGGTTTGCCAATGCCCTGAAACGGGTCACGCCGGCTGGCTTCGATCAGGGTGTTGATGCGCTTGAGCGTCTTTTTGTCCTGCCCCTGCCAATACAGGTAGTCAGACCAGGCGGCGGGGGTAAAGGCGATGCCCCGGCTCATTCCGGCACCAGCGCACGGCGCCGGGCCTGGCCAGCGCGGTATTGCGCAATGGACTCGGCCAAGTGCGCGGCATTGGCCGGGCTGGACAACAGATGCAGGGTTTCAGCCATGCTCTGGTACTGCGCCAGCGACATCACCACGGCATCAGCCCCGTCACGGCGGGTGATGATGGCAATGTCGGCGTCAGCCTCCACGCCGTCGAGCACGGTTTTCAGGCTATTGCGAGCCTCGGTGTAACTGACAATGCGCATATTGACCCCAACCTGTACAGCTTATTGAACAGTTTGAGTGTAAGGCAAAGCCGCTCAGGACACGATGTAAGCCCCTGCGCCCGTGGACAGCAGTTTGCCGTCGGCGCCGAGGAACTCCATGCGGGTGAAGGCCACGCGGGAACCCAGGCGCAGCACCTCAGCGCGCAGTTCAAAGGTTTCGCCGATACCGGGGCGCAGGTAGTCCACGCGCAGGTCGAGAGTGCCGAGTTTAATGAAACGGTGCAGGCGCTGGGTGGGGGTTTCGTCCATGTGGCGGGCGCCAATAGCAGTCATCACGGCCAGGCTGCCCATGGCGTCCAGCCCGGCGCTGATGACGCCACCGTGGATGCGGTTGTAGCTGTAGTGGCCCACCAGTTCGGGCCGCATGTCGATGCGTGCAGTGACCAACTCGGGCGCCAGCGAGATCACGCGCAGACCCAGGGTCTGGTTGAAGACAATTTTTTGTTCCCACAGCTCACGCAGGCCGTCGATGAACTCGTCTTCAAACACGATCGAGGCGGCATTCGGTACAGTCATGCATCCATTGTCACCGACCGGACTGACGCGCAGCCAACGCCTGTCAGCCGCGCGGCGGCCGCTTGGCCACGCCCATGGTCTTGGCGATGATGCCCAGCATCACCTCGTCGGCGCCGCCGCCGATTGAGCCCAGGCGGCCGTCGCGGTACATGCGTGCCACCTTGTTTTCCAGGGTAAAGCCCATGCCGCCCCAGAACTGTAGGCAGCCGTCCGGAATCAGTCGGTTGAGCCGGCCGGCCTTGAGCTTGGCCATGGAGGCCAGCTCCAGCACGTCCTTGCCCTGCACATACTGGGCGCAGGCCTGGTGCGTGAGGGCGCGTAGGCATTCCAGCTCGGTCTTCATCTCGGCCAGCTTGAACTGCACCCATTGCTGGTCGGCCAGCGTGGCGCCAAACAGCTGGCGTTCTTGCGCCCAGTCCACGGTCCACTGGATGCAGTTGGCCAGGCTTTGCAGGCAACTGGCGGCAGCCCATAAGCGCTCCTCCTGAAACTGCATCATCTGGTACGTGAAGCCGTGGCCTTCTTCACCGACGCAGTAACGCTGCGGCACCCGCACCTCATCAAAATGGATCAGTCCGGTGTCGCTGGCGTGCATGCCGATCTTGCGGATTTTTTTGGCTTTCTCGATGCCTGGCAGGTTCATGGGCACCATCACCAAACTTTTGTTGCGGTGCTGGGGGCCATCGCCTGTGTTGACCAGCATGCACATCCAGTCGGCCTGCAGGCTGTTGGTGATCCACATCTTCTGGCCGGTGATGACGTAGTCGTCACCATCTTTGCGGGCGCGGCTCTTGATGGAGGCCACATCGCTGCCCGCACCGGGCTCGCTCACGCCGATGCAGCCCACCATGTCGCCGGCAATTGCGGGCGCCAGAAATTCGCGCCGCAGTTCGTCGCTGCCAAAGCGGGCCAGCGCCGGCGAGCACATGTCGGTCTGCACGCCAATGGCCATCGGGATGGCGCCGCAGTCAATATGGCCCAGGGCCTCGGCCATGGCCAGCGCATACGAGTAATCCA
>JBIKZZ010000279.1:0-4633 GCA_044354435.1 Rhodoferax sp. | reverse complement strand
CCGCCCTGAGGATCATGGCCTTGGGTGAAAAAGACCGGGTGCAAGGGAAGGGCATCTCCGCTGCAGAGTCGCGGGCTCAGTTGCTGGCTGCCCGCAAAAGCCGGAAATAATGGCTGTCATCGTCCTTCCAGATGCGCAGGAGGACTTGATCTCGCTTCAAGAGTACATGCTTAACAAGTGGGGTGAGGCTGACTGGCTCAAGGCCGAGGACGAAATTTTCGATAAGCTGGTGCTCGTTGATACCGGTTTTTTAACTGGGGCGCCTGTTCAGGAGCTTGCATCGGTTGGCATCTTTGAATACCAAAATGTCTTCACCTCACATCACAAGTTGGTTTACCGGCGGATCAACGCAGACGTTTATGTCTACGCCATAGCGGCGCACCGCCAGGACTTCCCAACGTTGTTGATGAAGCGTTTATTGAAAATCTAATCAGTAGACGACGATTGGGAGGATGGCAAATCAGGACTAATTTGCCTCAGCGAAATTTCGCTCCCCTAATCGTGTTGGTGGCCAAGATGCGGCGGCACCATGCGCGCATCAGCCGAACGTACCACTTCTAGCGACATTGCAGGTGATGAACTCGCCTTGATTGCTATCAAATATAGTCATAAAATGACCGTAATTACAGTCCTTGTAATTGACAAGAACTGTGATTGTAGACACAGCTATCTGTGCCACGCCACAGCCCAGCCGGTGACTGCCGACTTGCAGCAACGGGTTCCACTTTGACGGGAAATCAATGAAGTATGACGAATCGCTCCGCACGCCTGAGGTCCGCCTGAAAGAGGCAGAACAGATTGGCGCCCAGCTCCGCACACTGCGCATTGCGCGCGGCATAACCCAGAGTGATGCGGCAGCGCGTGCAGGCGTTTCTCGGTCCACCGCGGTACTGCTGGAGCAGGGGGACGAAAGCCGCACGCTCTCGCAGGTCCTACGCTACTTGCACGCCCTGGAGCCTGAGCTTAACTTGGCTGGCTTGCTGACAGGCAAGTCAGCTGCTGTACGTGTATTCAATGAGACTCCCCGCGTCCATCGCGTCTACAAGTCGAATACAAGCGCTGGCCGCAAGGTCCAGGGCTCCACTTTTGGTATCAAAAGCGGGTCCCAAACGACCTCTGAGCCTGACGCAGGGCCGTCTACCAAAATGACCACGAAGCGCAAAGCTGAACCGGACCCCTATGACTTCTGAGCACAACCCTTATGCCCGTCCTCCCCGTGATGTTTTCGTGTTCGCACACGTGGCGGATGAGCATGGCGCTGACTTCATGCCAGCGGGTTCGCTAGAAGGCGCAAACACCACGCAGCCTGTTTTCGTCTACGGCAAACGCTATGTGCAGCGCCCCTATGCAGTCGAGGTGGACCCCGTCGCCTTGCCACTGAGGGATGAGGAGGGAGGAGCCAAGCGCTTTGTCTTGGCGGGACTCACGGAGTTTGGGGGTATCCGCGACGCGACCCCGGATTCTTGGGGACGTAGGGTCATTGAGAACAAGCTCAAGGTGGCTGCAAACAAGCTGCCTGAGGTGGCATATCTCTTGGAAACGGGCTCAGACCGGGTGGGCGCATTGGATGTGCGCCTCACGCGGGATTCCAAGGCTACGGCCCCGGTGTCAGCTGAGACGGACCTGGCGCGCCTTCTGGAGGCAGCGGACCGCATCGAGAATGAGGAATACGTCGGGGACGACCTCGCCATTTACTTCGGGAGCCTTGGCAGCGCCGGCGGCGCGCGTCCTAAAGCTTCCGTTCGCACTGATGACGGTGTTCTCTGGCTCGCCAAGTTCCCATCCAACTCAGACCGAGCTTGTAACGCTGTCCTGGAAGCTGGTGCATTGGAGCTTGCGCGTGCCGCGGGACTCCGGGTGCCTCCCTTGAAGGTCATGCAGGTAGGCCATGCCAAGGTGCTGTTCATCCGGCGATTCGACCGCTACTGGGCAGAGCCTGGGGTTGTGCCTGACCCTGACAAAGAAAGTTGGGTGTTGTTAGAGGGAACTAAAAGCCTGCAGCCTATCGAAGGCCGCATAGGCTTTTGCTCAGCACTCACGCTCATGGGCATCGATGAGCATGATGCAACACGCAGCTCCTACAAGGCCTTGGCAGAAAAAATGCGTGCCCGCGCGCTCCCCCAGTACCTCGCGCGGGACCTTCGTGAGCTGTTCAAGCGGCAGGCGCTCAACATCTTCGTCACTAACAATGATGACCACTTGCGCAATCACGGATTCCTGTACCAGGTCGCAGCCAAGGGATGGACCCTCAGCCCGCTCTATGACGTGCTCCCTATGAGCGTTGTTGCCCAGGAGCGGATGCTGCATTTGGAGGTTGGAGAAAGGGGCAGGCTAGCCACCCTGGACAACCTGATGACCCACTGGGCTGTGTACTTTTCGAGCAAGGTAGAGGCGCTGAAGGCATTGCACGAGGTGTGGCTGGTGGCTCGTGCGTGGAAGCCGTTTTTCGAGAAGTTCAGTGCGTCTCAAAAGGACATGGCGCACCTGGAGGGGGCCATTCGGAGCTTGGACCAAATTGCAGCTCCAGAGCTCGAAAAAACGCTATGGGGCTTCCAGGGCTCAAGCTCTTGAGAGAGTCCGCAAGCCGCTGGAAATTGCGACGGAACCTGCCGGGCGGGCGGTCCGCCGACCGCCCCCACGGCTTACCGATTACTCGGAAAACTGAACACCGTGCCCTCGCGCACGCCGGCTGAGGGCCAGCGCTGCGTGATGGTCTTGCGCTTGGTGTAGAAACGCACGGCGTCGGGGCCGTAGGCGTGCAGGTCGCCAAACAGGCTGCGTTTCCAGCCGCCAAACGAGTGGTAGGCCACCGGCACCGGCAGCGGCACGTTTACCCCCACCATGCCGACCAGGATGTTGTCTGAGAAGTAGCGCGCGGCTTCGCCGTCGCGGGTAAAGATGCAGGTGCCGTTGCCGTACTCGTGGGCGTCGATCAGGTCCATGGCCTCTTGCAGGGTTTGAACCCGCACAATGCCCAGCACCGGGCCAAAGATTTCTTCCTGGTAAATCACCATGCCGGGCTTGACGTTGTCAAACAGGCAGGGGCCGAGAAAGTAGCCGTCTTCATGGCCGGGCACCTTGACGCCGCGGCCGTCTACCAGCAGGGTGGCACCCTCATTCACGCCCTGGTTAACGTAGCCCTTGACCTTCTCAAAATGCGGCTTGCTGACCAGCGGGCCCATGTCGTTGCTGGCGTCGGTGCCAGGGCCCACCTTCATCTTGGCGATCTCGGCTTTCAGGCCGGCGATCATGGCGTCGGCGGTAGCGTCGCCCACGGCCACGATCAGCGGTACCGCCATGCAGCGCTCACCGCAGGAGCCATAAGCCGCGCCCATCATGGCGCTGACCGCATTGGCCACGTCGGCGTCGGGCATCACCACGGCGTGGTTTTTGGCCCCGCCCAGCGCCTGCACCCGTTTGCCAGCCGCGCAGCCGGTGGCGTACACGTACTCGGCAATTGGTGTGGAGCCGACAAAGCTGACGGCTTTCACGCGTGGGTCGGTCAGCAGGGTGTCCACCGATTCCTTGTCGCCCTGCACCACATTCAGCACGCCCGGCGGCAGGCCGGCCTGCAGCGCCAGCTCGGCCACGCGCAGCGCGCTGCTCGGGTCGCGCTCGGAGGGCTTCAGGATGAAGGTGTTGCCGCAGGCCACGGCCATTGGCCACATCCACAGCGGCACCATGACGGGGAAGTTGAAGGGCGTGATGCCAGCGGTGACGCCCAGCGCCTGGAACTCGCTCCACGAGTCGATGGCCGGCCCAACGTTTTTGCTGTGCTCGCCCTTGAGCAGCTCGGGCGCGTAGCTGGCGTACTCCACGTTCTCTATGCCGCGTTGCAGCTCGCCCAGCGCATCGGCCAGCACCTTGCCGTGCTCGGCCGTGACCAGGGCGCACAACTCATCGGCATGCTGCTCCAGCAGCACTTTCAGGTTGCTCATGACACGGGCGCGCTTGAGCGGCGGCGTGGCGCGCCAGGCGGGGTAAGCGGCTTGCGCGCTGGCAATCGCCTGCTCGACGGTAGCTTTGTCGGCCAGCAGCACACGCTTTTCGGCGCGGCCGGTGGCCGGGTTGAACACGTCTTGCGCGCGGCTGCCGCCGGCAACCCGTTGGCCGTTGATCAGGTGGGGAATGGTGGGGAGAGTGGACATGGTGCTTTCGGAATACAAACGTGGCTCAAGCAATTTCTTGGATGGTTTCGCCCAGCGCGTCGAGCAGGGTGCTGATTTGCGCCGGAGTGCTGATGAAGGGCGGGGCGAGCTGAATGGTGTCGCCACCATAGCGCACATAAAAGCCTTTTTTCAGCATGGCCATGGCAATCTCATAGGGCCGGCGCGCTGGCTCACCAGGGTGTGCCGCGATAGTAAAGCCGGCTGCCAGGCCAAAGTTGCGGATGTCGGTGATGTGTTTCACGCCTTTTAGGCCGTGTACCGCATTCTCGAAATGGGGGCTGAGTTCTTTCACCCGGTCGATCATGTTCTCGCGCACCAGAATGTCCAGTGCCGCCAGTCCCACCGCGCAGGGCAGCGGGTGCGCCGAGTAGGTGTAGCCGTGGGCAAACTCCAGCATGTAGGGCGGGCCGCCAGCAGCCATGAAGGTGTCGTAAATGTCTTTGCTGGCCAGCACCGCGCCCAGT
>JBIKZZ010000038.1:0-17302 GCA_044354435.1 Rhodoferax sp. | reverse complement strand
AGCCGCTGTGGGTGTGGCATGGGCATTGAGCGCAACCCGGGTCCGGCCCTCGCGCATGCGCAACATGGTTTCCTTGGCCACCGTGACGATCGGGTCACAACCGATCACCAGATCTGCCGCCGCCAGGCTGACACGGGTGGTGCGAATGTCGCTCTGGCTGGCACCGATCAGCACATGGCTCCAGGTGGCGCCGCCCTTTTGCGCCAAGCCACCCGCGTCTTGGGTCACGATGCCGCGCCCGTCCAGGTGCGCGGCCACCCCCAGCAGCTGGCCAATGGTGATCACCCCGGTGCCGCCGACGCCAGCCACCACAATTCCCCATACCGGCTCAGCTGCGCCGCCGAGCATCGGCAACATTGGCTCGGGCAGCGCGCCAAGCGCAAACGGTGAAGGGCCCACGCCTTTGCTCTTCTTTTTGAGCTTGCCGCCCTCAACCGTGACGAAGCTGGGGCAAAAGCCCTTGGTGCAGGAGTAATCCTTGTTGCAACTGCTCTGGTTGATCTGGCGCTTGCGGCCGAACTCGGTTTCCAGCGGCTCCACGCTCAGGCAGTTGGACTGCACGCCGCAGTCACCACAACCCTCGCACACCAGTTCGTTGATCACCACGCGCTTTGCCGGGTCCACCAGCGAGCCGCGCTTGCGCCGGCGGCGCTTTTCCGTGGCGCAGGTCTGGTCGTAAATGATGACGGTGGTGCCCTTGAGGGTGCGGAACTCGCGCTGAATCGCATCCAGCAGGTCGCGGTGCGCCACAGCGACCCCCTCAGGGAGGCCGGTGACGCCAGCGTATTTCTCGGGCTCGTCGGTGACGATGGTGATGCGCGCGGCACCTTCTGCGCGCATGCTTTGGGCGATCTGCAGCACCGAGTGACCTTCGGCTCGCTCGCCAATCCTTTGCCCGCCGGTCATGGCCACGGCGTCGTTGTACAAGATTTTGTAGGTAACGTTGACGCCAGCGGCAATGCTCTGGCGTACAGCCAGCAGGCCACTGTGAAAGTAGGTGCCGTCACCGATGTTGGCGAACATGTGCTGGTCGTGGCTAAAGGGCTGCTGCCCCACCCACGGCACGCCCTCGCCGCCCATCTGGGTGAAGCCGACGGTGGCGCGGTCCATCCAGATCGACATGAAATGGCAACCGATGCCGGCCATGGCGCGCGAGCCCTCGGGCACCTTGGTGCTGGTGTTGTGCGGGCAGCCCGAGCAAAACCAGGGCTGACGCTCGGGCAAAGCCTGTGCCACTTGCAGTGAACGCTCCTTGGCATCCAGAATTGCCAACCGCGCATCCATACGTGCCGCGGTGTCGGCATCAATGCCGAGTTTCTTCAGGCGTTGGGCAATGGCGCGTGCAATCAGGGTAGGCGACAGGTCAGCATTCGCGCGCAACAGGGTGTTGGCTGTCGGGTTGGCGTTGGACCACTCGCCGCCGCTGAAGTCGCCCTCAGACTCAATGAACTTGCCCAGCACATGGGGTCGCACGTCGGAACGCCAGTTGTACAACTCTTCTTTGATCTGGTATTCGATAACCTGGCGTTTTTCTTCCACCACCAGGATTTCCTGCAGGCCAGTGGCAAATTCCCGCGTGAGCTGCGCCTCCAGCGGCCATACTACTGCCACCTTGTGCAGCCGGATGCCCAGGCGCTGGCAGGTGGCGTCATCCAGGCCCAGGTCCTGTAGAGCCTGGCGCGTGTCATTGAAGGCCTTGCCGCTGGCGATCAGCCCGAACCGGTCGTTCGGGCCTTCAATCACATTGTGGTTGAGGCGGTTGGCGCGGATATAGGCCAAGGCGGCGTACCACTTGTAGTGGAACAAGCGGGCCTCCTGCTCCAGCGCATGGTCAGGCCAGCGGATATGCAAGCCGCCGGCGGGCATCTCGAAATCGGTAGGGATCCGAAGCTGGACCCGGTCCGGGTCGATCATCACCGTGGCGCTGGACTCAACGATTTCCTGGATGGTCTTCATGCCCGCCCAGACGCCCGAGAAACGGCTCATGGCAAAAGCATGCAGCCCAAGATCCAAAATCTCCTGCACGCTGGCAGGGAAAAACACCGGCGTGCCACAGGCCTTGAAAATGTGATCGCTCTGGTGCGCAGACGTAGAGCTCTTGGAGATGTGGTCGTCACCCGCCACCGCAATCACACCGCCCCAGGGGGTGGTGCCGGCCATGTTGGCGTGCTTGAACACGTCGCCGCACCGGTCCACGCCCGGCCCCTTGCCGTACCAGATTCCAAACACGCCGTCGTACTTGTTGCTGCCCGCCGGGGCAAAACCGAGCTGCTGTGTGCCCCACAGCGCGGTAGCGGCGAGCTCTTCATTGACACCGGGCTGAAACACGATGTGATGCGCCTTTAAGTGCGGCTGGGCCTTGACCAGCGCCTGGTCATAGCCCCCCAGCGGCGAGCCACGGTAGCCACTGATGAAGCCGGCCGTATTCTTGCCCGCACGCTGGTCGCGCAGGCGCTGCAGCATAGGCAGCTTGACCAGCGCCTGCACGCCGCTCATAAAGGCCAGACCGTGATCAAGTGCATATTTGTCGTCCAGGGTGACGGTTTCGAGCGCCTGACGAATATGGGGTGGCAAGGGGGCGTTCATGGCGGGCAGTTCTCCATTCTTGTGTCGGCAAAGTGTAGGCCGGCGAGCCAGATATGTCTTTGCTTTCTTTACCCTGAAATTGGCGCAGCGGGTCGGCCTGAGCGCGGCACCCTGTTGGCGCCGCGTCAAAAGCCTGGAGGAGTCCGGCTTCATCACGGGCTACCGGGCAGAGATCAATCGGCAAAAAATCGGGCTCGGGTTATTGGCCTTCGTACGACTGGAAGCCGATCGCAACAGCGGTGATGTGCTGCACACGCTGGAAGAAGCCATCCGCACCCTCCCGGAAGTGGTGAGTTGCCCTTGGCCCATTTGCGCGGCGGTCCGCCGCACTAACGCCTAGTAGGCGCTATTTGGGCCACAGCACCCACAGATGCACGGGTTGCTTCAGGCGGCCGGCCAGTTCTTCGGCGGCCTTACCCCAGCCGACGAAATAGTCGGCGCGCACAGCGCCAATGATGGCGCTACCGGCGTCCTGGGCCAGCACCAGCTTTCTCAATTGGGCGCTGGCGCCGCTGGACACCAGCCAGACTGGTGTGCCGAAGGGGATGCTGAGCGGGTCTACAGCGATCGAGCGCCCTGGCGTCAGGGCCACGCCCTGTGCACCACGCGGGCCCCAGACTGCATCGAGGTCAGTCAGGGGTTCTTCGCGAAAAAACACCGTGCGCGGGTTGCTCCAGAGCATCTCGTTCACGCGGTCGGGGTTTTGTGCGACCCAGCTCTTGATCGACGGCCACGACGCATCGCGAAGCGCCCCCTGGTCAAGCAGCCAACGCCCCACGCTTTTATAGGGTTGCTCGTTGGAGCCAGCGTAGGCCAGACGGGCCTGGCGCACGCTGCCATCCGGCTGGGTGATGCGGACGCGGCCCGAGCCCTGAATCTGCAGAACCAGGGCGTCCACAGGGTTCGCCAGGTATGCGATCTCGCGGCCCGCGAGCAGGCCGCGAACCGCGGGCGAGCGGTCGATCTCCTCGCGGGTGTACCAAGGACGGCGCTGCGCCAGCGTGAGCGGCGGCTGGTAGAGCGGCACCGCGAACTGGCTGTCGGGCAGGCGAGAGGCCTGGAGCTCGGGTTCAAAATAAGCAGTGAGCAAGCCCTCGGCACCGCCGGTCCGAGCTTCAACCCGGTAGGGCTGCAAGCGCGCCATCAGCCAGGCACGTTGGGCCGGTCCGTCGGCAATGCTGAGGCGTCGTACTTCACTGCACAGCGGCGCAAATACCGGTCCCGGCCGTTCGCAGCTTTTGAGCCAGGCGTTCCAGGCCTCGTGCAGCGCGTCGGCCTCAAAGCCAGGCAAGTCGGCCCAGCGCACGGCGACCCAACGGGTCTTGGCTTGCAGCATGGGCGCGGGCAGTGTCGCCGTGTCGTCGGCCGGCGGCTCGGCCATGGGCAGCGGCGCGGCAGTGACCGTCCCTACAATCAGGAGCCATGCCAAAAAATAAGCGAGCTTTCTCATGACGCTGCTGCTGCTGGAAGCCCTGGGCGCCCTGCTGCTGCTGCTGCTGATCGTCTGGTGGACCATGTTTTCAGGGCGGGAGCGCGGCGAGCTGCCGCAGCAGCCCGACAAAGACCCTCCACCAGTGCCCGGCCCGCCCGCCGACAAGCCACCTTAATGCGCATGATGCAGCAGGTTGGCCAGCGCAACGAGTAGGCTGGCGTCGTCAACCACGTTGAACAATTGGGCATTCATTGCACTTTGCATTCGCGCATTATGCGATTGCCTCGGCCTGCAGGGCACCCAACACCCTGGCCCAAGAACTGCTCACAACACCCGATCGCCCAGCGCCGGCAACTGCGTCCGGCAGGCGCTCAGGCGGTCAAAGTCGAGCTCAGCACACACCACGCCGGCGCCCTCAGCCCGCTCAGCCAACAGCCCGCCCCATGGATCAACCAAAAGGCTGTGGCCCCAGGTGCGTCGCCCATTCTCATGCACGCCACCCTGCGCCGCAGCCGCCACGAACGCCAAATTTTCAATGGCCCGCGACCGCAACAGAATGTCCCAGTGCGCCTGCCCGGTGCCATAGGTGAAGGCACTGGGCACCAACAGCAGGTGGGCACCTTGGTCGGCATAGAGGCGGTAGAGTTCAGGAAAACGCAGGTCATAGCAGATGCTCAAACCCACCCGCCAGAGATGGCCGTCGCGCGATGGCAGCTCAAAGCTCACTGGCTCGGAGCCGGGGCGCAGTACGGCAGATTCGTCATAACGCTCGCGACCATTGTCAAAACGAAACAGATGAATCTTGTCGTAACGGCAAACCCGCTCACCGCTTGGGGCATAAACCAATGTGCTGTTGAAGACCCGGTCCGCAGGGGTTGCCACTTGCTCCTCTGAGGGCAGCGCCAGGGGCAAGGTACCGCCCACGATCCACAGCCCCAGCTCACGTGCGCTGGCAGCCAAAAATTGCTGGATCGGCCCCTCACCCAAGGGCTCCTGGGCCGATAGTTTGTCCGTGTCTTTGCGCCCCAACAGACAAAAGTATTCGGGCAGGACGGCGAGTTCGGCACCATCGGCGGCGGCGGCGTGCAGCAGCGCCTGGGCGCTGTCCAGATTGGACTGGACGCTGGTGCCAGACACCATTTGAATGACGGCGACTTTCATTTACTGACCTCGGGTGGGGGGGTGGAAGGGGTGTCGGGCAGCGCGTTCTTGCGATCCACCCGTCGAACGATGGGGTCGGCCCAGCTACCGTCAATCTGGAAGGTCTGGGTCGCTGCCTCCATCAAAGGCCGACGCAGGAACAACTGCGCCAGAAAGGTGCCCAAACCTACCGCCGGATTGATGACAGTGGCAATCAGTGAGGCGGTACCGGCATTAAGTTCGGGCACGACCACCGCCCGGATGGCCTGTGTTTCCAACGCCAAGTCGGCGCGTCCCTCCATCATCACGGCCGCATTGACACCTTTCATCTGCAGGTTGTTGCTGCGCGCAATGCCCTGCTCAATCGCCACGTCACCGCGCAAGTTGTCAAAGCTGAAGCCCTCGCTGAAGACATCCCGAAAATCGAGGACCAGTCGGCGCGGCAGAGTCTGCAGGCTCAGCACACCCAGCAGCTTGGCTATGCCGGGGTCGGCCTTGAGAAATTGCCCGGCTTCAACATCGACCAAAAAGGCGCCACCGAGCGACGGGTAGTCGATACTGATCGGGGAGCCGAGCCAGCTCACCTGTCCTTCCATCTTGCCGCGGCCACGGCGCACCACGTCTTTCATGCCAAGCCGTCCCAACAAAAGGCCCACGTCTGCCATGTCGAGTCGGAAATTCATCAAGGTGCGCCGACGTTCGGACCCACCGCGCGCGGCGGGCGCTCCAGTCAGGCTGGACCAGCTGCCGGTGGTGCTGAACGTGGCCTCCGGCATGATCAGGTTGAGCTTGTTGAGCCGCCATTCGCGTCCGACCCCGTCAACCGCTGCAGCACCACCGCCACGGTTGACCGCATCCACCTCCAGCCGCCCCAGCCGCTTGCCACGCAGTGTCAACTCATCCACCACCACGTCCAGCGCCGGAATACTGGCCGGCTGCTCGCTGAGCAGGGCCTCGACGTCGGTCCCGCCGCCGGGCACGATGACCATGCGTGCAAGGCGGGCGTAGACCCGCCCTGCGCCATTGCCAGTGGGTTGCCGGTACTCGAGATAGCCGTTGAGTTCGCCAGCGTCCAGGTTAGCACGCCACAACAGGCCATCGCGTGACCCACCCAAGACGATGTGACTGAAGCGGCGGCCGGCCACGGTCAAGTCGGCGGCCCGCACCGCCAGGCTGGTGGGCAGGTAAGCAGACACCGTCGGACTGAGGGCGGCGCTGCCCGAGTCGACTCCGCCCGCGGCCAATGGCGAGCCGGCCCACTGCGACACGGTGGCAGACCACGCGTCAATGTCAAGCACCGGCACATTGATGTTGGCCAGCACACCTGCATCGGGCATGGGCGCCGCCTCCTGTGCCGACAGACCAACGCCAATACTGCCGTGCAGCACGCGAGGCTCAGTGCCACCCAGATCGCGCACGTAGTCCAATGCCACCAGACGCCCCAGTGTCAGCGTCAGTTGATCGCGAGGGCGGGCTGCGGCGCCAGTGCCCGCCAGCTGCAGCGATTCGAAGCGTAGGGGAAGGACTGTTTCAGCGCTTTTAGCCAAAGGTGCGGGCAGGCTCAAGCTCAGGCCCTGCAGCGTGCTGGTGACCAGCAAATCGGGCGGGCCCTGGCGCAGGCCCAGGACCACGGTATAGGCGGTGCTGCCACTGGCCTGACGCGCCAGCCGGGTCAGCAGGCCTAGCTCAGGCGCCTGACGCAAACCCTCGGCAGACGCCACGCCATTGACGCGGATCACGGTGGTTGCAGCCAAGCGCCCCTGCACAGGGCCCTCGCCCGCAGCAGCAAGCGCCACCGTACCCCCTTCAAGCCGGGCCTCGCCGCCAAACAGGCGGGCCTGTGCTGAGGCAATGGTAAAACCGTTCTCACTGAAATTGACGCTGCCGCGAGCTCGACTTATGGGCGGGGTGTCGGGGGAAATCTGGATGTCATTGCCCGCCAGCAACACGCTGCCCTGCACCGTGGAGCGCGCGAGATTGGCCAAGGGCAACGTCAGCTTGAACTGGTAGTCGGCATCGCCAGTGGCAGTTGCTCGGGCCAGTGCGCGCCCGGTCATTGGCCCAAGCGGTGAGGCATTGACCATGGCCAGCGCCTGCGTTAGCGGGCCCTGCATCTTGGCAGACACCGTCACCACACCAAGCTTCCCCAGGTCAGACAGCAGCGCGTCTGCCCGAAGGATTTGCAGCCCGGGCGTGCCCGCCACCTGAGCACGAACCCCACGCAATTGCAACTGGCTGCGGTCAATCAGTAATTCACCATTGAGCTGCGTCAGCGCCGGCCATGGCAAAGCCTGCGGGGACTGCAGCGCACGCGGGACATAGCGGTAAGTGGCGTTTCGGACATCCGCGCTGATTTGAAACTGGCCCTGCTTCGCGTCCAAAAATGGGAACTGCTCCAAATTGCCCTTGATGCGAACCTTGACCGCACTGGCTGTGCCCGCTGTGATCGACTCGCGCAGGTAGTCCCGCACCGACGGTGACAGGCTGAGTGGCAGGTAACGGTGCACGCGAGTGCCGTCGGCGCGGCTGAGTGTGGCCTGCAGATCCAACACGCCAGGCCAACGCGATCGCCCCGACGCCAAACCCGGCTCACCGGACGCCCATTTGATCTGCGCCTCGCCTTGGGCATCGGCATTGCTGAACTTCAGGTTTGGCAGGTCCACCGCCAGCCGTTCACCTTCGAGCTGCCAAAGCACATCGGTCGACAGCTGACTCACCGGCAGGCGGGACTCGGACCACAGGCCCGGCAGCTCCAGAGCGCCATTTTCCAGCCGCACACTGGCTTTGCCGCCCGCCTGGTTGACATCGAACACAAGGCTGGCGCCCTGAACTCCGGGCAGTGCCGCGCTTACCAGCTCGAGCTGGGTCACCTGTCCCTTGGCGCTGTAGCTGCGCAGGTCACTCAACTCGCCTTGCCAATTCAGCTGCAGAGGGCGCACCAAACCCTTGGGAGCGTGGGCCAGCAAGGCTGCGCGCAGCTCAGCGTTCAACGGCAGCCGGTTTGCGATCTGCGCCAGTGCTGCCAGATCAAGCCGGTCGGCCTTGAACTCGCCGTGTGGCGCCAGCGTGCCTTGGGCCCCCTGATGCTGAAAACTGATGTCCGACGTCGGCCAATGCAGGCCGTCCTGGGTGTCAAAGCTCAAGGCCTGGACCGCCAGGGCCAGCCCGCCGGTCAAGGGTCGTCCGGTCAAGCGGCCTTGCACGGCGCGCATTGCCAGCGGCTGCAAACCAGCGCCCAAGCCCACTTGGACCTGGCTGAGCGCCAAGTCGGCGACCGCACCCTGCCACTGACCCTGCACCACATCGGCCCAGGCGCGTACAGTGCCGCTGCCCCGCTGCAGATCGACCCCAAGCGCGACGTACCGGCCCAGCTCGGAGATGTCAACCCGCTCAAATGCACTGTAGAACTGACCGTCCCAGGTCTGCCAGCGTCCGCCCTGCACAGACAGCAGGGGCTGCAGAAAACGCCCGCTGACGCTGAAGCGCTCACCCCAGGCGGCCGGTGGCGTGGCGTCCAGGCGCAACTCATGGCGGCGCCCGACATTGCGCAACACCAGCTGGACCTGGCGCAATGACAGGGTTGGCGCCGCACGCAGCTCATCCGTCCAGTCGATGCTGCCGCCCCGGACCACCCATTCGCGTTGTGAAAAAAACCAGTCAAGCAAGGCCTGCCCAGACGTGTCCGCGCTGGAGAGTTCCAGTCCAGCCACGTACAGCTTGCCACTGCGATCGCGACGCATCTCCACTTGCGGCTGCTCGACCACCAGCTGGTCAAAGCTGCGATTCCAGACCGAGCGCGGCGACAGCGCCACCAGCACCCGAGACAACCGCAGGACTGGCCGAGCTTGAGGATCGAGCAGCTGCACGTCACTCAGCGCGAAGGAGGGCACCAGCCCAGTCGACTCCGCCGTAATGGCGCCAATGCGAAGCTCAATTCCGAGAAGGCGGGTCCCCCGCGCTTCGAGCATCGGACGGAATTCGCCAATTCGCGGCACAATGACCCAATGCAAAGTGCCCCAGGCCAGCAGGAACAGCAGCCAGGCGCCCAGCAAAAACCACAAGGAGCCGCGCGCCAATGCTGACAAATATTTCAGCAATGCTGAGGGAGCAGGCGGCCGGGGACTCATCTTGACTTTGAAGCTATGACAGGAATTATGACCCGTGTGCTCCTCTCCGCCCATTCGCGGTTTGGGCAGCGGGTGAGACGCAGGTATGACGCACAACTGGCGCTGCTGCCACCTGGCCGGCCTGACCCTGCCACGCTGGCGCGGACTTATGCTGTCTTGCGGACACAGGGGCTTGACACCAGCGCGGCCTTGCGCACCACCCGCCAGCTGGTCCTTGAGCGCCTGATGTGCCTGGACTGCGACGCACGGGCCCCTTTGGATGACATCACCCAAGTCATGACTGACCTGGCCGAGTTCTCCCTGCAAACTGCCTGCAACCAAGTGCAGGTAGATCTGCAGGCGGTGCATGGGATGCCGATGTCCGCGCAAGGGGAGCCGATTCCACTTTGGGTGGTGGGTATGGGCAAGCTCGGTGCGCGTGAATTGAATGTCTCAAGCGACATCGACCTGATTTATGTCTACGACCAGGACGGTGAGACCGCCGGTGATGACCAGGGGCGTGGTCGCCTCAGCAACCAAGAATATTTTGGCCGTGCCGTGCGCGCCCTTTACGGCCTGATTGGCGACACCACCGAGCACGGCTTTGTATTCCGGGTCGATTTGGCCCTGCGGCCCAATGGCAACTCAGGCCCACCGGCCGTCTCGCTGGGCGCGCTGGAAGAGTACCTGCATGTCCAGGGCCGGGAGTGGGAGCGCTTTGCCTGGCTGAAAAGCCGTGTCGTTGCCACCCTGGGGGACGTACCCGGCAGCAGTGTCCTGGGCCTGCGCAGCGTGGTCCTGCCGTTTGTTTTCAGGCGCTACCTGGACTACGGCGTATTTGACGCACTGCGCGTGCTGCACCGGCAAATCCGCGAGCATGCGCTGAGGCGCAGCACCGGCCACCCAGAGCGAGCCAATGACGTCAAGCTCTCGCGTGGCGGCATTCGAGAGATCGAGTTCACCGTGCAACTGCTGCAGGTGGTGCGTGGCGGCCAGTTTCCTGAACTGCGAACCCGGCCGACCCTGAGCGCGCTGCCGCGCTTGGCCAAGGCGGGCCTGATGCCTCAGTCCACTGCCCAGGCGCTGGCCGAGGCCTATGTTTTTTTGCGCCAAGTCGAGCACCGCATCCAGTACCTGGACGACCAGCAGACCCATGTGCTGCCCACGCAGGACCACGACCTAAGCTGGATCGCTCAGACCCTGGGCTACGCCACGGCCCACCTGTTGCTGCAGCAGCTCGACGCCCACCGCGAGTTGGTGGCGCAGGAGTTTGACAAGCTGCTGGGCGGCAGCGACGAGCGTGAATGCAAGGGCTGCGGTGGCAAGACAGGCGCCAGCGCGCCTGAGTTCGACGAGTTGTTGGCGCAGTTGCCGACCGATTTTCGGGCGCGGGTGGCTCACTGGCGGGATCATCCACGGGTCCTGGCGCTGCGGGAGGAATCCCGCGCCCGCCTGGTGCGGCTGGTGGCACGAACCGCCCAATGGGTCGCAGAAGGCCGAGCCACCGAAGCGGCGGCGGTGCGGCTGGCAGACTGGATGGAGCCGCTGCTGCGTCGCGAAAGCTACCTGGCACTGTTGCTTGAACGACCCAATGTGCACGAGCGCTTGCTGCGTCTGCTGGGCGCGGCCCGCTGGCCTGCGCGCTACCTCTTGCTGCACCCAGGCGTGATCGACGAGCTGGCCGGCGCAGACATGCTGGGCGAACGTTTCAGTGCGGTGGACTTCGAGTTCGAGCTCAACCACCGGCGAAACGCGCTGGCCGCAACCGGCGAAGACGACGATGAAGCGCTGCTCAACCTGCTGCGCCGCGCCCACCATGCTGAAGTATTCCGCACTTTGGCGCGTGACCTGGAAGGCCGAATCACGGTGGAGCAGGTGGCCGACGACCTGAGCGCACTGGCCGAGGCAGTGCTGCGGGTGACCAGCCAATGGTGCTGGGACCGCCTCAAGAATCGGCACCGTGCGGCGCCCCAATTTGCCATCATTGCCTATGGCAAGTTGGGCGGCAAGGAGCTGGGCTATGGCAGCGACCTGGATATTGTTTTTGTGTATTCCGACGACGACGAACGGGCGGGCGAGATCTATGCCAACTTGGTGCGCAAACTGATCAACTGGCTAACGGTCAAAACCGGCGAAGGCGACCTGTACGAGATCGACACTGCCTTGCGGCCCAATGGCAACGCTGGCCTGCTGATCACCACATTTGATGCTTTCGCCGACTACCAGCAGCAGCGTGGCAGCAACACCGCCTGGACCTGGGAGCACCAGGCCATGACGCGAGCACGCTGTGTGCTGGGTCAGGATGACCTGCGCCAGCGCTTTGATGCGGTTCGGCAGTCGGTGATCAGTGCCCCACGGCGGGCGGCTGACCTGCAGCAGGAAATTGTGACCATGCGCGAGCGGGTGCGCAGCGCTCACCCGGTCAAAGTCGACCACTTTGACATCAAGCACAGCACAGGGGGCATGATCGACGTCGAGTTTGCGGTGCAGCACCTGATACTTTCACAGGCCAGCGAGCACCCAGAGTTGCTGGAGAACGCCGGCAATATCGCTCTGTTGGAGCGGGCACAAGCCACGGGCCTTCTGCCGCTGGGTGTAGGTCACGCGGCGGCCGGCGCTTACCGTGAACTGCGCCGGGTGCAACACCATGCGCGACTTAATGAAGAATCGACCCAACTGGCACCGGGCCAGCTGCAAGGCGAACGCGAAGCCGTGCTGGCGCTTTGGCTGGCGGTGTTTGGTCAGGGAACACCATGAGGCCTGCGGCAGCCATCTGCAGGTAACATCCGCTCTCTTATACACCGCTTGCGCGGTCACCCTCCCATTCTGGCTAACGAGCCAGACGGCGCCACCACACCGAGGAAACAAGATGTCCCAGCCCAAATTGATGCTTGACTACATTCATGACCACGAGCGCGCCCACCCTGATGCGGTCTACCTGACGCAACCTATTGGCGGCGGACAGGTGGTGGACTACACCTGGGCTCAGACCCTGGACCAGGCTCGACGCATGGCCGCACACCTGCAAAGCCGTGGCATGGAACCCGGTGCCCGTATTGCCATCCTGTCCAAAAACAGTGCTCATTTCATCATCGCCGAGCTGGCGATCTGGATCGCCGGCGGCACCACGGTGGCAATCTTCCCGACCGAAACCGCCGACACCATCCGCTATGTGCTGGAACACAGCGGCGCCAGCCTGCTGTTTGTGGGCAAACTCGACACGTGGCAACAGCAGACCCCGGGCATTCCGGCCGGACTGCCCTGCATCGCGCTGCCGCTGTCGCCGCCGACCACGTTCGAGACCTGGGATGCGATCATTGCGCGCAGCCCACCGGTCACTGGGCAACCAGCGCGTGCAGCCACGGACCTCGCGATGCTGATCTACACCTCGGGCTCGACCGGCCAACCCAAGGGCGTGATGCACAACTTCGAGCGAATTACTGCGGCCAGCCTTGGTATCGTGAACGAGCTCAAAAGCCGTGTCGGGGCTGAGCGGCACAACCGGGTACTGTCTTATCTGCCGCTGGCCCATGTGTTTGAGCGTGCCTGGGTCGAGTGCGGCTCGCTGGTGGATGGCAACACCCGCCTTTACTTTGCCGAATCGCTAGACACATTTTTGCAGGACCTTAACCGAGCTCGCCCCACCACCTTCATTTCAGTACCCCGGCTGTGGCTCAAGTTCCAACAGGGGGTGTTCAGCAAGATGCCACCCAAAAAGCTCGACCGGCTGCTGAGCATCCCTTTCCTGGGCCGCATGGTCGGGCGCAAGGTGCTCAAGGGTCTTGGCCTCGACCAGGCCCTGCTGGCCGGCAGCGGATCGGCGCCGATTCCCGCCGAGCTGATCAGCTGGTACCGACGGCTCGGGCTCAACCTGTCTGAGGGCTACGCGATGACCGAGGACTTTGCGTACTCCCACAACTCGACAGACGCCATCAACGCGCCTGGCTACGTGGGTATACCTATGCCGGGCGTGCAGGTCCGACTGAGTGACGAGGGCGAGGTGCTGATCAAGTCACCCGGCCAGATGGTGGGGTACTACAAGCGACCCGACCTGGACGCCGAATGCTTTACTGCCGACGGCTTCTTTCACACCGGCGACCGTGGCGAGATCCGGGCTGATGGCCTGCTCAAGCTGACTGGCCGCGTCAAGGAATTGTTCAAGACTTCCAAGGGCAAGTACGTGGCACCAGCCCCGATCGAGAACCGGCTCAACGCCCACCCGTTGGTGGAGCAAGCGCTGGTCTCGGGGGTGGGCCAGAGCGCGGCCTATGCCTTGGTGGTGTTGGCCGAGGACCTGCGACCCAAACTCGGCGATGCCGCGGTGCGAGCCAAGGTACAACAGGAGCTCGGCGACTTGCTGCGCGATGTGAACCAGGCCGTGGCCGACTATGAGCAGTTGCGCATGATCGTGGTGGCGCCACAAGCTTGGACCATAGAAAACGGGATGCTGACCCCAACCATGAAGATCCGGCGCAGCCGGATCGAGGCTGAGTTCGAGGCGCAACTGGCGCACTGGTACACAAGCCAGGGCCCGGTGCACTGGGCCTGAGGCCCAGTCGTACCCTGACGGCGAGCCGATGATTGCCGGCAGCCCAGCCGAATTCGTCACCTCCTGCTAACTCTTCATCCCCATAGCATCTCGGCTGGGTATCTAAGCAGTCCCGGATTCCCGGTCGTGGCCGGGAATGACGCGAAGCCGGCTCCGCCACAACGCCAGTTTAGGATGCGACGTCTGGTCAAGCACTCAGCAGGCATCACCGGAGCCAAAGCGGCGCCACTCGGTGATCGGATCATCGTGCCGGCGCCGGACTGACGACCCTGGATCAGCAGGATTGCCGCCCGCCAGCGGAATCGCTGCGCCGGCGCGGGCAAACAGCGGCAGCCGCGCCAAGGGGGCCGTTACGGTATGCCACTGGCCAGCGGCAAAGCGCTCGCCAGTGTCAAAGTCGTACCAGGCCGACGTTCCGGCCGGCAGGTAGACCCGGCGTGTGGTGTCGCCAGGCTGCACCACGGGTGCTACCAACAACGCATCACCGAGCATGAAATCGTCACAGTCGGCAAAGCAGGCCTCGTCGTCTGGAAACTCGAAAAAAGTGGGTCGCAGAATTGGCTGGTGCAGCGCGCTGGCTTGCTCGAACAATTGCCACAGGTAGGGCAGCAGGGTGTAGCGCAGGCGAATCGCTGCCGCCACGTGCGCCGTGACCTCGGGGTGCAGCCAGGGCACGTTGGTGGCGCTACCGGGCTTCCAGGAGTTCATGACCATGCGCGGGTTCAGGCAGCAGGCCTGCACCCAGCGCACAAACAACTCGGGTCCGGGTGAGGGGCCGTAAAAACCGCCAATGTCATGGCCAATGTTGAACAGGCCCGACAGGCTCATTTGCAGCCCGGTGCGTATGTTCCAGCGCAGGTTCTCCCAATTGGTGCTGTTGTCGCCCGACCAGCTTTGCGCATAGCGCTGCACGCCTGGTGGCCCGCCCCGGCTGACGCTGAACACCGGTTCGGACGAAGTTTGCGCAGGCCGGTGCCGGGCCTGCGCTTCGAAGCTGGCGCGCGTCATCAGCAGCGCATGCAGCGGGCGGGCACGGTGCATGGGCAGCGGCTGGCCAAAGCCCGCGCAGATGGCGCCATCGTCCATGATGGCGTACTCGTTGTTGTCGTTCCATGCGGCGTCAATACCAAAATCCAGCACCTGCCGCTGCAGGCTGGTCTGCCACCAGGCTACCACCGCCGGGTTGGAGAAATCCAGGTGGGCGCCGACACCGTCCCAGAACTGCTCCACCACGGGCGCGGCGGTGGCGGCGTCCTGGATGAAGCCATCCTGGGCGCGCACCTCGTCCCAGGCGGGGTGATCGTCAAGCAGGCAGGGCTTGACGTTAGCCACCAGCCGCATGCCAGCCTCATGGAACCGCGCATTGAGCGCCTTAGGGTCAGGAAACTTGTCGTGGTTCCAGGTAAACACATAGCGGCGCTTGCCGCGTGAGGAATAACCCGAGCCGTAATGGAACGCCGAGCAGGGAATCGCCTCTGCCTCGATCCGGTCAATGAAAGTATTGAGCTGGTCCTGGGCATCGGGCGCGTCGGCCAGGCCCATGGCGGTCTGGGCGTAACCGAGCGACCAGCGCGGCGGCAGGTGAGTGCCACCGATCAGGCGCACAAACTGGGCGATCACCGCAGCTGGCGTGGCGCCCGACATCAGGTAGTAATCAAGGTCACCATCGTCAATGTCGACATAACGGTAAAAGTCGTGGTAGTTGTCGTGCTCGCAACCGAGGTCAAAGGTACAGGTGCTCAGCGTGTCGTAATACAGCCCGTACCAGTGACCGGTGGGGGCGCGGGTCATCACAAACGGCCAGTGCTTGTAGAGTGGATCGCCTTGCTGCGGGTCGTAGCCGAGCGCATCAAGCGCGATGGTCCGCAGCCGCCGCCCATGCAGATTGAGCGGGCCGGTCTTGTCGCCCAGGCCGTAATAACGATCAGCCCGGGCACGCTGCAGGTAGTGCCGTACAGAGCCAGTGCGTGGGCTGTGCAGGTAAGCCGAACTGTTCCGGTCAGCAAGGAGCAGACAACCTTGTCCGTCGTGCCAAGTCAAGGCCAGCGGGTCCAGCCGCACCGTGACCGACAGCGCGCCGGTGGCCAGCGTCAGGCCGCTGGCCGTCTGGCTGAACTCGGCTGGAGGGCGCGAAAAACCACTGAGGTCGTCGCGCGCGCGGCCCGCCCACGCCACATCCTGAACAGAGGCAGCGGTGCCGGCCGCGGCACCTTGTGGCGCAATCGCCCAGGTGCGTGGTTCGCGGTAACCGGCGCCAGGCCGGTGACGCACCCGTATCAGGGTCGGCTCCAGCACATCCAGCTGAAACTGGGCGCCATCAGGCAGGCTCAGGCAGGCGCCGTGTGCATCAACAGTGGCAATTTGGGTCGGTCCAAACGGGGTGGTCATGATTTACAGCCTCTGGCCATTGGCGTCAAAGCAATGCAGATGGGGCGCCGGCAGCCCCAGGGCGACGGTGTCACCCGGGCGCAGAGCGGTCTGGCCGGGGGCCACCAGCTCAAACGGGGTATCGACGCCGACGGTGCCACGCAGCACACTGCTGGCGCCCAGCTGCTCGACCTGGGTCACGGTCAAACGCACGGGGCCGTCGGTCGCTGCTTGCGCATGCTCCGGCCGCACGCCAATGGTGTGGCTGCCCGCTGGCAAAGCGAGGGCGCCAGGATGGCCAGCAACCAGCACAGCCGGCAAAAAATTCATGCGTGGGCTGCCAATGAAACCCGCCACAAAGGTGTTGCAGGGCCGGTTGTACAGCTCAAGCGGAGCGCCGATCTGCTCGACCCGGCCAGCGCGCAGCACCACAATCTTGTCCGCCAGGGTCATGGCCTCGACCTGGTCGTGCGTCACATAGACCATGGTGGCCCCCAGCCGGGCATGCAGCTCGCGCAACTCTGCGCGCATGGAGACGCGCAGCTCAGCGTCCAAATTGGACAGCGGCTCGTCAAACAGGAACAGGCGCGGGTCGCGCACAATGGCGCGGCCAATCGCCACCCGCTGCCGCTGACCGCCCGACAACTGGGTCGGTTTGCGTTGCAACAGGTCTTCGAGCCGCAACAAGCGGGCAGCATCCTGCACCTTGGCCTGGATTTTTGGCCGCGGCACCTGCAGGTTTTCCAAACCGAAGGCCATGTTGTCGTACACGCTCATGTGCGGGTACAGCGCATAGCTCTGGAACACCATGGCACAGCCGCGCTGCGCGGCGCCAATGTCATTGACCACCTGCCCGTCGATGCGAATGTCACCGCCGCTGGGCGTCTCCAAACCGGCGATGACCCGAAGCAGAGTGGACTTGCCGCAGCCCGAGGGCCCGACAAACACCACAAACTCGCCATGGCTGACCGCCAGGTCGATGCCGTGCAGCACGGTGGTGCGGTCAAAGGTCTTGACAATGTTGGCAAGTTCAAGCGTGGCCAATGGGGGTACCTCTGGGACAGTTCGAGCTACTTGACACCGGCACTGGCAATGCCGGTGGTGATGTACTTTTGCAAAAAG
>JBIKZZ010000278.1:0-4652 GCA_044354435.1 Rhodoferax sp. | reverse complement strand
GGGTACGTGCTTCATTTTCCAGCAGGATTGGGATGCCATCGCGCACCGGATAGGCCGGACGCGCGCTGCGTGATGCCAACTCTTGTTTGTCGCGGTCGTAGGTCAGTGGGCCCTTGGTGACAGGGCAAACCAGCAGTTCAAGTAGTCGAGTGTCCATCGGGCGATGATAGCTTTGCGGGCAGGCGGTTGTTCAGCCATTCGTCAAGCTGCGCCAGGAAGGCCGGCTCCAGCTTTAGCAGCAGGGGTACGGCGAAGGCGTGCGGCCACTTTGGCCAGAGTTTGGGCGCGTCTTTTTCAGTGCAAATCACGCTGTAGCCCTTGAATTCATTGATGTTAAAGCTATTAAAATCATAGTGATCGGGTAGCGTGATCGTGCGTGCCAACTGCAAACCGCAAGCGCGCAGCATGTCGAAGAATTCCTCCGGTCTGGCGATGGCGGCCAGCGCCAGCAGCGGCGTCTGACTGGGCGCGGCCAATTTTTCCAGGGGTACTGTCGAGCCATCCTGTTGCCTCGCCAGTGGCGCAAGCTGCCGGTGCGCACGAAAGCCGGCAAAGGCAGGTTTGTGGCCAGTGTGCAGAATCATGTCCACCGGGCGCGGCCATGGCTCTCGCAGCGGGCCGGCGGGCAATAGCAGGCCGTTCCCGACACCTCGGTCATCAAAGACGCAGATCTCAAAATCCCGGTGTAACGCGGCGTGCTGCAGGCCATCGTCGGCCACGATCACGTCGGTATCGGGGTGACTGGCCAATAACTCAGCGGCAGCCTGTGAGCGGCGTTTGGCCACCAGGACCGGCACCCCGGTGCTTTGCCGAATTAGAACCGGTTCATCACCCACGTCCTCTGGCCGGCTGTCGGGCTGCACTTCCAGGCAGCCGTGGCTGTGACGTCCGTAGCCGCGCGATATCACGCCCACGCGCAGGCCACGCTGGCGCAGGTGCCGGACCAGTGCCATCACCACCGGCGTCTTTCCTGCCCCCCCGGCCACCACGTTGCCTACCACCATCACGGGCACGTCAAAGTGGTGCGCAGTCAGCCAACCCAGGCGGTAGAACAGACGTCGGACTGCAAACAGGGCCTGGTAAATCAGGCTGAGCGGCCAGAGCAAGCCTGCCAGAGGACCGCGGCGGGCCCAGCTGCGGGTAAGTATCAACTGCCAGCGCGACGCTTGGACTACTGCGGCCATGGCCTCACGGGGTCCCGTTCGCGCTGGAGGTCTGGGTGGCAAAAGTAATTTGGCTTAGGCCAGCGCGGCGCGCGGCCTCCATCACACTGATGACGGACTGATGTCGGGCGCTCGCATCGGCAGAAATAAGCAGCACGGTCTCTCGCCCGGCATTGGCGCCTTCAGTGAGAGCCCGCGCTAGCGCTTCCACACTGCGTCCGGTCACGGTCACCTTGTTCACGGTGTAGGCGCCATCTGCGGTTACTCCGACCAAAACTTCTTTGGCGCGGTCACGCGGTGCGTCGGCATCGGCGACCGGCAGTGTCAATTGCAGCTCGGTGAACTTGCTGTAAGTGGTCGACAGCATCAAGAAAATCAGTACCACCAGAAGCACGTCGATGAACGGAATCAAGTTGATTTCGGGCTCATCGCGGGACCGTTGTCGGAAATTCATGGCCTACGCTCCATCAGCGCCGCAATTGGTTGAGTTGACGCACCAAACGCTCTGACGCCAGTTCCAGCGTTAGCAGGAGGCCATCGACCCGCGCCCTGAAATAACGCCAGAAAATCAGCGATGGAATCGCCACGATCAGGCCGAAAGCCGTGTTGTAGAGGGCAACCGATATGCCGTGCGCCAGTTGCGCCGGGTTACCGCCCGTGGCGCCACCCGTGGGGGTCTGGGCGCCAAAAATTTCGATCATGCCGACGACAGTGCCGAACAGGCCCATCAGCGGCGCCGCCGAGGCAATGGTCGCCAAGGCGCTCAGGTAACGCTCTAGGCGGTGGGCCACCAGCCGGCCGGTACCCTCCATGACAGCGCGCAGGTCCTGCTCACTGCAGCGCGGGTTGCTGTTGAGGGCGCGCAGGCCGCTGGCCAGTACCTCACCCAGTGCCGATGTTTGCTCCAGATGGTTCACCACATCTGGCGGCGGGACCGAGGTCCGGGTGACACTCAGCACTTCTGCCAACAGCCGCGGTGGTGCAATGTTGACCGTGCGCAGGCTGATGAAACGCTCAATGACCAGTGCAAGTGCCAGCACGGAACAGGCGAGCAGCGGCCAGATCGGCCAGCCAGCAGCTTGTATGATGGAAAACAATAGGACTCCCGGTTCGATGAAATTCGCTTGAATTATGGACTATCAACTTTCGCCGATCTGCTGCGCCAGCAGGCGGTCCAGCGTTTGACGTGCTGGTGCGGTCATGAGCGCCAACATGGCTGAGGGCGTTCAGTTGGGCGCGGTCGGTCGAGTCTGGGAGGTGGGCGCGCTCTGCCACGCCATCGCCGACGCGCTGGAGGCCCGTTTCAACCCGCTGGAGGTCCGTGGCGAGATATCGGGGTTTTCGCGCGCCTCCAGTGGGCATTGCTATTTTTCGCTCAAGGACGCCAGCGGCCAGCTCAGGTGTGCCATGTTCCGCCGGGCGGCGGGTCTTCTGTCTTTTTCGCCACGTGACGGCGAGCTCGTTGAGCTGCGCGGCCGCCTAAGTGTCTACGAGCCGCGCGGAGACCTGCAGTTGGTGGTCGAGAGCATGAGCCGGGCTGGGCAGGGCGCTTGGTACGAACAGTTTCTTAAATTACGTGCCAGGCTGGAGGCTGAAGGGCTGTTTGATGCCGGTCGCAAACGCCCACTGCCCCTGATGCCACGCGGCATTGGTGTCGTGACTTCTCTGGGCGCGGCCGCCCTGCATGATGTGGTGAGTGCTCTGCAGCGGCGTGTGCCTCACATTCCAGTGGTGGTGGCACCGGCATCAGTGCAGGGGGTCACTGCGCCAGCGGAGCTGATGGCCGCACTCACCAACTTGTACCGGCTCACCGAGGCCGGGCGAGGCCTGAGCCCGAGTTTGCCGGACGAGGTCGAAGTTCGACCAACTCCTATGTTGGATGTCATTTTGCTGGTCCGTGGTGGCGGATCGATGGAGGACTTGTGGGCATTCAACGATGAACAGCTGGCCCGCACCATCATCAGTAGTCCGGTGCCAGTGGTCAGCGGGGTCGGTCATGAGACTGATTTCAGTATTGCTGACTTTGTGGCTGACCTGCGAGCACCGACCCCCACAGCGGCGGCTGAACTCGTGGCGCAGCCGCGCGAGGTCTGGCAGGGCGCACTAGCCATTCTTGAGCGCCGGTTACAGACTGCAGCCTTTCGGCGGCTCGACGTACAAGCCCAACGGCTGGACCTGACGGCTGCCCGTCTTGGCCGGCCCTCTGCGCTGGTGTCCAGCCAGCGCCTGCGGCTAGCCTCAGCCGGGCAGCGGCTGCAGGTCTTTTCAATGCATTTTTTGCAACAGAAGCAACGGACGCTGGATGCGCTGCAGGCGCGATTGCCCGAGGCGGTACGCCGACGGTTTGACCGTCAACAGGAGAGGCTGGACCGCGGCGCGCTTCGCCTGGGGCTGCTCGATCCATCGCTGGTGTTGGGACGCGGCTACGCCTGGCTGACCGACATCCAGGGTAGAACGGTGACCAGCGTGCGGCAGGTCGCGGTGGGTCAGATCGTACGAGCCACCCTGGCAGATGGCGAGGTTGATTTCAACGTCTCGAACTTGCCTTGAATAAAGTTCCTACAATTACTGACTGCAACTACCCACTTCACGAGGATCACATGGAACACACACTACCCGCCCTGCCTTATGCCATCGACGCCCTGGCACCTCATTACTCCCGCGAAACCCTGGAGTTCCACCATGGCAAGCACCACAACGCTTATGTGGTGAACCTCAACAACCTGCAAAAAGGTACCGATTTCGAAAGCATGGCGCTGGAAGACATCATCAAGAAGTCCAGTGGCGGCGTTTATAACAACTCGGCCCAGATCTGGAACCACACGTTTTTCTGGAGTTGCATGAAGCCCAACGGCGGCGGCGAACCCAGCGGCGCGTTGGCAGCAGCCATCAATGCCAAGTGGGGCTCTTATGCCGCCTTTCGCGAAGCCTTCGTTAAGTCGGCGGTAGGCAACTTTGGCTCGGGCTGGACCTGGCTGGTGAAAAAGTCTGACGGCTCTGTTGACATTGTGAACATGGGCGCCGCAGGGACACCTCTGACCACTGCTGATAAAGCCCTGCTGACAGTGGATGTCTGGGAGCACGCCTACTACATCGATTACCGCAATATGCGCCCCAAATTTGTGGAGACCTACCTTGACAAGCTGGTGAATTGGAGTTTTGTCGAAGCTAACTTTGCCTGAGCGTCTCAAGAGCCATGAAAAAAACCGCCCTGATGGGCGGTTTTTTTTGAGTAATTTTAGTGCCTAGCCCTTGCCGTATATCAGGTCTTTGCTATATAAAATATAGCGTTACCGATTGTCAAAGGGTTTGCCGCTCAGTTTGAAGCCAGCCTTTATGCCCTTCTTGGCAAACCAGCCCTGGTTCATCTCCAGCACATAGCGAACGGGCTGAGCGGAGCAATGGGAATCCGTGGTTTGTGGCTTCATGTCGGCTAGGTTGACAATGGTGCCGTCGTCAGCAACAAACGCCGCCGTCAGCGGCAGCAGG
>JBIKZZ010000277.1:0-4654 GCA_044354435.1 Rhodoferax sp. | reverse complement strand
TCGCCAAACGCTTGGCTGACCAAGGCGCTCAGGTGCTCGTCAACGACATCAACGTCAGTCAGGGCGAACGAGTGGTTGCCAGCATCACCGCAACGGGCGGACGCGCCTCTTTTTTTGCCGCTGACGTGACACGCTCAGCCGATGTGGCTGCGCTGGTGGCAGCAGCGGTAGCACGCCACGGCAAGCTGGATGTGATGGTCAACAACGCGGGCTGGACCCACCGCAACCGGCCGGCACTCGAAGTTAGCGAAGAGGAATTCGACAAATGCTACGCCGTGAATGTGAAAAGCATTTACCTGGCCACCGTGCACGCCACGCCAGTGTTTCGCGCCCAGGGTGGGGGCAGCTTCATCAATATTGCCTCGACGGCCGGCGTGCGGCCACGCCCCGGACTGACTTGGTACAACGGATCTAAAGGCGCCGTCATCACCACCTCCAAGTCGCTGGCAGCCGAACTGGGGCCAGACAACATCCGGGTAAACTGCATCAACCCGGTCTTCAACCCCGATACTGGCTTGGCTGCTGAATTTGCAGGTGGGCAGTTGACTGAAGACCGTAAAGCCCTTTTTCGCGCCAGCATTCCGCTCGGGCGCTTCTCGACCGCCCTTGATGTTGCCAACGCAGCGCTCTATCTTGCCAGCGACGAGGCCAGCTTTATCAGCGGTGTCTGCCTAGAAGTGGACGGCGCCCGTTGCGTATGACACCCGTGCAGCGACCTCGCCACATGGCCGCTCGGCGCTATGTCTGAACGCGTGATTCCGGTGCTGGACCAGCGCGTCAAGGCCTTGGCACCACCAGCGGCCGCCTTTGCGCCGGCCACTCGCCTGACGGCCGATGGCCTGCTGACTGACTCACTGGGTCGTCCCCTGCGCGACCTGCGCATCAGTGTGACCGACCGCTGCAATTTTCGCTGCAGCTATTGCATGCCCAAGGAGGTGTTTGACAAAGACTACGCCTACCTGCCGCATGCCGAGCTGCTGTCGTTCGAGGAAATTACCCGCGTCGCCAAGGCCTTCATCGCCCATGGCGTGCAAAAAATTCGCCTCACTGGCGGCGAGCCCCTGCTGCGAAAAAATATTGAATTCCTGATTGAGCAACTGGCCGGCCTGCGCACACTGCAGGGCCTGCCACTGGACTTGACCCTAACCACCAATGGCGCTTTACTTAAGCGCAAAGCGGCAGCGCTCAAGGCCGCCGGTCTGCAGCGCGTGACAGTTAGCCTGGATGGACTGGACGATGCCGTGTTTCGGCGCATGAACGACGTGGACTTTCCTGTAGCCGATGTTTTGGAAGGCATCGAAGCCGCACGTCAAGCGGGCCTGGGGCCCATCAAGATCAACATGGTGGTCAAACGTGGGACTAATGCCCAAGAGATCTTGCCCATGGCCCGGCACTTCAGGGGCAGCGGCATGGTGCTGCGCTTTATTGAATTCATGGACGTTGGTGCCACCAACGGCTGGCGCATGCATGACGTCTTGCCGTCCAGTGATGTCGTCAAACTGATCCATGATGCCATGCCATTGGTGCCGTTAAGCCCGTCAAACCTCGGTGAAACCGCCGAACGCTGGGGCTACGCTGACGCCAACGGGCAATGGGATGCTGCTGCAGGTGAGATTGGCGCCATCAGCAGTGTCACGCAAGCCTTCTGCGCGGACTGCAACCGGGCCCGGCTGTCAACTGAGGGCAAACTCTACCTTTGCCTGTTTGCCAACCAGGGCCATGACCTGCGCTCACTGTTGCGCAGTCAGATGCCCCAAACTGACCTGGAGTCGGCCATAGGCCATATCTGGCAGGGCAGAACTGACCGCTATTCCGAATTGCGAAGCTCGCAGGCGCCGGACAGTGGGGCCGGACTGCGGCGGGTAGAAATGAGTTACATCGGTGGCTGACCTGATCGGGCCTGACGACATCACGGCGCTGATTCTGGCCGGTGGCCGAGGTTCACGCATGGGAGGCGTCGACAAAGGGCTGCAAAGCTTCAACGGGCTGCCGCTGGCGCTGCACACCCTGACGCGGCTACAAATGGGCGGTTTCGTCGGTCAAACACTGATCAATGCCAACCGCAATCTCGCGGCCTATGAGTCGTTTGGCGCCTCGGTGTGGCCCGATGTGCTGGCCGACTATGCCGGGCCACTCGCCGGTTTTCTGACTGGCCTGGAACGCTGCGAAACGCGCTTCCTGATGACTGTGCCCTGCGATACCCCGCGACTGCCGCTTGACCTGGTACCACGTCTGGCCCAGGCCCTGACCGAGAAAGAGGCTGATATCGCCATGGTAGCCGCACCCGAGGTGGACCGAGAAGGTGTCTTGAGCCTTCGAGCACAGCCGGTCTTCTGTCTGCTCCGAGTCACGCTGCTGGAAAGTCTGGTGACGTTCACCCACCAGGGTGGGCGGAAAATTGATGCTTGGACCAACCAACACAAAACAGTGATGGTCCCATTTAACCTCGCTAGCGACGATCCGCAGGCCTTTTTCAATGCCAACACCTTGGCCGAGCTTCGTGATTTGGAGGGCCGCAGTTGAGCCCGTCGCTGGCAACCATTGCAGCCGAACTGCAAGGTTATGACCCACAGGCTCTGCAGGTGGGCCAGGTCAACGCGTTCTTATTTCGATTGGCAGAACCTGTAACCGCGCATGAGAACCTTGACCTGTTCCAGTCGCTGGGCCGGGTTCTGGCGCAGGACTTGGTTTCTCCCATCAGTGTTCCAGCGCATGACAACTCTGCCATGGATGGCTATGCCTTCCGTGGCGCCACCTTATCGCCTGACCAGGTGCTGAAACTCAAAGTCGTTGGTACAGCGCTGGCCGGCGTGGCCTGGCGCGGCGACCTTGGTCCGGAAGAGTGTCTGAAGATCATGACCGGGGCCGTTATGCCGAATGGTCTTGACACAGTGGCCCCACAAGAGTTGGTGACCCTACAGGGTGAATACATCAGCGTTCCCCCTGGAATTTTGCGTCTGGGCGACAACCGCCGCTTGAAGGGGGAAGATATCGCCAAGGGACATGCTGCGCTATTAAAAGGTGAGCACATAAGCCCCGCAGCTCTCGGGCTGGTGGCCAGTTTGGGCATTAAGCAAGTACCGGTCTATCGCCGTTTGAAGGTGGCCTATTTTTCAACCGGCGACGAGATATTGAGTCTGGGCGAGTTGCCGCGCGAGGGTGCGGTGTATGACAGCAACCGCTACACGGTGTTTGGCATGCTGAGCAAGCTTGGCTGCGAGGTGATTGACCTTGGCGTGGTCCCTGACGATCCCGTTTTATTGGAAGCCGCCTTTGCAGACGCCGCCGGACGCTGTGACGCCATCATCACCAGCGGTGGCGTCAGCGTGGGCGAGGCAGACTTCACCAAAGCCATGATGAAAAAACTGGGCGATGTTGAATTCTGGAAAATCGCCATGCGCCCTGGGCGGCCGATGGCAGTCGGGAGAATTGGCAGCGCGCTGTTGTTTGGCCTGCCTGGCAACCCGGTCGCCGTGATGGTGACTTTTTTGGCGTTTGTGCGCCCGGCGCTGCTCCGACTGATGGGCAGCACTGCCCCCTTGCCGCCTTTACTGAAGGCGCAAAGCCTGGAGACATTACGCAAAAAACCGGGCCGCACCGAATACCAACGCGGCATCGTCAGCAACGCCGCCGACGGGTCATTGACGGTCAGGACAACCGGCAACCAGGGCTCCGGCGTGTTGAGCTCTATGGTCCAGGCCAACGGTTTGATCGTGTTGCACCACCAGCAGGGTCACGTGGCACCTGGTGACGTCGTCGACGTCATGATGTTCGACGGCGCGATATAAACGCTCCGCCGAAATGGCGCCACCTTATTTGGCTAGCGCGGTCTCAGGCGCAGGGCTTGCCGCCATGACGTGCGGCGCCGGGTGATGGGCAGCATCAGGGTCCAGCGTTGCCTCTTTCTTCGCACCCGGTGCATGCTTGCGTGCCAACAGGGTGTACATGGTAGGCACGACAAAAATCGTCAGCAGGGTACCCAAGCTCATGCCGCCCACGATGACCCAGCCGATCTGGCGGCGGCTTTCGGCACCGGCGCCCGTTGCAAGCGCCAATGGTAGTGCGCCCAACACCATAGCGCCCGTGGTCATGAGGATCGGCCTTAGACGTTGCGACGATGACTTTTTGACGGCCGCTAGTGCATCCAGGCCCTGCTCGCGCAACTGATTAGCGAACTCGACGATCAGAATGCCGTGCTTGGTAATCAAGCCTACCAGTGTGATCAGACCGATCTGACTAAAGACGTTTAAGGTCCCGCCCGAATATTTGAGAGCAAGCAGGGCACCGGCCATTGACAAGGGGACACTAAGCAAAATGACAAACGGGTCGACAAAGCTCTCAAACTGCGCCGCCAAGACCAGGAAAATGAACACCATGGCCAGCACAAACACCAGTGACAGAGAATCTGCCGACTTGCGGAATTCTCGGCTTGAGCCATTGAGGTCGGTGGCGTAACCTGGTTTGAGTACTTTCTTGGCTGTGGCATCCATGAAGTCCAACGCTTCGCCAACCGAGTAGTCTGCTGACAGGTTCGAAGTGATCGATGCAGAGCGCCGCTGCCCGAAGTGGTTCAGCTCGCGCGGGACCACCACCTCACGGATCTTGACCAGCGCCGCCAGCGGAATCATGGTGTCATTGCGGCCACGTACAAAGA